>NZ_JBNPTX010000006.1:0-448355 GCF_051167875.1 Bradyrhizobium sp. HKCCYLRH3097
AAGCGCCTCATCGATTCCCCCAAAAGAATCACTGGAGAATCATAACAGCCGCGCAGCGTTTTCACACAGCCAGGGTCATAAGCAGCCTATCGGCCCTCTGATTGCCGACTTCCGGTGCGGGCCGAGAGCGGACATCCTTGGCGCGACCTGCCGGGTTCGGGACAGGCCCACAACCGACCTTGCGCTCAAATTTTGCTCTTCGCCATATGGGGCACGATCTGTCGGCGCAATAGGAATCGGTCCGGTCAGGCTGGCTGGCCGGCCACTTTCGCGAGGTATCTGTTCCTCTGCATTTGGGTGAGGCCGGGTGACTGGCCTGACGCCCAAAGGGCGGCCAGCGACTCGGCCGAAGCGAGATGCTCCATCTCCGGCAGAGCGGCCGTCTCAAGCAACATCGCGATCCTCTTTCCCGCCTGAACAGCGTCCTCGCTATTTCGGCATGTCCACCAATAGTCGCTCGGCTTGTCCATAAACTCACCAATTCGCTTCCGCCAGTGCCCATCACCTGGGAAGATGCTCGGGTCGCGGTCCAGTTTGCCAAGCCGTATGCTCAGGTTGATCGTGATCAATAGGCGGGTCTTGTTGCTCATTTGGCTGCTCTGGAACTCGACAAGGAGCTTCGCGTCGCCGCGATCGGCCGAGAAGCGCAGCCCGTTCTTTCGGAATCCGCGCTTCTCGAGAAGTTCGGCTACGGACGCCGCGATGATCTTCTTCCAATCTTCGAGTGCCATCAGCCGACCTAAGCGCTGCAGGATGGCGCAGCTTCAGTGTTGCTGCGCGTGAGTTTCAGTCACGCCTTAGCAGCCACGACAGATGCCGCGAATTTTTGCGTCAATCTTCTTCTGCTCGTCGACCCACTCAGCAGGCCAATGTCCGCCTGCCCAAGGCAACTGCTTCCCGCCTGCAAAGTTGATGGGTAATGTAAAGGCGAAGCTATCGTCGCTCAACTCTGCGGGCGGCTCCGGAAATGGCTCCGCTCGCTCAATCATACTGAGGGCCGCCGTATCGAGTAACGCGGAGCCGGTGCTTTCCACCAGTTCTCTGGAAATCAGTTTTCCCTGCCGATCGATGACAAACTTGACCTTGGCCGTGCCACTTTGACCGGCCGCCCCGGGCGGAAACGTTCTCTTGCTAACTAACAGTATGACAATCTTCTTTTTCCACGCTTCGAGCGCACTTGCCTGAGCGCCGACACTTTCCGTTTGCGCATATGAGAAAGACGCCGAAGCCAATAGAAGTACGAACAGGCCGGCCAGCAAGGGGATTCTCGCGTTCATAAGCTGATGTCATCACACGCAAAGATAATTCATCACCAAGAATGCGATACGGCGCAGTCGCATAAAGCGCCCGTCCGCTATGGACGGGTGGGCGCTTCGGGTCAGAAGCACACCTACGGGGGGGTGACGGTATCGCGGTTCGTTCGTCAGCCCCCGGGACCGTCTTTCATGATGTAGCCCATCAGGCCGTCCACGTTGTGCTCCAGATCCCGGATGATGTTCTTGACGACGTCTCCGATCGAGATCACGCCCACGACCTTGCCCGCGTCCAATGCGGGCAGATGGCGAAAGCTGCGCTGAGCCATCATCGCCATGCAACCGTCCAGCGGATGGTCCGGCTTGACCGTCACCGGGTCGCGCGTCATTTACCTGGCTCACCGGCGTCTGCTTCGCATCGAACCCGGGCAGCAGCACCTTGATGGCGCAGTCACCTTGGGTGACGATGCCGACCAGCACGCCGTCGTCGATGACCAGCACCGACCGGCCCCGATTGTCGCGCATCTGGCGCAAGGCTTCGACGACCATGTCGCCGGAACGAACATGGATCAGGGCGCCGCTCTTCTGGGCCAGAGCGCTTCTGACTGTGCTCATCGATCTCCCTCTCGTGGGCTCTGCCCGACCCTGCCTTGATCAGGATAGTCGAAATATCTCACCTCGTCAGCACCGCGCCGATGCCGTCGGCCTGCCCACGAACCGAACTCGGTCAAGGGTCAAAAGCAGAGATCGGTGGACGTTTCTCGAAACGCCGGCCTCGGGCCGATCGCAGAAGTCCAGCGAGCCTGGAACGGCACCTTAGCCCGCCGGCGCGGGTTCTTCCCGAGTCGGGCACCCAATGGCGCATGGACGCGCCGCAGCGCGAGCGCTGCATGCATCGACTGCCCAGGAAATGAGCCGCTGCCTTCGCGAAGCCCGCGGCCCGGCGACCGCCCCGTTGTCAGCTGCCCTTTCAAGTCATTGAATGAGTTCGGACTTCGTCCGGCCTGCGGCGATGCCGGGGATTGTACACAATGGCATAGCGCTTGCTTCGTCTGTTGCGAGGCATTCTCGTGGAGAGGCAAGCGGCTGGTATGGCGAACTCATCTGCATCGGCAACCGCTACGATCACGGCCGAGCCGGAGCCGATCACGCTCGATCTCTCCAAGACCGCGCTGGTCATCATCGACATGCAGCGCGACTTCATGGAGCCGGGTGGATTCGGCGAGACGCTGGGCAACGACGTCTCGCAGCTCGCCCGTGCGGTTGTCCCGATTGCCAACGTGCTGGCGGCGGCACGCATGAGCGGCATGCTGGTGATCCATACGCGCGAGGGGCACGCGCCGGATCTCTCCGACGCGCCGCCGGCCAAGGTCGAGCGCGGCGCGCCGTCACTTCGCATCGGCGATCCCGGTCCGATGGGGCGCATCCTCATCCGCGGCGAGGCCGGCCACGACATCATTCCCGCGCTCTATCCTGTCGACGGCGAGGTCGTGATCGACAAGCCGGGGAAGGGCGCCTTCTACGCCACCGAACTCGGTGACGTGCTGAAGCATCACGGCGTCGAAAACCTGCTGGTGTGCGGCGTCACCACCGAGGTCTGCGTCAACACCACCGTGCGCGAGGCCAATGACCGCGGCTATCGCTGCGTCGTCATCTCCGACGGCTGCGCGTCCTACTTCCCGGAATTCCACGAGATGGGCCTGAAGATGATCAAGGCCCAGGGCGGCATCTTCGGCTGGGTCGCTGACTCCGCCGCGGTTCTGAAGGCCATGAGCTGAGAGAGAGCTGAGAGACGAGTCGAGACGAATGAGTTCGGTCATGTAGTCGCTGCAAGCAACAGGGGAGCAAGGCGATGAGCGGAAGCGGGACGGCAAGCTCGGTCAAGGCGGATTTCAAGCCGGTGCTGTGGACACCCGGCGACTGGAACGCGTTCTTCGGTTTCGGCACCAACATCCTCGTCAACATGCTCGTCCTCACCGGGCTGTTGCGCTTCGTGCTGAAGATGCCGGACAGCCTGGTGTTCGGCCGCATCCTGCCGGCGCTCGGCCTCATGATGTGCCTGTCGACCCTGTACTACGCCTTCCTCGCCTATCGCCTGGCGCAGAAGACCGGACGCAGCGACGTCTGCGCGCTGCCCTCGGGCGTCAGTGTCCCGCACATGTTCATCGTGACCTTCGTGATCATGCTGCCGATCACGCTCAAGACCGGCGATCCGCTGAAGGGCTGGTCGGCCGGGCTCGTCTGGGTGTTCTTCCAGAGCTTCATCCTGATGATCGGCGGCTTCGTCGCGCCCTATATCCGCAAGATCACGCCGCGGGCGGCGCTGCTCGGCACGCTGGCCGGCGTCTCGGTCACCTTCATCTCGATGCGGCCGGCGCTCGAGATGTACATGACGCCGCAGATCGGGCTGGTCTGCTTCGCGATCATTCTGGTGAGCTGGTTCGGCGGGGTGAAATATCCGAAGGGGCTGCCTGCCGGCCTGGTGGCGATCGCGGTCGGCATGATCATCGCGTGGGGCTCGAACCTGTTCGGCCTCGGTCTCGGCGGGCTCAGCGTCAAGGGCGTCGGGGACGCCTTTGCGAGCTTCGGCTTCTCGGTGCCGCTGCCGGCCTTCGGCACGGTGTTCTCCGGCTTCGAATATCTCGGGATCATCCTGGTGACTGCGATTCCGTTCGGCATCTACGACCTCGTCGAGGCGATGGACAATGTCGAGAGCGCGGAAGCCGCGGGCGACGAATATCCGACCACGCGGGTGCTGACCGCCGACGGCGTCGTCAGCCTGATCGGCTGCATGATGGGCAACCCCTTCATCAACGCCGTCTATATCGGCCATCCCGGCTGGAAGGCGATGGGCGGCCGCATCGGCTATTCGGCAGCGACCGGGCTGATGGTGATCGTGCTGTCCTGGCTCGGCATCATCTCGGTGCTGCTGGCGCTGGTGCCGGTGGTCGCGATCTCGCCGATCCTGCTCTACATCGGCATGCTGATCGGCGCGCAGGCGTTCCAGACCACGCCGGTCAAGCACGCGCCGGCGATCGTGCTCGCCTTCACGCCGCATCTCGCCGCCTGGGCCAAGCTGCAGATCGATACCATGCTGGCCTCGACGGTGGCCGCGGCGCAGAGCGTCGGCGGCCTCGCGGCCGACAAGGTCGATGCGGTCAAGACCGCCGCAATCGCGGCGCTGCCGCAGCAGGGCGTGCTGTATCACGGGCTCGAAGTGATGGGCGGCGGCTCGATCCTCGCCGGCCTCGTGCTCGGCGCGATCGGCGTGTTCGTGATCGAGCGCGACTTCATCAAGGCGGCGGCCTTCGCGCTCGCCGGCGCCGTCATGACCTATTTCGGCTTCATGCATGGCGAGGCCGTCGGCATCGGCGGCGGCTTCGGCGTCACGCCGGCGGTGGCGCTGGCCTATGCGGCTGTCGCAGGCGGGCTGTTCGCACTGGGGCGGCTCGGCACGTCCGAGAGCTACCTGGCGCATGCCGACATGCATGTGGCGCCGGCAGAATAGGTATCTTTTCAACGGGAACGACAACCGGCGGCATGGCCGCCGGTTATGATTTTCACGCGCCCGGCTGATCGAGATAATAGCGCAACAGCGCCTGGCCCGGCTCGGACAGCCATTCGGCCGCCCCGGTGACATAGCCTTCGATCAATCCCCTCGTGCCGACCAGATAGGTGATCGGCATCGCCGGCGTCGCGAAGATCGAGGCATCGGCATTGGCCGGATTGGTCGCTTGCGCATGCGGATCGGCGAAGGAGGCGCGGGGCATCGCGATCGCCTCGGCATAGCGGCGGATGCTCTTGATGTCGCGCCGGTCGGTGCAGATGGTCCAGACGTCGAGCGCCGGAATCCGCATCCGCTCGAGCCCGGCCAGCGTCGGCAGGTCGACCTTGCACGCCGCGCACCAGCTCGCCCAGAGATTGACCAGCGTGACATGGCCGGGCTTGGGCGCGAGCGTCACGTCCTTGCCGCCCATGTCCTGCAGCTTCAACGGCGGCAGCGCCTGGCGCGGCCGCTCGACGATGAACTGGGTGCGGCCGCTGCGGAACACCGGCGGGCTCGGGTCCTGTGCGCCGGCGCAAGCAGGCCTGCTTGTCAGCAGCAGCAGGCTGGCCGCGGCCAGCAGCAGATCGCGCCGTGCGGGCGCGCTCAAAGCCTCAGCCATGGACGTAGGCCCAGCCTTTGCGCTGCAGCTCGACGACGCGGCCGATGCCGAACGGCACCAGCCTGGCGCCGTCGATCAGCTGGATCGTGAGGTTCTCCTTGCTCTCCGCGATCGACTTCGACGAGGCGCACATGCTGAAGCCGATATGCGGATACATCTGCCGCAGCGCCGCGAGCGGCTCCTTGAGCGGTGATTTGTCGGCGCGAAATACGTCGATGCCGGTGCCGTTGGCGACGACCTCGATCGCGGGGGTCTGTCCGAGACTGCCGAAATGCCGCGTCAGATTGCCGGAATAGCTGATGGCGTGACCCATCACATGGGGGTCGTTGCGGTCGATCAGCACGACAATGCCGGCGCGATGCTGGGCGACGGCCGGGACGGCGGGGGCTGGGGCGCCGAGGGCTGTCGCGCCAGCGAGAAAGCCGCGGCGCGACACGTCAGGGATCGGTTCGCTCATCATGGCTTCCTTCAAAGCACGCGATGCGCCGGCGCTGGATGGCCAGCGCCGGCGATGCTCGGATCAGCCGCGCGGCGCGATCGGCGCCTTGCCGTTGCGGCCCCACAGTACGAACAGCGACAGCGCCAGCAGCAGGATGTTCAAGGGCGTGACTGCCGCTTCGCCGCGGGAGATGTGGAAGGCGAACGCGAACACCTGCAGCGTGGCACAGCCGATTGCGGCCAGCACGGTCAGGCGCGGCATGATGCGGGTCAGCGACGGCAACAGGATGCCGAGCCCGCCAGCCAGATCGATCAGGCCGATGGTGCGGACGAAGGCCACCGAATATTCGCCGGTCCACGGCATCATCTGGGCGAGTTCCTCGATCGGCGTGAAGACCTTGGTGACGCCGGCGAAGCAGAACAGGGCGAAGAGCAGGGTCTGGGCGACCCACAGGCCGATGCGCAGCGCCAGCGGGGGCTGGAGTGGGCTGAGATCGGTGGTCGATACGGTGCTGGACATCGTCGGAGCTCCAAATGAAAAGGTGCCCGACATTGATAATTTCTTCTGGTTTGATCATTATGCTTTTCGTTAAGCCATCATTTTCTATGGGTTGATGATAAGTGGATACGCTGGTCAGTATTCGGGTATTCTGCCAGGTCGCGGAGCTCAAGAGCTTCGCGGCCGCCGCCGATCGCCTGGGGCTTTCGCCGGCGATGGCCTCCAAGCATGTCATGCAGCTGGAGCAGCGGCTCTCGACCCGGCTGCTCAACCGCACCAGCCGGCGGGTCGGCCTGACCGAGGCCGGCCAAGTCTATTTCGACCAGGTGCGGCCGATGCTGGAGTCTCTCGACGAGGTCGAGGCCGTCGTCAGCAAGGCGACCGTGATCCCCCGCGGCACCCTGAAGGTCAGCGCGCCGGTATGGTTCGCCAATCCGCTGTTTGCCGGCACGCTCGCAGCGTACCGCGCGCGCTATCCGGACGTGGTGATCGATCTCGATCTCAGCGGACGCCTGGTCAATCTCGTCGACGAGGGGTTTGATCTGGCGCTGCGCGTCTCGGCCACGCCCGGCGATGGGCTGATCGCGCGGCCGCTGTCGCCGGTGCTGATGCAGCTCGTCGCCGCGCCGAGCTATCTCGCCGCCGCCGGGCGGCCGAAGGCGGTGGCCGATCTCAATGGCCATGCAATGCTGAAATACGCGTTGTACCCGCTGCGGGCCATGATCCTGCCGACCGGGGACGGTGAGGTGACGGTCAACTTCAACGAGGTGCTGATCAGCGGCAACGAGACGCTCCTGCATCACGCCGCTGTCGCCGGCATGGGCATGGCGGTGCTGCCGCGCTGGCTGATGGCCGACGACCTCGCCAGCGGCCGGCTCGAGACGGTGCTGCCGGAGATGCTGACGATCAAAGCGCCGCTGATGGCGGTCTATCCCAGCCGAAAATATCTCTCCGCCAAGGTCCGCACCTTCATCGACTTCATCGCCGCCGATCCCCTGATGAAGCAGGCCTCGGACGGACCTCTAGCCGCGATCGATCCGACGGCGGCGGGGGTGAGAAAGGGACGGAAGGCAGGATCTTGAGCATATTGGGTCGCCGGAGGTCTCCATGCCGTCATGGCCGGCCACGACGCGTAACCCATGGCACGGCTCGTTCGTAAGCGGCGTTCTGCAAGCTCGAACGACTGCCTGATAGCTCGCGAGACCTTGCCCGCTCACGGCCGCACCGCCGGCGCCTCCACCGGCATCCCTTGCGCCCGGGACATCAGATACAGCTCCAGCGCGATCATGTCGGGGGCGTCGAAATCGTAGGCCTGGGCGCGCACCCCGGTCATGCAGCCGCGCAGGCGGCGCTGCAGCGAGCCCATGCCTTGCCATTCCAGCCGGTAGATCGGATAGCCCGTCGGCTGTCCCTGCGTGATCGCGGAGCCGGCGAGATGCTTGCTCCAATTGTCATCGTGACAATTGGTGCAGGCGAGATTGAGCTGGCCCTGCCGCTGAAAAAACAGCTCGCGACCGCGCGCGATGAAGGGCTTGAGCCGCGGATCGTCGCCAGCGGTGATCGGCATCCCGCGCGATTGCTTCGCGATCAGCGCCGTCAGTGCCAGCAGCTCGCGGCTCTCTGCTGCGAACGGCGCCGCCTCCTGATGCTGTTTGCGGCAGAGATTGACGCGCTGGCCGAGATCGACCGGCGCACCGCTGGTGGCATTGAAGGCGGGATAGCGCGCGGCGACGCCCTTCATGCTGACATCGACCGGGCCATGACAATCGCCGCACGCCTTGTTGGCCGTGCCTGCCTTCGTCGTCCACAGCGCCTCACCGTCGAGCACCGACAGCATCGCCGGATTGGCGGTGTCGTCGTCCTGCATCGCCCTGGTGTCCGACGACATGAAGTCATAGCCGGAGCGGCGCTCGGACTCAGCGATCTCGCCGGCAAGCACGGGCAAGGTCAGGACGATTGCCGTGACGACAGTGAGAAACGCAGACCGCATCATTCGATCGTGATCGCGGCGGCGGTGGTGGCGACGAACCCGTTGTCGCCGATCCATTCGAACTCGAAGCGGCCGCTCTCGGTAGCCGTGGTGAAGAACGACAGGAACGGATTGGCCGCGATGGCCGGATAGAGATCGGCGCGAAAGATCTCGGTGCCGTTGAAGCGGCAGGTGAAGCTGGTGATGATGTCGCGCGGGATGGCTTCGCCTGCGGCCGTATGGCGATAGCCCGGCTCCATGACGTGGCTCATCAGCGTCTTGATCTCGATGACGGCGCCGCGCTTGGCCTTGGCGGGAACGTTGACGAGGGCGGCAGGCATCACGGCATCTCCTCGGTGCAGGCGGCCAAGGTCACGATGACGTCGGCGCTCGCCGACCAGAACGAGCCGTCGGAGAGCTTTGCGATCGCCACGACCTTCTGGGTGTCGGCGAGCCGGATGCGCGTCGTGACCTGGGCGCGGCCGGCGCTGGCCGTCAGGTGAAAGCTGGCGACGTTGGGCTGCGGGTTCTTCTCGTTGAAGACGTGGATGCTCTTGACGAAATCGTCAGGCGTCATCGGGTGATCGACGCTGACGGTCATCGGCACGGTGTTGCCGTTCTCGACCAGCGGCGGGATGTCGAGTCGGATCTTGCCGGCGTTCACCTTTGCCTCGCCGACGAGGTTGCGGATCGCGGACGCCAGCATCGCCGGGGTCGCCTGCGCAGGCCGGACCGTGATCAGCGGCAGTGCGCCCGCGGCGGTCAGCGTTCCCGCCAGTTGCAGCAGGTGGCGGCGGGACATGTGGGACGGTTCGAACATGCCGGTCATATGGGCTCACTCGCGCAAGGTCGCGAGATAGGCGACGATGTCTTCGATCTGCTCTGCCGACAGGATCGGCTTGTCGCGCCAGGCGGAACCGACGCGCGTCAGCCCGTCAATGCGATAATAGGACGGCATGATCGTTTCCGGATTGAGCCTGGAGGCATCGACCAGCCGCAAGCGGAGCTGCGGGATCGTCGAACGGCTGCCGGCCCCGGCAAGGCTGGGTGCGAGATCGCCCTGGAAGTGCGCTTCCGGAAACGGGCCGGAGTGACAGAGGATGCAGGTCGAGCTGCGCGCGACGACGAGTGCGCGGCCGCGGGTGGCGTCGCCGGGCCGTCCGGTGAGGGACGAGGCGATGCCGTCGCCGGTGATCGTAGCGGGCGCGAGTGTCTGCGCCGCGACAGCGGCGGGCAGGGCGGCCACGAGCGCGGCGATGACAAGGCTAGCCGAAGGCATCGTGGGTCAGCGCCTTAAACCAGGCCGTCGCCGCGGCGGCCTCACGCGCGCGCGTCTCGCGCGATGCGTCGACCGGGCTGGCCCGTCCGCCCTCGATCTCGGCGAAGATGTCTCCCTTGGGCTGGTAGACGCCGGCGAGCGAGAATGCGTCGTCCGGCGCGACGATGCTGTAACAGATGCCGGTCAGCGGCGGCGGCTCCGACCGCCGTCCCGTCAGATCGCGCACGATCACGGCCGCGCACGCCTTGCCCTGCGCCTGGGCGGCGCCGGCCGATTTCGGGATGCCGCCGCCGAGACAGGCGTCGCCGATGACATGGACGTCGGGGACGAGCTTCGAGGCGAAGGTCGCGGCATCGATCGGGCACCAGCCGGTGCGGTCGGCCGCGCCGGCGAGGGCGGCAATGCGGCCGGCCTTCTGCGGCGGGATGATGTTGGTCACATCGGGATTGTAATTGCCGAACTCGGTGACGACGGTACGCGTGGCGATCTCGACGCCGGTGACGCGGCCGCCCTGCGACAGCGGAATGCGCTCGATCATGCCGGGGTAGAGCTGCTGCCACGCCTGCTCGAACAGCTTCTGCTGCGAGAAGCTGTCCTTGGCATCGAGGATCAGCACCTTCGACTTCGGCTTGTGCGCCTTGAGATAATGCGCGATCAGGCTGGCGCGTTCGTAAGGCGCGGGCGGACAGCGCGACGGATTGGCCGGGACGGCGATCGCGACGGTGCCGCCATCCGGCATCGCCTCGATCTGCGTCCGCAGCAGCAGCGTCTGCTCGCCGGCCTTGTAGGCGTGCGGCATGACCGCGGAGGCGGCCTCGTCGTAGCCTTGCAGGGCTGTGAAATCGAGGTCGATGCCGGGCGCCAGCACGAGGCGGTCATAGGCCAGCGCGCTGCCGTCGGCGAGCGTCACCTTGTGGGCGGGCGCATCGACCGCCGTGGCCGCCCGCAGCACAGTGCTCACGCCTTCGGCTGCGATCTTGTCATAGCCGAACTGCTGGGCACTGATATCGCGCAGGCTAGCGATGACCTCGTTGCTGAGCGGACACGCCGTGAAGGTCGTGTTGGCCTCGACCAGCGTGACGTCGAGCTTGCCATCGGCTTGGCGCAGCGCGCGGGCGCAACTGGCGCCGCCGAAGCCGCCGCCGATCACGACGACGCGCGCCATCGCTTGTGCGCGCAGCACGGCAGGGGCGGCGATCATGGCAACTGACGCCGCGATCAGGCCGCCGACCTCTCTGCGCGTGCGCTGCCGGGACATCGTCATCATCCTGCAATAGCACGGCGCCAGCCATTGTTCCCAACGGCCGCCGCCACGCGGGTCATGCGAAGGTGATGTTCTGGTCGCGCAGTGGCAACGAGCGGATGCGTTTCCCAGTGGCGGCAAAATACGCATTCAGCACGGCGGGCGCGGCGACGCCGATGGTCGGCTCGCCGACGCCGCCCCAGAAGCCGCCGCTCGGGATCATGATCGCTTCCACCTTCGGCATCTCGGCGATGCGCATCGAGTTGTAGCTGTCGAAGTTGGTCTCGACGATCCGTCCGTCCTTCACGGTGCAGCCGCCGTAGAACAGCGCCGAGAGGCCGTAGACGAACGAGCCGGCGATCTGCCGCTCCACCTGCGCCGGGTTGACGACGTAGCCGGGATCGGTCGAGGCGACGATGCGGTGGATCTTGATCTTGCTGCCGTCGATCACCGAGATCTCGGCAGCACCCGCGACGTAGCTGCCATAGCCGTGCAGTTGAGCGAGGCCACGGGACACGCCGTCCGGCGCCGGCGTGCCCCAGCCGATCTTCTCCGCGACAGCGTTGAGCACCGCGAGATGCTTGGGATGATCGGCCATCAGCTTGCGGCGGAAGTCCAGCGGATCCTGGCCGGCCGCATCGGCGAGCTCGTCCATGAAGCATTCGAGATAGATCGCGTTCTGGTTCACGTTGACGCCGCGCCAGAAGCCCGGATTGATGTGCGGGTTGCGCATTGCGTGTTCGATCAGCAAATTCGGCACGGAGTAGCCGATCGTGGCTTCGCCCGATGGTGCGAGCCCCTGGAAGGTCGCGGGGTCCTTGCCGTTGACCAGCGCGTCGGGCCGCAGGCTGAACAGGATCGACTGGCCGGAGATGCGCATGTGCAGTGCCGTCAGATTGTTGTCGGCGTCGAAGCCGCCGGTCAGCTTGCACTGCGTGATCGGGTGATAGCGGCCATGGGTCATGTCCTCCTCGCGCGACCACAACAGCTTGATCGGCGTGCCCGGCATCTCCTTGGCGATCTTCACCGCCTGGCGGACATAGTCGGTCTGGCCGCGCCGGCCGAAGCCGCCGCCGAGGATCAGCTTGTGCACCTCGCATTTGTCGGCGGGCAGCCCTGAGGCTTCCAGAACCGCGGCGAACGCCGCCTCGCCGTTCTGCGTGCCGCACCACACCTCGCATCGCTCGGGCGTGTAGAGCGCCGTGGCGTTCATCGGCTCCATCGTGGCGTGGTTCTGATAGGGATAGTTGTAGACGGCCTCGACCTTCCTGACGGCGCTCGCCAGCGCCGCCTTGGCGTCGCCGTTCTCGTTGCCGACAAAGGCGGGGCCGGACTCCAATCCTTCCGCGAGCCATTTGGCGATCGAGGCCGAGGAGACCTTGGCGTTCTCGCCTTCGTCCCACACGATCGGCAGCGCATCGAGCGCCGTCTTCGCGTGCCACCAGGTGTCGGCGACCACGGCCACGGCGGTGCCATCGATCGCGACCACCTTCTTGACGCCCTTCATGCCGGCGATCTTGGCCTCGTCATAGCTCTTCAGCTTGCCGCCGGTGACCGGACAGTCCTTGATCGCGGCGTTGAGCATGTTCGGCAGCTTCATGTCGGCGCCGTAGATCATCGCGCCGGTGACCTTGTCGGCGGTGTCGAGCCGTCTCACGCCCTTGCCGATCAGGGTCCAGTCCTTCGGATCCTTCAGCTTGACGTCGGCAGGCGGCGTCAGCTTCGCGGCGGCTTCCGCCACCTTGCCGTAGGTCGTCGTGCGGCCCGACGCCTTGTGGGTGATGACGCTGTTGGCGGCGGTGCATTCGGCCGCCGGAACCTTCCATTCGTCGGCGGCCGCCTGGATCAGCATCATGCGCGCGGCGGCGCCGCCCTTGCGGACGTAGTCCTGCGACGAGCGGATGCCGCGGCTGCCGCCGGTGGAGAAATCGCCCCACACGCGCTTGCGGGCGACGTTCTGGCCGGGCGTCGGATATTCGGTCGTCACCTTGCTCCAGTCGCAGGCAAGCTCTTCCGCGACGAGCTGGGCGAGCCCGGTCAGCGAGCCCTGGCCCATTTCCGAGCGGGCGATGCGGATCACCACGGTGTCGTCGGGCCGGACGACGACCCATGCATTGACCTCGGGTGAGCCATCGGCTGCGCGCACCACCTGCGGGCCGCCGAAGGGGATATCGAGGCCGAGGGCGAGGCCGCCGCCGAGCGCGGCGGTGCCGATGACGAAGGCGCGGCGGTCGAGGCGCGGCGTCACATGCTGGTTCATGTCGGCCTCCTCAGGCGTTGGCCGCGGCGTGGATCGCCTCGCGCACCTGCGCGAAGGTTCCACAGCGGCAGATGTTGGTGATGGCGTCGTTGATGTCCTGATCGCTCGGCTTCGGATTGTCCTTGAGCAGTGCCGCGACGGCCATGATCATGCCGCTCTGGCAGTAGCCGCATTGCGGAACGTCGTTCTCCACCCAGGCCTGCTGCACCTTGTGCAGCCCGTTGTCGCTCGCGAGCCCCTCGATGGTGGTGATCTGCTTGCCCTGGGCCTCGGAGACGGTGACGCCACAGGAGCGCACGGCCGCGCCGTCGAGATGCACGGTGCAGGCGCCGCATTGTGCAATGCCGCAGCCATATTTGGTGCCGGTCAGTCCGGCGTTCTCGCGGATCGCCCACAGCAGCGGCGTGTCGGGCTCGACGTCCAGAGTATAGGATTGTCCGTTGATCGTGAGGTTTGCCATCGCAGATCCCTTTCGTTCAACTCGCCAGTTGAACAGAGGGCGGCAATGTGGCGCGAACGTTTGCATCCTTCAAATCAAGAATATGCGTTTGCCGCGCGGGAAGATTTGTGATGAGCCGGGGTTGTAGTTGCTTCGGCTCATGGGCCGCGCGGCGGAGCTACGGCAAGCCGCAGAAAGCTCATCACGCTGCCCAGCGCGGCGAAACCTGCGCCGAGGGCCAAGGCAAGGGTGGCTCCGTCGTGCCCCGCAAGGCTGAAGCACAAGGCGGCCAGCGCCGCGCCGGTGGTCTGACCGGTCAACCGGGCCGTGGCGACGATGCCGCTGGCGCCGCCGCTGCGATGGGGCGGGGCGCTCGACATGATAGCCTTCATGTTCGGCGCCTGGAAGAAGCCGAACCCGATGCCGCAGATCAGCATGCGCCAGACGATGTTGGCGACGCTCGGGTTCTCGGGCAGCATGGCGAGCAGGGCCATGCCGGATCCGAGCATCACCAGGCCGATGCCGCCGAGCAGGCCGGCGGGAAAACGGTCCGACAGCCGCCCGGCGATCGGGGCCATGATCGTGACCGCGAGCGGCCAGGGTGTCATGAAGAACCCGGTCTCGACCTGCGAACGCTGGAGAATGTCCTCGAAATAGAACGGCAGCGACACGAAGCCGAGGCCCTGCACCGAGAAGGAGCAAACCGCGGTCGCCGCCGACAGCGCGAAAACCCCGCGGCGGAACAGATCGATCGGCAGCATCGGCGCCGGGTGGTCGGCCTGGCGGCGGGTCAGGATGACGCCGAGCACGAGCGCGCCGACAAGCTCTGCCAACACCATGGCCGGCGTCGCGCCATGCGCTGCGCTGCCGATGCCGGTGATGAACAGGCCGAGGCAGAGCGCAGCGAGCCCGGCGCCGAGAAAGTCGAAGCCATGCTCGGCGCGCGGCGTTCGCGGCAGCATCTTCATGCCGATCGCGATGGCGATCAGGCCGAAGGGGAGGTTGATCGCAAACAGCCAAGGCCAGGAGCCGAGCGAGAGAATGGCGGACGCAATGGTCGGGCCGAAGGTGAAGGAGATGCCGACCACGAGCGCGTTGTGGCCGAGGCCGCGTCCGAGCATCTTTCCGGGATAGACGAAGCGCACCAGCGCGGTGTTGACGCTCATGATGCCGCTGGCGCCGAGGCCCTGCAATGCGCGGGCGACGACCAGGGTCGGTAGCGACCACGCCAGCGCGCAGCCGACCGAGGCCAGCGTGAACAGCAGGAGGCCGCCGAGATAGATGCGCTGATGGCCGACGATCTCGCCGAGCGCGCCGAGCGGCAGCAAGGTCGCCACCAGCGCGATCTGGTAGATGTTGACCACCCAGACCACCTCGGCCGGGGAGACGTGGAGATCGGCCGAGATCGACGGCAGCGCGATGTTGGCGATGGCGACGTCGAGCGAGGCCATCGACAGCGCGGTGAAGATCGCCGCGATCGCCCAGGGACGCTGGCCCGGCGGCAGGCCGTCGGCGGTGCCGTCGCCGGCGAGCCTCGAAGCGTGGTGGCGGTTGGACATGGAGACCTTTGGAGACCTTCGGTTCGCGGGGCGCGTCCGGATCAGCATGTACACGGGAGCAGGCGAGCGCCCCAGCCGTCGCGGGCGCATGGCGGTATGCGCCCGGTCGCAAGGAACGGGTTGAAGCCGGCTACACGCCCGGCCTTGCCAGCCGCTCGATCGTCTGGTTGTGCCGCGTCAGGAGCTCGCAGGCGTGGCCGATCTGGCGGGCGCGCAGGGCCTGCAGGATCAGCCGGTGATCCTGGTTGGTGCGCGGACGCCAGCCGGCATTGCGGGCCATCGCCAGCACGAGGCGCGAATTCGCGAGGCGTAGTCCGTCGAGGCTCGCCAGCAGCCGCGGCATCGCGCAGGGCGCGACCAGCGCGCGATGAAAGGCGCGGTTTGCGGTCTCGAACTCCTGGATGGTCTCCGCATTATCGGCCTCGATCAGCGCCAGCTCGATCGCGGCGAGATGCGCCGGCGTATAGCGCGGCGCGGCATTGCGCAGCGCGATCACCTCGAGCGCTGTGCGCATCTCGACGATCTCCCTGGTCGACTTCGCATCGAGCGGTGCCACGCGTACGCCGCGTCGCGGCGCGGCGACCACGAGATAGAGCGCCTCGAGCTGCCGGAATGCCTCGCGCACCGGCACGTGGCTGGAGTTGAACTCGCGCGCGACGTGGTCCTGCCGCAACGGCGCGTCGGGTGGCAGCGCACCGCTGACGATGCGATCGGTGATGGCTTCGGCGATCCGCTGAGCGGTGGTGAGATTCTCGTCCGGCATAGTCATAGATTATCTATCGAAAAAACCGATGCAGCGGAAGCCCTCGTCCGATACGGTGCTCGAATACAGAGAAATCATAGATAATATCTATGATAATCTATAATTTGGCGTGGAGCGAGCATGGCGGATCGAAGCGGCGCGGGCCCTGATCGAATGGCGGTTGGCAATGCCATCCGTCATGACTGGACCAGAGACGAGGCTGAGGCGCTCTATCGCCTGTCATTTCCGGACCTGATGTTCCTGGCGCAGTCGGCGCATCGCCGGCAGTTCGATCCCACCCGCGTCGAGACGGCGAGCCTGCTCAGCATCAAGACCGGCGGCTGCCCGGAGGATTGCGGCTACTGCTCGCAGAGCGCGCATTACGACACCGGGCTCAAGGCGACCAAGCTGATGGACCGCGACGAGGTGGTCGCCACCGCGCGGCGCGCGAAGGCCGCCGGGGCCGAGCGCTTCTGCATGGCCGCCGCCTGGCGCAGTCCGAAGGACCGCGACCTCGATCAGGTCTGCGACATGGTCAGCGCAGTGAAGGATCTGGGCATGGAGACCTGCGTCACGCTGGGCATGCTGACCCCGCCGCAGGCACAGCGGCTGAGAGAGGCCGGGCTCGACTTCTACAACCACAATGTCGACACCTCGCCCGAATTCTACGACCGCATCATCACCACGCGCGCGCTGCAGGACCGCATCGACACGCTCGCGCATGTCCGTGACGCCGGCATCAAGGTGTGCTGCGGCGGCATCATCGGCATGGGCGAGGAGGTCGATGATCGGCTCGGCATGCTGGTGCTGCTGGCCAATCTCGCTGAGCATCCCGACAGCGTGCCGATCAACATGTGGAACGAGGTCAAGGGCGTGCCGGTCAACGCTACGGCCGCGCGGCCTGATCCGATTGCGCTCGTGCGATTGATCGCGGTGTCCAGGATCATGATGCCGGCCAGCGTGGTGCGGCTGTCCGCGGGCCGGCAATATATGAGCGACGAGCTGCAGACCCTGTGCCTGCTCGCCGGCGCCAATTCCATCTTCATCGGCGACGTGCTGCTGACCACGGCCAATCCGCTCCGCGACCGCGATGCCGATCTGCTCGCGCGGCTCGGCATGACATCGTCGCTGTCGGCGCGCCCGGGCGCGCCGATCGCCGCCGGCGAGGGCGCGGAGGCTTCGTCCCCGGCCTGATTCAACCCTCAGCGCGATCTCGGCGCGACGGCGCCCACGGAACTGCCTTGTCGTGCCGGTCCACGTCCGCGGCTGACCGAAAGAGAGCGGAGCCATGCCCATGCCGCCCGACAGATTGGCGATCTATTCCGACGGTCTGCAGAGACTCGCGGCCGATGACCGGTTGCGGCGCCTCAGTCCACGGGCCGGTCTCGATTTCTCCTCCAACGACTATCTCGGTCTCGCACAGGCCCCGCGGATGAAGCGCGCGGTCGCCGCGGCCATGGAGGCCGGCACGCCGGTCGGCGCCGGCGGCTCGCGCCTGCTGCGGGGCAATTGCGAGGAGCACGAGCGGCTCGAGGCGGAGGCGGCACGCTTCTTCGGTGCCGAGAGCGCGCTGTTCTTCGGCTCCGGCTACATGGCGAACTTCGCCGTGCTGACCACGCTTCCGCAGCGCGACGACCTGCTGGTGCTCGATGCGCTGGTTCATGCCAGCACCCATGAAGGCGCGCGCGCCGGCCGTGCCGAGACGTGCCAGTTCATCCACAACAACGCCCAGTCGGCTGAGGACGCGATCCTGATCTGGCGCAGGGGCGGCGGGGTGGGCCGGCCCTGGATCGTCGTCGAAAGCCTCTACAGCATGGATGGCGATCTCGCGCCGCTGGCGGATTTGATCGCGATCGCCGAGCGCCACGATGCCTTTCTGCTGATCGACGAGGCCCATGCGACCGGGGTCCACGGCGCGCAGGGCCGCGGTCTGGCCGCAGCCTACGAGGGACGCGAGAGCGTCGTGACCGTTCACACCTGCGGCAAAGCGTTGGGCGCAGCCGGTGCGCTGGTCACCGCAAGCCGCGTGCTGCGCGACACGCTGATCAATCGCTGCCGGCCTTTCGTCTTCAGCACGGCGCCGTCGCCGCTGATGGCGGTGGCGGTGATGGAGGCGCTTGCGATCCTGCGGGAAGAGCCGGAGCGGCAGCGGAGGCTGGCGCAGCTCGTTGCCTTCGCCCATGGCGCGATCGCCGCGCGCTTCGGTGAAAGCTGGTCGCCGTCGCAGATCATTCCCTGCGTCGTCGGCGACAATGCGCGCGCGATGAACCTGGCTGCCGCGCTGCAGGCGCGGGGCTTCGACGTCCGCGGCATCCGCCCGCCGACGGTGCCGCCGGGCACGGCGCGGCTCAGGCTGTCGCTGACCTTGAACATCGACGAGCCGGCCATCGCGGCGCTGCTCGACGCGCTCGCCGACGAGATCGGAAGGCCGCGGCCATGACGCTGCGCATCGTGGTCACCGGGACCGACACCGGGATCGGCAAGACGGTGTTCGCCGCCGGCCTCACGGCGCTGCTCGGGGCCTGCTATTGGAAGCCGGTCCAGGCCGGCCTTGCCGAGGAGACGGACTCCTGCTGCGTCCAGCGGCTCGCCGAGCTCGCCGACGACCGCGTGTTGCTTGAAGCCTATCGGCTGGCCGAGCCGGCCTCGCCGGATCGCGCGGCGCGCCTCGCAGGCATCAGCATCGATCCGCTCCGCCTCCGTCCTCCGCGGGCCGCCGGCCGGCCTGTCGTGATCGAGGGAGCCGGCGGCGTCATGGTGCCGCTCGATTCCGGAACGCTCTATCTCGATGTCTTCGCGCGATGGCAGCTGCCGGTCGTGCTCTGCGCGCGCACCAGTCTCGGCACGATCAATCACTCGCTGCTGTCGCTGGCGGCGCTGCGCAGTCGTGGCATCGACGTGCTCGGCATCGCCTTCATCGGCGACGGCCACGACGACAACGAAGATACGATCTGCCGGCTCGGCGAGGTGAGGCGCCTTGGCCGGTTGCCCTGGGTCACGCCGCTGACGGCGCGATCGCTGCAGCACGTGTTCGCCACCCAATTCCAGCGCACGGATTTCGAACCATGATGCGCAAGGCAACCTCGCCGATCTGGCATCCCTTCACGCAGCATGCGCTCCAGCCCGAGATGACGGCGGTCGCGCGCGGCGAGGGCGCCTATCTCTTCACCGCCGACGGCAGGCGGATCATCGACGCGATCGCGTCGTGGTGGGTGGTCACGCACGGCCATTGCCATCCGCATATCGTGCGCGCGATCCAGGACCAGGCCGAGCGGCTGGATCAGGTCATCTTCGCCGGACATAGCCACGAGCCGGCCGAGCAGGTGGCCGCCGGGCTGCTCGCGCTGGTGCCGCCGAGCCTCACGCACGTGTTCTTCTCTGACAGCGGCGCCACCAGCGTGGAGGTCGCGCTGAAGATGGCGCTCGGCTACTTCAAGAACATCGGCGAGCCGCGCTCGCGCATCGTGGTGATGCAGCATTCCTATCACGGCGACACCATCGGCGCGATGTCGGTCGGCGCGCGCGGCGTGTTCAATGCGGCCTATGAGCCGCTGCTGTTCGACGTCGCCGTCGTCCCGTTTCCAGTGCAGGGCCGGGAACAGGCGACTCTGGATGCGCTCGCTACAATTTGCGAGAAGGACCGGCCGGCCGCCTTCATCGTCGAGCCCCTGGTGCTCGGCGCCGGCGGCATGCTGATGTATCCGGCCGAGGTGCTGCGCGAGATGCACCGGATCTGCAAGGCGTTCGGCGTGCTGTTCATCGCCGACGAGGTGATGACCGGCTGGGGCCGCACCGGCACGTTGTTCGCCTGCGAGCAGGCGGACATCGCCCCCGATATCGCCTGCTACGCCAAAGGACTGACTGGAGGCGCGATGCCGCTTGCGGTCACGCTGTGCAGTCCCGCTATCTACGAGGCGCACTATTCGACCGACCGCGCCTGCACGTTCTTTCACTCCAGTTCCTACACCGCCAATCCCATCGCCTGCGCGGCAGCGAGCGCCAATCTCGAGCTGTGGCGGCAGCCGCAGACGCGGGCCCGGGTCGCCTCCGTCGCGGCCGCGCAGGAGCGCTGCCTCGACCGCCTGCGTTACGACGAGCGATTTTCCGACCTGCGGCGCTGCGGTACCATCACCGCGCTCGATCTCCATGCCGACGAGCCGGGCTACCTCGCCGAGGTCGGCCCGAAGCTGCAGGCCTTCTTCCGCGACAGCGACGTCCTGCTGCGTCCGCTTGGCCACACCATCTACGTCATGCCGCCTTACTGCGTCACCGCCGGGGATGTCGAGACGGTCTATGCCGCCATCGACGAGGCCGTCGATCACGTGCTCTGAGGGGCTGTTCTGCGGCCCGCGATTTGCGCTCCGCGATCCCGCGCACTAGCATCGTGCCAACGTCGTTGCAGAGGAAACAGTCATGAGCGCGCCGGTCAGCGGAGATGGCACCAAGGATCCGAAGGAGGCCAGCGCGGCCGTGAGCGCAGCGCAGCAGGCCGTGCTGGAGGCGCTGCCGTTCGGCGACAACGCCGATTTCGATGATGCCGCCCGCGGCTTTCTCGGCACGATCGATCAGGCCAAGGTGACGACGGCGCAGGGGCGCACCGTCTGGAGCCTTGCGCCTTACTACTTCCTTGACGCGGAGCAGGCGCCGCCGACCGTCAATCCCAGCCTGTGGCGGCAGGCGAAGCTCAACATGCATCACGGCCTGTTCGAGGTCGTGCCCGGCGTCTACCAGGTGCGTGGGCTCGACATCGCCAACATGACGCTGATCGAGGGGGACACCGGCGTGATCGTGGTCGACACGCTGACCTCGATCGAGGGCGCGCAGGCCGCATTGGAACTGTACTACCAGCACCGCGGCGTCAGGCCGGTCACGGCGGTGATGTTCACGCATACCCACACCGATCATTGGGGCGGCGCGCGCGGCGTGGTCGACGACGACGCGATGGCCAGCGGCCGCGTGCCGCTGATCGCGCCGAACCTGTTCATCGAGCATGCGGTCTCCGAGAACATCATCGCCGGCCCTGCGATGCTGCGCCGGGCGCAATATCAGTTCGGGCCGCTGCTCGCGAAGGGGCCGAAGGGCCATGTCGATTGTGGGCTCGGCAAGACCATGGCGGCGGGAGCCGTTGCGCTGCTGCGGCCGACCGACCTGATCATGGCGACCGGGGACACCCGGGTCATCGACGGTCTCACCTTCGAATTCCAGATGGCGCCGAACAGCGAGGCGCCGGCGGAAATGCATTTCTTCGTGCCGCGCTATCGCCTGCTGAACCTCGCCGAGAACTGCACGCACAACTTCCACAACCTGCTGCCGTTTCGCGGCGCCGACGTGCGCGACGCGCTGGCGTGGTCGAAATATCTCGGCGAGGCGCTGCAACTGTGGGGCGGCAAGGCGGAGGTGATGTGCGGCCAGCATCATTGGCCGATATGGGGCGCGAGCCGTGTCGACGGCATGATCCGCGAACAGCGCGATCTCTACAAATTTGCCCACGACCAGACCGTGCGGCTGATGAATCATGGCCTGACCGCAAGTGAGATCGCCGAGCAGATCAGGCTGCCCCGGAGCCTCGAAGGGGCATGGCATGCGCGCGGCTATTACGGCCACATCCGCCACAACGTGAAGGCGATCTACCAGAAATATCTCGGCTGGTATGATGCCAATCCGGTCAATCTCGATCCGCTGCCGCCGGTCGAGGCCGGCCGGAAATACGTCTCCTATATGGGCGGGACAGAGGCGCTGCTGGCGCGGGCGCGCGCGGACTTTGCCAACGGCGAATACCGCTTCGTCGCGCAGGTCGTGGGTCATCTCGTCTTCGCCGAGCCGGACAATGCCGAGGCGCGCGCGCTGCTGGCCGACACGCTGGAGCAGCTCGGCTATGCCGCCGAGAGTGCGACCTGGCGCAATGCCTATCTGTTCGGCGCGCAGGAGCTGCGCCAGGGTATGCCGGAGGTTCCGGCTCGGCCCGGCCTGCCGCGCGAGACGCTGGCGGCGCTGCGCACCGAGCAGCTATGGGACGTGCTCGGGGTTAGGCTGAACGGGCCCAAGGCGGAGGGCAAGCATATCGTGCTGAACTGGACGTTCACCGACACCGGCGAGCGCTTCGTGCTCACCTTGCAGAATTGTGCGCTGACCTATGCGGTCGGCGTGCAGGCGTCGACCGCCGATGCGGGGTTCACGCTGGCGCGTTCGACGCTCGATGCGGTCATTGCCAAGGCCACGAGCTTTCCGGAAGCGGTCGCCGCCGGGAAGATCAGCTTCGCGGGCAATCCGATGCGGCTGGCCGAGCTGATGTCGCTGATGGACGAGTTCCCGCGCATGTTCGAGATCGTCGAGCCGAAGCGGGCTGCCGTCACCTGAGATGAGGCGGAGGCCGGGCTCGCCGAACTTGCCCGGCCTCCTCATGCTATTCGGCGCTGCTGACCAGCCGGATGCGCGGCGCAGCGATGTCGATCAGGCTGCGATAGGCCGCGAGATAGTCGAGCGCCATCCGGCGCGCGGTGAAGCGTCGCTCGAACTGCGCGCGCACGCGGGCGCGGCTCAGCTCGGGCAGGCGACTGACGGCCGCTACCGCGCTGAGCTCGTCCTCGACGATGAAGCCGGTCACACCGTCGTCGATCACTTCGGGAACCGAGCCGCGGTTGTAGGCGATCACGGGCGTGCCGCAGGCCATCGATTCGATCATCACCAGGCCGAACGGCTCCGGCCAATCGATCGGCAACAGCAGGCCGAGCGCGCCGGACAGGAACTCCGGCTTCTCGTGATCGCTGATCTCGCCGATGAACTCGACGAGCGGATTGCCGTGGATCAAGGGACGGATCGTCTGCTCATAATAGTCTTGGTCAGCGCGATCGATCTTGGCCGCGATCTTCAGCGGAATCCCGCAGCGCATGGCGATCTTGATGGCACGGTCGACACCCTTTTCCGGGGCGATGCGTCCGAGCACGGCGAGATAGCTCGGCGTCACCGGCTTGGGAATCAGGAGCGTTGCGGGCAGTCCATGCAGCACGGTGCGCACCCAGTTCGCATTCGGCACCGGCCGGCGCTGCGAGTCCGAGATCGAGACGACGGGAACATCCTTGAAGACCGAGAACACCGGCTGGTGCTCCGGAAGATCGAGCCTGCCGTGCAAGGTGGTCAGGAACGGTGTGGGTTGCCGGTGGAACAGGGAGAACGGGTAGTAGTCGAGGTGGAAGTGCAGAATGTCGAACTGTTCGTCGTCGCATTGCTGCCGCACGTTTTCGAGCATCACCATGTGCAGCGCGTTCGGATCCCTCACCGAGCCGTCGAGGCGCAGTGCTTTCGGCCATGTCGGAGAGAGCTTCGCCGAGGTCTGCGAATCGCCGCTGGCGAACAGGGTGACGTCGTGTCCGAGGGCAACGAGCTCTTCGGTCAACCAATGGACGACCCGCTCAGTGCCGCCGTAGAGCTTCGGAGGCACGGCCTCCGTCAATGGAGCTATTTGCGCAATGCGCATCTCATCGTCTCCTGTTCGTGACCGATCATGGATGAATCCCCAATGGCACCGGCACTGCCACAGCGGGAACGTTGTCGCATGTGCGAAGTTCCATTCACGCGATCACTCTTTCTTCGACACAACGTGTTCCGTGCCGTCTCATTGATGCCATCCCCGCTCTCCAACGCTGCTGCCGCGGCATCGTCGGAGGGCAGGTTGCGCCGCGAAGGCGCACGGAACCCGAGAAACCGTTCGTCGTTCATCTGGCCGCATCAGGTGTCGCCACGACCTCGCTCATCAACGGGAAGACCATGGATCAGCTTTCTGGCTACGCGCACCGACCCTTTCCCTTCGTGATGCGCTATCTGCGCAAGCGCCCCACCGCCCACCTCGTGATTCTGATGGCCGTCATCGGTGCGGTTGCCTGTTCGGTAGGCACGCAATATGGCGTGAAATCGCTCGTCGACAGCCTCTCGGCAGGGCCTGCGGGCGGCGGCAACGTCTGGGCCGCGTTCGTGCTGCTGATGGCGCTGATCGCGACCGACAACATTCTTTGGCGTGTTGCCAGCTGGATCGCGAGCTTCACCTTCGTCCGTGTCACCGGAGATCTCCGGCGCGACATCTTCCGTCATCTCACCGGGCATTCGCCGAGCTATTTCGGCGACCGTTTGCCCGGCATGCTGTCGAGCCGCATCACGGCGACGTCGAACGCCGTGTTCACCGTGGAGAACATGTTCGTCTGGAACGTCTTGCCGCCATGCCTCGCCACGGTCGCGGCGATCTGCCTGATCGGAACCGTGAGCGGCCCGATGGCCATCGGCCTGCTGCTGATCGCGGCGATGATGGTGGCGGCGATGTTCCGTCTGGCGGCCGCCGGCAAGCCGCTGCATGACGATTTCGCCGACAAGGCGGCCATGGTCGACGGCGAGATGGTCGACGTGATCTCGAACATGCCGCTGGTGCGCGCGTTCTGCGGCCTGCGCCACGAGCACGACCGGTTCGACGCGACGGTCGACAGGGAGCTGGAGGCACGCGGGCGCAGTCTCCGCTACCTCGAGAAGCTGCGCATTCTGCACGCGACGGTGACGATCGTGCTGACGATCGCGCTCATGGCGTGGGCGATCTCGCTGTGGCAGCGGGGCGGGGCGACGACCGGCGACGTCGTGCTGGTCTGCACGCTCGGCCTCTGCATTCTCAACGCGACGCGGGATCTGGCGGTGGCGCTGGTCGATGTCACCCAGCACGTGGCGCGCATGAGCGAGGCGATCGCGACCCTGCTGCAGCCGCACGAGCTGCGCGATGACCCGCAGGCCGAGCCGCTGGTCAAGAGCGGTGCGGCCATCGCCTTCGACAACATCACCTTCCACTATCCTGGCGGTCACAAGCTGTTCGAGAATTTCACGCTGCGCCTGCAGCCGGGCCAGCGCGTGGGCCTGGTTGGACAGTCCGGCGGCGGCAAGTCGAGCCTGTTCACGCTGCTGCAACGGTTCTATGATCCGCAAGCCGGGCATATCACGATCGACGGCCAGGACATCGCCAAGGTCACCCAGCAGAGCCTGCGCGAGGCGATCTCGGTGGTTCCGCAGGACATCTCGCTGTTTCATCGCTCCATTCTGGAGAACATTCGCTACGGACGTCCGAGTGCGACCGACGACGAGGTGTTGCGGGCGGCGATCGCGGCGCGCTGCGACTTCGTCGAGACGCTGCCGGAGGGATTGCAGACAATGGTCGGGGATCGCGGCGTCAAGCTTTCGGGCGGGCAGCGCCAGCGCATAGCGATCGCGCGCGCCTTCCTCAAGGATGCGCCGATCCTTCTGCTCGACGAGGCCACCGCCGCGCTCGACAGCGAGTCCGAGGAGGCCATACGTGAGGCGTTGAGTCGTCTGATGCGCGGCCGCACCGTCATTGCGATCGCGCATCGCCTTGCGACCTTGCGGAATTTTGACCGCGTGGTGGTGCTGAAATCGGGCAGGATCATCGAGGACGGCGCGCCTGACCGGCTGATGCAGGACGAGGGCCCGTATCGTGAGCTCGTCACCCAGGAGATGAACCGGCTCGCCAAGTTCGCCGCCTGATCGTAGCGTCGGGTCGCGTCGAGAACGTGCACTCTCGGTTGTCTGGGCACTTCAACATCGCATGAGGCCAACATGTCCGCCGAAGTCGCAAGCACACTGTCGTTGATCACCCAGACGGACGAGCCTGTCGAGCAGCCGTTCTATATTCCCATGACGGGGCCGGCGTCCCGGCCGCGGCGCTCGCTCAAGCACGACGATACGTTCATCGTCCTCGACGGCCATGGCGACATCGGCGCCTCGGCCGGCGGACCGGACGGTCTCTTCAACGCCGATACGCGCTATCTCGCGCGGCTCGAATTGACGCTGGACGACGTTCAGCCCCTGCTGCTCGGCTCGAGCCTGCGCGACGACAACTCCGCGCTGACCGTCGATCTCACCAATCCCGACATCTACAGCCAGGGCCGCCTGGTGCTGCCGAAGGATATGCTGCACATCGTGCGCACGATCTTTCTCTGGCATGGCACGGCCTATCAGCGCATCGGGCTGCAGAACCATGGCGATCGCCATGCCAGCTTCGATCTCAAGCTGACATTCGACAATGATTTTGCCGACCTTTTCGAGGTGCGAGGCACCGTGCGGCCGCGGCGCGGCATCGGCTCGAGCCGGCTGGTGGACCCGTCCGAGGTGGTCCTGCACTATCGCGGCCTGGACAATGTCCTGCGCACCACCGACGTGAGCTTCGATCCGCGTCCGACGCATCTCACCGTCAATGTCGCAACCTATCATTTCGACCTTGCCCCGCAGGAATCGGCCTCGCTGTTCGTGGCCGTGATGTGCAACGCCAAGGCCGGCGAGCGGCCCCGGCCCTTCTTCCGCAGCCTGCTCGCCCATCGCCGAGAGATGCGCCGATGCACCGTTGGCGCCGCCAGCATCGAGACCTCCAACGACATCCTCAACGAGGTGCTGTGCCAGGCAGCGGCCGATCTGAACATCCTGATGACGGATACGCCGGAGGGGCGTTATCCCTATGCCGGCATTCCCTGGTATTCGACCACATTCGGTCGCGACGGGCTGATCACCGCGATGCAGATGCTGTGGGTCGATCCGCGCATTGCCCGCGGCGTCCTGCGCCGGCTCGCCGTGCATCAGGCGCGCACGACCGATCCGCTGTCCGATGCCGAGCCCGGCAAGATCCTGCACGAGATGCGCGGCGGCGAGATGGCGGCGCTGCGTGAGGTGCCGTTCGGCTGCTATTATGGCAGCGTCGATTCCACGCCGCTGTTCGTGCTGCTCGCCGGGCTTTATATCGAGCGCACCGGCGACATCGACACCCTGAGGGAGTTATGGCCGGCGATCGAGCTGGCGTTGCGCTGGATCGACGGCCCCGGCGATCCCGATCGCGATGGCTTCGTGGAATATCAGCGCGCCTCCGAGCAGGGTCTCGCCAACCAGGGCTGGAAGGACTCCTACGACGCGGTGTTCCATGCCGATGGACGTCTCGCGGAAGGTTACATCGCGCTTGCGGAGGTGCAGGGCTATGTGTTTGCCGGCAAGCAGCTGGCGGCGCGTTGCGCCCGTCGGCTCGGAAAGGCCGAGATGGCGGACCGGCTCCAGGCCGAGGCCGCTGATCTCGCGGAACGGTTCGAGGACGCCTTCTGGTGCGAGGATCTGAACACCTATGCGCTCGCGCTCGACGGCCACAAGCAGCCCTGCCGCGTCCGGACGTCCAACGCCGGGCAGCTGCTGTTCAGCGGCATGGTGCGCGAGGATCGCGCCCGCAAGCTTGCCGCCGAACTGCTGCGGCCGCATTTCTTCTCGGGCTGGGGCATCCGCACCGTGGCCTGCGGCGAAGCGCGCTACAATCCGATGTCCTACCACGACGGATCGATCTGGCCGCACGACAATGCGCTGATTGCGCTCGGCCTGTCGCGCTATGGCCTCAAGCATGCGGTCGAGCAGGTGTTCGGCGGCCTGTTCGAAGCGGCGTCCTACATGGATCTGCGCCGGCTGCCGGAGCTGTTCTGCGGCTTCCGGCGCGAGAAGCATCGCGGCCCGACGCTCTATCCGGTGGCCTGCGCGCCGCAGGCCTGGGCCAGCGCGACGCCGTTCACCTTGCTCGAGGCGGCGCTCGGGCTCGAGTTCGACGCCGCGCGCGGCGAGATCCGTCTGCGCAATCCGCGGCTGCCCGCCTTCCTGGACTGGGTGGTGCTGCGCGATCTCAGGCTCGGCAGCTCCACGATCGACCTGCGCATTCGCCGCCATGGCGAAGACATCTCCATGGAGGTGCTGCGGCGGCGCGGTCAGATCCAGGTCTCGCTGGTGCTGGCGCAATGATGGCGTTGAAACCCGCTCTCCACCGAGCTGCTTGCGGCTGTCTCGTCACGCTGCCGTTGCTCATCGGTCCGTATGTCGGCGACGGGCATGCGCAGCAGCCGTCGCCGGCACCGCCTGCCAAGGATGCCGCGGCGCCCGCGAAGGAGCCGGCACCGCCGCCCTCGGTCACCATCCTCGGCGCGCGCGATGCGCATGGCGTGCTCGGTCGCGACGTGCGCAGCTCGACCGGCGAGGACATGGGCCACATCGTCGACGTCATCGTCGATCTCACCGGCACGGTGCGCGCCGCGGTGATCGATTTCGGCGGCTTCCTCGGCGTCGGCAGCCGCAAGATCGTGGTCGACTGGACCGCGCTCGATTTCAAGCACATCGCCGAGAAGAGCGACCAGGTCACGCTCGACCTCACCAAGGAGCAGGTGAAGGCCGCGCCCGAATACAAGGAGGACAAGCCCGTCGTCGTGCTCGGCGCGTCCGGCAAGCTGTCTCCCTGGGATTTCGATCATTGAGTTGATGCGTGAGATTGCCGGTCCGGCCTGCGCGTGCAGCGGAACACGGTGGGGATGTTCTGTCCCGTCCGCCTCATGAGTTGAGATGAGTTGAGATGTGAGAGCCATGCCGATTGCACGGCCGTCGAGATCGCCTGACCGGGAGCCCGAGCCTGACGGTGCGGCAGAGGCGGGCGCGCGTCCGGATGCCGGGGAGGATCATGGCCAGACTTCAAGACCAGCGCCGTCGCGGCAGAGCCTGCACGGGCTGGATTGGTTCATCTTCTTCCTGGCCGACGTGCAGACCGGCTTCGGTCCCTTCATCGCGGTCTATCTGACGACGCAGAAATGGACGCAGGCGCAGATCGGCCTGGTGCTGTCGATCGGCGGCATCGTCGGGCTGATCGGGCAGATGCCGGGCGGCGCGATCATCGATGCGGCCAGATCCGAGCGCCGCGTCGCCGGCCTTGCCATCGCGGCCATCGGCGGCTGCGCGCTGGCCTATGCGGCTTGGCCGATCTTTCCCGTGGTCGCGGCTGCCGCAACGTTGCATGCGGCGGCGAGCTGCGTGCTGGGACCCGCGATCGCGGCGATCAGCCTCGGCCTGGTCGGGCCGCGCGGCATGGCGGAGCGGCTCGGCCGCAATGCGCGGTTCGCGTCGCTCGGCAATGGTGTGGCCGCGGCCGTGATGGGCACCTGCGGCTATCTGCTGTCCAGCCGCGCCGTGTTCCTGGTCACCTTCATTCTCGCCTTTCCGACGCTGATCGCGTTGTCGCGAATCCGCGAGCGCGAGATCGACGTCGCGCGGGCGCACGGCCGGGCCGATCACGAGGACAAGGAGGTCGCGCGGCTGTCGAATCTGCTCGGCCTGCTGCGCCAGCGCGCGCTGCTCGTGTTCGCGCTCGGCGTGTTCCTGCTGCAACTCGCCAATGCGGCGATGCTGCCGCTGATGGCCGGCGTGGTGACGACGAAATCGAGCGAATGGGCGCCGATGCTGATCGCGTTCTGCATCGTGGTGCCGCAGGCGATCGTGGCGCTGACCTCGCCCTCGGTCGGCGCGGTGGCGCAGCAATGGGGCCGCAGGCCGCTGCTGATGCTCGGGTTTGCCGCGCTCGCGATGCGCGGCGCGCTGTTCGCGGTCGTGCACGATCCCTACGTGCTGGTGGCGGTGCAGATCTTCGACGGCGTCACGGCGGCCGTGTTCGCCGTCATGATTCCGCTGACGGTGGCCGACGTCGCCTTCGGCAGCGGGCATTTCAATCTGGCGCAGGGAATCGTCGGGACGGCGTCCGGAATCGGCGGATCGCTGTCCACCGTCGTCGCCGGCTTCGCCAGCGACCGCTACGGCAGCGCCACCGCCTTCATCGGTCTGTCGGGCGTGGCGCTGACAGGTCTTCTTCTGATCGCGCTGCTGATGCCCGAGACCGGGCACCGCCGGCGCAGGGCGTGAACGGGCAGGGCGCCTCAGGCGTCCATGCTGCGCAGGCGCTGGCGGTTGCGCAGCACGATCTGGCGGGCACCGGAGAAGCCGAGAACGCCCTGGCTGTGCAACTGCGACAGCGCGCGCGACACGGTCTCCAGGGTCAGGCCGAGATAGTCGCCGATATCGCGGCGGCACATCGGCAGCGCCATCATGCCGGCGACGGCGAGGCGGCGGTCCATCTCGAGCAGGAAGGTCGCGACGCGCTCCATCGCGGTCTTGCGGCCCAGCAGCAGCATGTGGTCCTCGGCATGGCGGAGATCGCCGGCCGTCATGGTCCAGAGCTTGCGGGCGACCGCGACGTCGACGCCTGCGGCCTGTTCGAGGCTGCGGCGTTTCACCAGGCGCACGGTGGTATCGATGATGGCCTCGGCGGCGAGGCGATGCATGGAGCCGAATTCGAGGCCGAAAACGTCACCGGGAAGATGGAAGGCGCCGATCTGGCGGCGGCCGTCGGAGAGCAGCTTGTAGCTGCGAACCGCGCCGGAGATCACCTGGTAGACGTACTCGGCCGGCTCGTCCTCGCCATAGATCTCCTCGTCCTTCTTGTAGGAGAACTCGCTGGCGATGAGCCCGGCATGGCCGGTGATCTCGGCAAAGGGATTGGCGGCAGGAGAGACGACAGGAGAGGGGACGGCGTGGGGGGCGTTGGTGCTGACGACCGAATTGGTAATCGACTGATTGAGCATGACCATCTCCTTGCGGCGGATGGCGATGTGGTACACGGCGGCTCCCGTTAAGGACATTTCGGCCGTTATCTTAAGGGGGGTTCCTTACGTAGATATACGTAGCCGGCCCGCTCAGGAGACGCGCTGGGCGGTACCCGAATGGTCGTTGGCGATCGCCTTGCGGATCCGCTTCACCAGATTGTCGTCGAGCAGCGGCTTGAGCAGGAAATCCTGGATCCCGACGGCCGCCGCGCGCGCCGCAAGCCGGTCATCGTAGTGCCCCGTGATCAGCACCACCGGCGCGGTCGCCCCCTGCTTGCGCAACCGTTCGGCGAGCTCGACGCCGTTGATCTCCGGCATCTTGTAGTCGACCACGAAGCAGTCGACGGGCGCGTGGTCCGAGGCCTTGAGCAGCGCGGTGCCGCTGCGAAACGTGCGCACGTCGAAGCCATCGGCCTCCAGCAGGAAGCGCAGCGAGCCGAGGACGTCAGCATCGTCGTCGGCTACGTAGACCGTAGGTTTTGTGTGAGCCGACATCGCACGTGCCGCGAGAATGTGATGTTGAACCGAGGCGCAAGATAACACTCGATTCTGTCAAGGTAGCTTGATCTAGCTCAATCCTTCAGCGCGCCTGCGCGCATCGCCAGACGCACCAGCTCGGAGAGGCTGTTCGCTCCCATCTTGGTCATCACGTTGGCCCTGTAGACCTCGATGGTGCGCGGACTGATGTCGTATTCGCGCGCGATCAGCTTGTTGGAGAGACCGGCCATCAGTCCATCCATCACCTGGCGCTCACGGGGGCTCAGGCTGGCGACGCGCGCCAGGATGTCCTGCGTGACCGATTCGTTCTTCGCGGCCGGCTCGGCCTGCTGGATGGCCGTTTCGATCATGGCGACCAGTCGCTCGTCCTCGAACGGCTTCTCCAGAAAATCGACCGCGCCGAGCTTCATCGCCTCGACCGCGAGCGGCACGTCGCCATGGCCGGTCATCACCAGGATCGGGAAGCTGCTGCCGGCGGCCTTCATGCGCTTGAGCAGCTCGATGCCGTCGATGCCGGGCATCCGCACGTCCGAGACGACGCAGCCGAAAGGGAGCATCGGCAGTCGGCCGAGAAAGACCTCCGCGTTCTCGAACAGCGTGACGTCAAAGCCTGATGAATCGAGCAGGAAGTTGAGCGAATCCCGCATCGCCTCGTCGTCGTCGATCACATAGACCTTGGCCCGTTCAGCCATCGTGCTCAACCTTGGTGGAGGCCGCGGGCAGGGTGAAGCGGAACGTCGCGCCTCCCGCTTCGTTGTTCTCGGCCCACATGCGCCCGCCATGGGCCTCGATGATGGACCGGCTGATCGAGAGGCCGACTCCCATTCCGGTGTCCTTGGTGGTGAAGAAGGTCTTGAAGAGATTGGGCATGACGTCGTCGTGGAATCCCGTTCCGGTGTCGGACACCGAGACCTCGATCAAGTCGTCGCTGAGTCTGCAATTTGTCGCACTGAGCTCGCGGCGTTCGGAATGAGACATCGCCTCGAGTCCATTGCGGAACAGATTGACCAGGACCTGCTGGATCTGGACCCGGTCGGCGAGCACGAGATCGGCCTCCGGATTGAGTTGGAAGCGCAACTGGACGTTCTGCTCGCGGGCGCCGGAAAGGCCGAGGGCGCCGGCTTCCTCGATCAGCTTCGACAGGCTCTCGACCCGCTTCTCCGATTCGCCGCGCGAGACGAAATCGCGCAGACGGCGGATGATCTGGCCGGCGCGAATCGCCTGCTCGGCGGCGCGGTCCATCGCGCTCTCGATCTTGGGCGTGTTCGGATCACTGCTGCCGGCCAGCAGCCGGCGCGAGCCTTTCATGTAATTGCTGATCGCGGCGAGCGGCTGGTTGAGCTCATGCGCCAGCGCCGAGGCCATCTCGCCCATGGCGCTGAGGCGCGACACGTGGACCAGTTCCGACTGCAGTTCCCGCAGCCGTGCCTGGGTCTGCTGGTGCTCGGTGAGATCATGGGCGAAGCCGGTGAAATAGGGCTTGCCGCCGGACTGCATCTCGCCGATCGACAGATGCATCGGGAATGTCGTGCCGTCGCGGCGGCGGCCGGTCACGATGCGGCCGATGCCGATGATGCGGCGCTCGCGGCTGGCATGGTAGCGGGTGAGGTAGCCGGCATGGCGCGAGCGGTCCGGCTCGGGCATCAATTCGCTGACGTCAAGGCCGACCGCTTCTGCCTCGGTGAGGCCGAACATCCGCTCCGCCGCGGAGCTGAAGAACTGGATGGTGCCGCTGCCGTCGATCACGATCATCGCGTCCGGCACGGTGTCCAGGATCGAGCGGAAATGCTGCTCGCGCAGCCGCAGCGTCTCCTCCAGCCGCTTCTCCTGGTCGATGTCGAGGGCGATGCCGCGCAGATGATGCGGCGCGCCGGCCTCGTCGGGGACCACGCCGGCAAGCACGCGAATCCAGTGGCCGCCGCCGGACACCTTGAACGACATGTCGAACCCGGTGCTCCGATGGCGCGAATCCTCGATCGCCGCCTCGACCGGCGCGCGATCCTCGGGCGCGAGCAGCGCCAGGAAGGACCCGTAGGTCACCGGCTGATCGGCCGCCACGCCGAACAGCTTCCGCGTCGTCACCGACCAGTAGAACTCGCCCGAGGCCAGATCGAGATCCCACGCGCCGAAGCCCAGCCTCCGAGCGTCCTCGGGAGCGTCGTCGAGCCTGGCGGATGCATCCGGGAAGGGGTGGGTGAAGTCGCGCAATTCGAGGCCTTTGATCGATTCGCCGTTGTCCGATTCGCCGTTGCCGCCGCGGCCGGGAGGCCGACCACCGCGGTATCCTATACCAGATTGCGCCCCTGCAACCCGGCCCGACTTAAACTTTGGTTCGACAATTCAAGGCTTTCTCCGATCCTGGGCCGGGTTCCAACGGTGTCCTGCCGCCCGTGCTTCACCGCCGCACCTTGATCTATCTCATCACGGCAGGTGATTTCACCTCTAAGAGCTGCATGGAAGCAATGTTTGGAGAGGCGGGATGACGTTCGCGACTGTCATGGTGAGCCTTGCGCTCAGTCAGCCGAATGAGGCCCGCCTTCAGGTCGCGGCCGACTTGGCGGCGCGCTTTGACGCAGGTGTCATCGGCGTGGCGGCCGCGGAATTCGCGCCGCCGCTGTATTTCACGACCGGCGAGCAGGCGCAGGATCTGATCGAGCAGGGTGAGGCCGCGCTGCGGAATCGATTGGCCGAGCTCGAGCAGCAGTTCCGCACCGCAGTGGGTGACCGGGCTGCGTCGTTGAGCTGGCGCAGCGCCGTGGATTTCCCCGCGCGCTACGTGCTGGCGCAGGCCCGTGCCGCCGACATTCTCGTCACTGGCGGCGTGCCGCCCGGGGTGTCCGATGCGTTCGCGGTGGCCAATCCCAAGGATCTCGTCATGCAGGCCGGGCGCCCGCTGCTCGTGGTGCCGGACAACGTCAGCAGCCTCGATCTCGGGACCGTGCTGGTGGCCTGGAAGGAGACACCGGAGGCGCGCCGCGCTTTGACCGATGCCCTGCCGCTGCTCGCCAAGGCGAGCGGCGTCGTGGTCGCCGAGATCCCGGAGACCGCCTCGGAATATGACGCCTGCGCGGCGCGTCTTGCGGACGTCGTCGCATGGCTCGGCCGTCACAAGATCGTCGCATCGGCGCGCGTCGCGGAACCGGGGCAGGGGCGCAACGTTGCGGCTACGCTCGACGCCGTCGCCATCGATGTTTCGGCCGGTCTCGTCGTGGCGGGCGCCTATGGCCATTCCCGATTCCGCGAGCTCGTGCTCGGCGGGGTCACCGAGCATCTGATGACGCGCAGCGAGCGTTGCGTTCTGCTGTCGCACTGAAATTCGACCCGCTCCATTCGAGAACAGGATTGCCGCCTTGTACAGATTTCTCGAGGAAACCGCCGGCAACTACATGACGCGGAACGTCACGACCGTGACCCGGGAGACGACGATCCGCGAGCTCGGCGAGATGTTCGACCGCGACGATTTCAACACCTACCCCGTCGTCGAGAACGACGAGGTGATCGGCATCGTCACCAAGTTCGACGTGCTGAAATGCTTTGCCTTCACGCCGAATCAGATGCTGCCGCGCTACAGCGACCTGATGAACCGGACGGTCGCCGACGTGATGACGTCCGAGTTCATCTACGTCAGGCCGGATACGAAGCTGACGCGCGTGCTGCAGCTGATGGTCGAGCATCGCATCCGCAGCCTTCCCGTGACCGATGCCGACAACCGCGTGGTCGGGATCGTCGCGCGCGAGGACATCGTGCGAGCGCTGGCGGCTGCCGCCAAGGATTGAGCGCGGCGCGCTGAGTCCGAAGCCTGCTACGAACGTCTAATGACGGCCGGCATGCATCGCTGCATGCCGGCCGTCGCCGTGTCTGCGAGCGAAACCGCGTCGGACCGCGTCGTCGTGCAACACTCCGCCTGTTTACCGGCGAACTGGTCGCAAAGTTGATTTCGATCAATTCCACGTGTGAACGATTGTGGTTGCTGGGCTCGTGTTCTTTCAGCGAGATTCCGCATGAGCGCGTCCTCATCCACAAAATCCATGACCATCGGCGAAAGTGGCTTGTCGCTCACTTTTGCCGTCACCGCCTTCCTGTGCGTCTTCGCTGCGGCGAAGGCACTGGATACGGCCTTCGCGTTCCACGCCTCGCTCGCGGCTGCCGCCAGCGCGGCGTCCGTCTTCTTCATCCTCAACCGCTACTTCGAGCGCCGCGAGCTGCCTCCGCAGGAGATCAATGGTCGGCCGAACTACAATCTCGGTCCGATCAAGTTCGCCTCGTTCATGTCGATGTTCTGGGGCATCGCCGGCTTCACGGTCGGACTCATCATCGCCTCGCAACTGGCCTGGCCCGCGCTGAACTTCGACCTGCCATGGACCAGCTTCGGCCGCCTGCGGCCGCTGCATACCTCGGCGGTGATCTTCGCCTTCGGCGGCAACGTGCTGCTGGCGACGTCGTTCTACGTCGTGCAGCGAACCTGCCGCGTGCGTCTCGCCGGTGATCTCGCGCCCTGGTTCGTGGTGATCGGCTACAACTTCTTCATCCTGATCGCGGGCACGGGCTATCTGCTCGGTGTCACCGAGGGCAAGGAGTATGCCGAGCCCGAATGGTACTCGGATCTTTGGCTGACGATCGTCTGGGTGGTCTACCTGCTGGTCTTCCTGACGACGATCATCAAGCGCAAGGAGCCGCACATCTTCGTGGCGAACTGGTTCTATCTTGCCTTCATCGTCACGATCGCGGTTCTGCACCTCGGCAACAATCCGGCGCTTCCGGTGTCGCTGTTCGGCTCCAAGTCCTACATCGCCTGGGGTGGCGTGCAGGATGCGATGTTCCAGTGGTGGTACGGCCACAACGCGGTCGGCTTCTTCCTGACCGCCGGCTTCCTGGCCATCATGTACTACTTCATCCCGAAGCGGGCTGAGCGTCCGATCTACTCGTATCGGCTGTCGATCATCCACTTCTGGGCGCTGATCTTCCTCTACATCTGGGCCGGCCCGCACCATCTGCACTATACGGCGCTGCCGGACTGGACGCAGACCCTGGGCATGACCTTCTCGATCATGCTGTGGATGCCCTCCTGGGGCGGCATGATCAACGGCCTGATGACCCTGTCGGGAGCGTGGGACAAGCTGCGGACGGACCCCGTGCTGCGCATGCTGGTCGTCTCGGTCGCCTTCTACGGCATGTCGACCTTCGAAGGTCCGATGATGTCGATCAAGGTGGTCAACTCGCTCAGCCACTACACCGACTGGACCATCGGTCACGTGCACTCCGGTGCGCTCGGCTGGGTCGGCTTCGTCTCCTTCGGCGCGCTGTACTGCCTGGTGCCGTGGATCTGGAACCGCAAGGGTCTCTATAGCCTCAAGCTCGTGAACTGGCACTTCTGGACGGCCACGCTGGGCATCGTGCTCTACATCTCCGCGATGTGGGTCTCGGGCATCCTGCAGGGTCTGATGTGGCGGTCCTACACGGCGCTCGGCTTCCTCGAATACTCGTTCATCGAGACCGTCGAGGCGATGCACCCCTTCTACATCATCCGTGCCGCCGGTGGCGCGCTGTTCCTGATCGGCTCACTCATCATGGCCTACAATCTCTGGATGACGGTCCGTGTCGGTGAGGAAGAAGTTCAGTCGCCCGTCGCCCTTCAGCCGGCGGAGTGAGGTATCAACCATGTCTTTCTGGCAACGACACCAAGTCTTCGAGAAGAACTCGATCATCCTGGTCATCGGCATCCTGCTGGTGATCGCGATCGGCGGCCTCGTCGAGATCACTCCGCTCTTCTACCTGAAGAGCACGATCGAGGCGGTCGACGGCGTGCGTCCCTATACGCCGCTCGAGCTGGCCGGCCGCAACATCTACGTCCGCGAGGGCTGCTATCTCTGCCATTCGCAGATGGTTCGTCCGCTGCGCGACGAAGTGGAACGCTACGGCCACTTCTCGCTCGCCGCGGAGAGCATGTACGACCATCCGTTCCAGTGGGGCTCCAAGCGTACGGGTCCTGACCTCGCCCGCGTCGGCAACAAGTACTCCGACGACTGGCATGTCACCCACCTGACCAACCCGCGCGCCATCGTCCCGCAGTCGATCATGCCCGGCTATCCCTTCCTGAAGGAGGCCGAGCTGAACGCCGACAACGTCGCCGATCACCTGAAGACGCTGCGGGCGGTGGGTGTGCCCTACACCGACGACCAGATCGCCAACGCCGCCGCCGACCTCAAGGCGCAGGTCGATCCGGATGGTGCCGGTGCCGAGGCGCTCACCAAACGCTATCCGAAGGCGGTGGTGCGCAACTTCGACGGCAAGGCGGGTGCGCCGACCGAGATGGATGCGCTGGTAGCGTACCTGCAAATGCTCGGCACCTTGGTCGACTTCAAGATCTACAACGAAAAAGCCAATCTGCGCTGAGATCAGAGGCGAACATCATGAAGCCCATCATTGCAGTCGAAAACATCGCGTCGTCACTCGTGACGACGCTGTGGACCCCGATCTTCGTCGCGATCTTCATCGCGATCGTGACCTATGCCCTCTGGCCTCGCAACAAGGCCGCTTTCGACGAGGCGGCGAGCATGCCGTTGCGGGAGGATTAATTCATCATGGCTGACCATACCGAAGTCGACAGTGTCTCCGGCACCCCCACCACCGGCCACGCCTGGGACGGCATCAAGGAGCTCAACACCCCGCTGCCGCGGTGGTGGGTGATCACCTTCTACATCACCATCGTCTGGGCGATCGGCTACTGGATCGTGTATCCGGCCTGGCCGACCATCTCCAGCAACACTCAGGGCCTGTTCGGCTACTCGTCCCGTGCGGACGTGGGGGTCGAGCTTGCCAATCTCGAGAAGATCCGCGGCGCCAAGATGGCCGCGCTCGCGACCGCCTCGCTCGCCGACATCGAGAAGGATCCGGCGATGCTGGCCCTGGCGCGTGCCAAGGGCAAGACCGTGTTCGGCGACAACTGCGCCGCCTGCCACGGGACCGGCGCGGCCGGCGCCAAGGGCTTCCCGAACCTGAACGACGACGACTGGCTGTGGGGCGGCTCGCTGGAGCAGATCCAGCAGACCCTGCTGTACGGCGTGCGCTCGGGTCACCCGAAGACGCGCGAGGGCCAGATGCTCGCCTTCGGCAAGGACGGTGTCCTGAAGCCGGCGGAGATCGTCACGGTCGCCAACTACGTCCGCGAGCTGGCGGGCCTGCCGACCCGGCCGGGTTATGACGCCAAGGCCGGCGCCAAGGTCTTCGCCGAGAACTGCGTGGCCTGCCATGGCGACAACGCCAAGGGCAATCCGGAGCTCGGCGCGCCGAACCTCACGGACAAGATCTGGCTGTACGGCTCCGACGAGGCGACCTTGATCGAGACCATCACCAATGGTCGCGCCGGTGTCATGCCGGCCTGGGAGGGCCGTCTCGACCCGACCACGATCAAGGCGATGGCGGTCTATGTCCACTCGCTCGGTGGCGGAAAGTAGCGGAAATCCAACGGAACTTTCCCTTCGATTGAGCTGGATCAACTGAGCGGCCGGAGGTGGACATACCTTCGGCCGCAACTGCGAGAAGACCCCCAGCCATGATCCGCCAGCCATGAACCAGACGGTAAGACCGGACGACCTGAAGCCTCAGGACCTGCAGCCCGTGGACGATTACGGTCCGCTCTATGCTGCGCACAAGAAGGTCTATCCGCAGAGCGTCTCGGGCACTTTCCGCCGGATCAAATGGGGCCTGATGGGCTTCTGCCTCGGCGTCTATTATTTCCTGCCGTTCGTGCGCTGGAATCGCGGCCTCGGCGCGCCCGACCAGGCGGTGCTGATCGACTTCTCGAACCACCGCTTCTATTTCTTCTTCATCGAGCTGTGGCCGCAGGAGGTGTACTACTTCACCGGCCTCCTGATCATCGCCGCCATCGGCCTGTTCCTGATGAACGCGATCGGCGGCCGTATCTGGTGCGGCTATCTGTGCCCTCAGACGGTGTGGACCGACCTGTTCTATGCCGTCGAGCGCCTGATCGAGGGTGACCGGCGGGAGCGCATGAAGAAGGATGCCTCCGGCGACCCGATGAAGCTGGAGCGGATTTCGGAGCTCGTGCTCAAGCATTCGATCTGGCTGATGATCGCGTGGTGGACCGGCGGCGCCTGGGTGCTGTATTTCAGCGATGCGCCGACGCTCGTGAAGGATCTCATCACCTTCCAGGGGCCGATGCTCGCCTATGTCTGGATCGCGATCCTGACCGCGACGACCTACACGCTCGCCGGCTTCATGCGCGAGCAGGTCTGCGTTTATATGTGCCCGTGGCCGCGCATCCAGGCGGCGCTGACCGACGAATGGGCGCTCAACGTCACCTACCGCTATGACCGCGGCGAGAGCCGCATGTCGGTCAAGAAGGCCGCCGAATTGCGCGCGCTCGGCCAGCCGGCCGGCGACTGCATCGATTGCAAGCAATGCGTGGCGGTGTGCCCGACCGGCATCGACATCCGCGACGGCGCCCAGATGGATTGCATCCAGTGCGGCCTCTGCATCGACGCCTGCGATACCGTCATGACCAAGATCGGCCGCCCGACGCGGCTGATCGGCTATGACAACGACATCAACATCCATCGTCGACAGGAATGCAAGCCGCCGATCTACAAGCTCGTGCGCCCGCGGACCATCGTCTATGCCGCGATCATCGCCGTGGTCGGCGGCGCCATGGTCTACAAGCTCGCGACCCGGTCGCTGCTCGAGGTTAACGTGCTGCACGATCGCAATCCGATCGCGATCAAGCTGTCCGACGGCTCGATCCGCAATGCCTATACGGTGCGCGTCCTCAACAAGCACGGCTTCGATCGCGTCATCGCCATCGACATCGAGGGGCCTGCCAATTCGACCGTCCACGTCGTCGGTGCGGATTCGGTGACGCCGGACCGGCCGATGATCGTGATCGGGCGCGACCAGACCGAGGAGCTGCGCCTCTTGGTGACCGCTCCCGAGGAGAACAATCCCGCGAAGTCCATCCCAGTGAAGTTCCATGTGACGGATATCGGTCTCGGCGTCGTCGCCTCCGCCACCGACAATTTCGTCAGCCCGTAGAGCTAAGGAGCCTGTCAATGGCCAGCCGTTCCAATCCTTCTTTCCAGCTGACCGGAGGCATGGTGCTCGCGATGCTCCTCGCCTTCTTCGGGACCGTGATCGGCGTCAACGTCTACATGATGAAGATGGCGATCTCAACCCTGCCGGGCACCGAGGTCGACAGCGCCTACAGCGCCAGCCTCGGCTACGAGAAGGAGATCGCGGCGGCGCGCGCCCAGGAGGCGCGGCGGTGGCAGGTCGAGGCGCATATCGAGCGTGGCGCCGGCGGCGCCGCCATCCTGCAGGTCAACGCGCGCGACGCGAGCGGCAATCCCGTCTCGGGCCTGACCTTCCAGGGCCGGCTCGAGCGTCCCGCCGACAAGCGCGCCGATCAGGACGTCGCCCTCGCCGAGGTCGGCATCGGCATCTATCGCGGCACGGCGGAGGCGATCGCGCCGGGCCAGTGGGACCTCGTGCTCGAAGGTGATTCCAGCGGCCGCCGCCTGTTCATGTCGAAGAACCGCGTGCTGCTGAACTGAAGGGACTTCCGATCATGCATGTGACGCGTGACTTCTCCCATTACGTCAAGGATCTCGGCGCCGGCCTGAAGCACATCGACCTCGCGGTCGAGGGTGTCAGCTGCGCCGGCTGCATGGCCAAGATCGAGCGCGGCCTCTCGGCACTGCCCGACGTGACGCTCGCGCGGGTCAACCTGACCGACCGCCGCGTCGCGCTGGAATGGAAGCAGGGCACGCTCGATCCGGCCAAGTTCATCGACCGCCTCGCCGAGCTCGGCTACAAGGCCTATCCGTTCGAGAAGGCAAGCGCCGAGGCCACCGAGGCCGAGGAATCGCGCTTCCTGCTGCGCTGTCTCGGCGTCGCCGCTTTCGCGACCATGAACGTGATGATGCTGTCGATCCCGGTGTGGTCCGGCAATGTCAGCGACATGCTGCCGGAGCAGCGCGACTTCTTCCACTGGCTGTCGGCCGTCATCGCATTGCCGGCCGCGGCCTATGCCGGCCAGCCGTTCTTCCGTTCGGCATGGCGCGCGCTCAAGAGCGGCAACGTCAACATGGACGTGCCGATCTGCATCGGCGTGATCCTGGCGCTGGGCATGTCGGTCGTCGAGACCTTCCACCACGCCGAGCACGCCTATTTCGACGCCGCGATCATGCTGCTGACCTTCCTGCTGGTCGGCCGCTATCTCGACCAGAACATGCGGCGGCGGACTCGCGCCGTCGCCGGCAATCTGGCCGCGCTGAAGGCGGAGACCGCGACCAAGTTCATCGGCCCCGACGAGATTTCGGAGGTACCGGTCGCCGCCGTTCGCGCCGGCGATCTCGTGCTGCTGCGGCCCGGCGAGCGCTGCGCCGTCGACGGCGTCGTGGTCGAGGGCCGCTCCGAGATCGACCAGAGCCTGATCACCGGCGAGACGCTGTACGTGCCGGCCGAGCAGGGCACCGCGGTCTATGCCGGTTCGCTCAACATTTCCGGGACGCTGCGCGTCCGGGTCTCGGCCGCGGCCGAGGGCACCTTGCTCGCCGAGATCACGCGCCTGCTCGACAACGCGCTGCAGGCCCGCTCGCGCTACATGCGCCTCGCCGACCGCGCCTCGCGGCTGTATGCGCCGGTGGTGCATGCGACCGCTGCGCTCACCGTGCTCGGCTGGGTGCTGATGGGCGCGAGCTGGCACGACGCCATCGTCACCGGCATCGCCGTGCTGATCATCACCTGCCCCTGCGCCCTCGGGCTCGCGATTCCCACCGTGCAGACCGTGGCGTCGGGCGCGATGTTTAAGTCCGGCGTGCTGCTCAATGCGGGCGATGCGATCGAGCGCCTCGCCGAGGCCGATCACGTCATCTTCGACAAGACCGGCACCTTGACGCTGCCGGAGCTCGAGGTCGTCAACGCCGCCGACATCCCTGCAGATGTGTTCGCGCTGGCCGGCCAGCTAGCGCTGTCGAGCCATCATCCGGTGGCCGCGGCGGTGGCCCAGGCCGCCAATGCGCGGTCGCCGCTGATGGGCGCGGTCGAGGAGCCGGGCCAGGGTGTCCGCGCCGTCGTCGACGGCGTCGAGATCAGGCTGGGACGTCCAACGTTCTGCGGCGCCGAGGCGCTGGTTGCGCAGACCGGCAGCGTCGATCCCGAGGCCTCGGTGGTGGCCTTCAGCCGCGGCGACAGCAAGTACCTGTTCTCGGTGCGCCAGGGCTTGCGCCCCGACGCCGCCAAGATCGTCGCCGGCCTGCAGCGGCGCGGCATCAAGGTCGAGATCCTCTCGGGCGATCGCGAGGCGGCGGTGGCCGCGGCCGCCAAGGCGCTCGGCATCGGCGAGTGGCGCGCCGGCGTCACGCCGGCCGACAAGATCGCGCGCATCGAGGAGCTGAAGCGCGCGGGCGTCAAGGTCATGATGGTCGGCGACGGCATGAACGACGCGCCGTCGCTCGCCGCCGCGCACGTCTCGATGTCGCCGATCTCGGCCGCGCATCTGAGCCAAGCCACCGCGGATCTCGTCTTCCTCGGTCGTCCCCTGGCGCCGGTGCTGGCCGCGATCGACTACGCGCGCAAGGCGCTGCATCTGATGCGGCAGAATCTGTGGCTCGCAGTCGGCTATAACGCCCTGGCGGTGCCGCTGGCGATCAGCGGCGTCGTCACCCCGCTGATCGCGGCAGCCGCGATGTCCGGCTCGTCGATCATCGTCATGCTGAATGCGCTGCGTGCCCGCAAGGTGGCCGGGGAGGCCGCGTCATGGAAGTGATGATCATTCTCGTCCCGCTCGCTCTGGCGCTCGGCCTTGCCGGCCTGGTCGGCTTTCTCTGGTCGCTGAAGAGCGGCCAGTATGAGGATCTCGAAGGGGCGGCCTGGCGCGCCATCGCCGACGACGATGAGCAGGCCCCGCCGGCTCAGCCCGAGGCCGCGCCGAGCCGGTCCTGAACGCCTGGCAGCGTCATCCGACGCGCCAGGTATCCCGCGACCGCGAGCGCGGCGGCGATGCCTGCCACGCAAGCCGTCCAGCCGAACCGGTCGAACAACTGGCCGAGCACGGCCGTTCCGATGATGCCGCCGGCGAAATAGCTGGCGAGGTAAAGACCGCTTGCAACGCCCTGATCGTGGGCGGCGGTCTTTCCGACGAAACCTGTGGTCACGGCCTGGGCGAAGAACGTGCCCGCTCCGACCAGCACCATGCCGGCGAGCACCGCCCCGAGCTGTGACGACAGCATCAGGACGAGGCCGAGGCCTGCGGTTGCGAGTGCGCCCCAGATCGCGCCCTGTGTGCCAATCCTTGCGACCGTCCGGCCGGCGAGCAGCGTGGTGACGATCGAGGGCAGGAAGACGAAATACACCAGTCCGACCTCCATCATGCCGAGCGACAGCGGCGGTCGCACCAGCACGAAGTTCACGAAGGTGAAGGCGCCGATGAAGGCGAACAGGACGCAGAAGCCGACGCCGAAGGCCGCGCGCAGCCGGCGGTCGCGCAGGTGATCGGCGATGGCCCCGCCGCGCAGCCGCATCGTTCCCTGCACACGCATGGCCGCGCCTCCGACCGCGAATGCGGCGAGAAGGGCACCGCAGACATTGAGCGCGGCGAAGACGTAGAAGGTCGGCTTGAGGCCCAGGGCACCGGTGAGACCGGCCGAGAGCAGGCGCCCGACCAGATTGCTGGCGACGTTGCCGGTGATATAGGCCGCGAAGGCGCCGCCGGCCTCGCTGGCGGTGCACTGCTCGCCGAGATAGGCAAGGGTGAGGGCGAACGTCGAGGCCATGCACAGGCCCTGCAGGATGCGCAAGCCTGCGAACACCGTCAGGTCGGGCGCGCTGCCGAGCAAGGCGGTGAAGCCGGCGAGCAGGGCAAGGCTGGCGACGATGCCGATCCGGCGATCGATCAGCGGGCTGAGCAGGCCGATGACCAGGCTCGCGATCGCCATTCCCAGCGTGCAGGCGTTGACGGCAAGCCCCATCTCGGCCGCGCTGACCTGATAGTAGCGCGCGAGGACCGGCAGCATCGCCTGCGCCGCGAACAGATCGACGAGGCTGAAAAAGGCGAGCAGGCCGACCAGGACCGCGCGCCGCGCCGCCCTTCGTGCATTCACATCGGCGGCTCCAATCGGCAACCGTGCGGACAGATCCGTCATGGCAATCTCCTCGGCTCCACAGGCAACGCGGCCGTATCCGGATCGCCTGCCTGAAGGGGGCGATCCGAAGGCGGCTGGCGGAGGCCCGCGATCTACATGTTGTGATCGTGCGGATCCTTGCGAACGTCGCCGACATAGAGGATGACCGTCTCCTTGCCGTCGTTCTTCCACCAATGCGACGTGCCGAACACCTCGGCTCTCAGATCGCCGGCCTTGTGCAGGATCGGCTCGGCGCAGTTGCTGGCATATTCGATGATCTCGCCCTGCTGAACGAAGATCAGCGCCGGGCGATCGTCATGGCTGTGCCACGGCACGATGCCGCCGGGCGCGATGGTCAGCTTGCGGAAGCGCAACTCGCGGTCCTTGATATTGGCGGGCTGCTTGGCGAGATCGATCGCGCCAAGCGTGACGTCGGTAACGCCGACCGCCTTGACGTCGGCTTTCTCACGTACGCCGGCCTTGATCCTGTCGGCCGGACACTCGCCGGCGCGGGCGCCGGACGCCGCGATCACCGTCGTAGCAACGGCCAGGACGAAAGCAGCGCTCAGGCGGCGCGCGCGTGTAGGTGCGATCTGCATCAACATGTCATTGTCTCCTCTGATGGAACAGCGGCCCGCGCCGAGCGGGCATCGCGAGGCGCACCATCGGGGAGCAGGGGACATGATGGAAATGCATCCTTTCTCTGGAGCCGATAGACCGCCGCTATCGATAGGCGGACGCTATCCTCGCGATTGGACAACGGCATTTCTCAAGCAGAGCAGGTCGCGCTTGTAATGCGGACGCCCGATGACGGGCGACAGCATTCATGAGGAGGAGATATCCATGACCCGCCTGTCCAAGACCTTGATCGCCGCGGCCGTGGTCGCGGTCTCTGCCACCGCAGCCATCGCGCAAGGCGGTCTCGATCTCGCGCCCGGCATGGCCTATGTCTACAGCGCCGGCAAGACCAGCATGATGACGATGGCCGCCGGCGACGCCAATCATCGGGCCATGATGCGCCACGCCAGGAAGGTGCCGAACAACACCGTCTTCTTCATGAGCGACGGGCAGCTCTATTCGGCGTCCGGCATGCTCGATCCCACCGGCAATTTCTATCGGCCCTGAGCGCGACGGTCGGGCAGGCCGCCCTTGTGGTCGGCTTGCCCGGGAAACTATCATGGTTGGGGTCCTGAACCTGCCGGAGCTGCTCATGACAGTGCTTTCACCCGCGGATGCCGAGCGGCTCAGACAGGCCTTCCTGCAATGCAGGGAGATGCAGGGCACCCTGCGTCAGCAGCTCGAGGCCTATGCCGCTGCGGGTCGCGAGATCTTTCCGGCCTACGCATCCGCCGTCGACCGCCTGGTGGCGCGGCTCGGAGACAACGGCGGCGGCGAGACTGCGCCGCGGCCCGGTGAGACGATGCCGCCATTCGTCCTGCCCGATGAGGCTGGCCGGCTGGTGAGCCTGCAATCCTGCCTCGTCCGGGGGCCGGTCGCCGTGATGTTCTTCCGCGGCCATTGGTGCCCCTATTGCCGGCTCAACGTTCGCGCGGTGATCAAGGCGCAGGAGCGCATCGACGCCGCGGGCGGCGCGATCGTCGCGATCATGCCGGAGCTGCAGGCGTTCACGCAGCAGTTCAAATCGGACGCCGGCGCCACCTTCCCTGTGTTGACGGACCTCGACAACGGCTATGCCTTGTCGCTCAACCTCGCGATCTGGCTTGGTCGTGAGATCCAGCAACTACTGGCGCACCAGGACCTGGCGAGCTTCCACGGCAATGACGGCTGGGTGTTGCCCATTCCGGCTGCCTTCGTGGTCGGGCGTGACGGTCTCGTAAAGGCGCGTTTCGTCGATCCCGATTTCCGCAAGCGGATGGAAATCGACGATCTGGTCGAAGCGCTTCGCCAGGCCGCGGCTCAGGACAGCTGAGCGAGCCATTCCTGCCAGTTCCTGCCGCGCAGCATGCGCATCACGGTCGAGGCAACCGCCGTGCGTTCACGGCCAGCAACGCCGTAGAGATGAACGGTGCGCCGCACGTCGAGTCCGTCGACGGTGGCCCGATGCAGGGTCTCCGGCAGCGTGGTCGTTTGCGGCACCACACCGATGCCGACTCCGGCTTCCATCAGCGCGATCAGGTCGCGTTCGGAGTGGACATCATGAGTTCGTCCGAGGTCGACGCCGCGTTCGCGGAGCAGCGTGCGCAACCTGTCCGCATGTTCGCAATAGTTGCGGCACAGCAACGCGTCACCGCCCAGATCATCGATCGCGATCGGATCCTGCCCGGCCAGCCGGTGCCGGCTGCTCACGGCGAGCGCGAAGTCCTCCGTGAAGAGAGGCCAGACATCCAGCCGATCCCAGGTCTCGTCGATCTCCGAGGCGATGCCGAGCTCCGCTTCGCCGCTCTTCAGATGCTCTGCGATCATGCGGCTGCTGCCGCGTAGAAACCTGAGCTCGAGCTGGTTGAACTGGCGCTGCAGCTGATCGAGCAGCGGGATCAGCAGCGCAAGGTCGACCGAGTCGGCGAGCGCGATCCGGAGCGTGCCGAGCTCTCCGCTCTTGAAGGACGAGGCGAGGGTTCGCGCGCCAACGGCAGCCTCGTAGCATTGCTTCAGCAGTGGATGCATGCGCTGGCCGAGCTCGGTGAGTTGCGCGGCCGGCCGCTCACGCCGGAACAAGTCGCCACCGAGCTCGGCTTCGAGCTGCTTGATCGCACGCGTCAGCGACGGCTGCGTCACGTTGCATTCCTCGGCCGCGCGCGTGAAGTGCAGCAGCCGGGCAACGGCAAGAAAATACCGAACCTGATGCATTTCCATCGAGGTGCTCCGTTCGATCGGGCTGACGTCCCGGGTGCAATATCCTACCAAGCGGGGCTTGGCACCAGCGATTGCGATAGCGAGCACCTATCGTGTGGCGAGCCAAACGGCATTTCCATTGGTCATGGCGGCCCGGCAATTTGTGCAGGCACGGGGCTCAACTGCTCGGACGAAGGCGACGCCATGGCTGTAGATTCACTGAAAGCCCGATCCACATTACCTCCGTTGTCCGGCAGGGTGGCGGTGATCACCGGCTCGACCAGCGGCATCGGTCTGGGGATTGCGCAGGCACTTGCCGGTGCCGGGGCGCACGTCATGCTGAACGGCTTCGGAGCTCCCGAGGAGATCGGCCGCATCAGGTCGCAGATCGCTGCGGAGTTCGGTGTTCGCACCGGCTATGCTGCGGCCGACATGACGCAGCCGGAAGCGATCGCGAGCATGATGGCCGGTACCCTGCAGGAATTTGGCCGTATCGACATCCTGGTCAACAACGCCGGCATTCAACACGTCGCGCCGCTCGAGCAGTTTCCCGTCGAAAAGTGGGACGCCATCGTTGCGGTCAATCTCTCGTCGGCGTTCCACACGATGCGGTTGGCACTGCCGTCGATGCGGCGGAATAGCTTCGGTCGCATCATCAACATCGCCTCGGCGCATGGCCTCGTCGCGTCGCCGTTCAAATCGGCCTATGTCGCTGCCAAGCATGGCATCATCGGCTTGACCAAGGTCGCGGCGCTGGAGGCGGCCGAGATCGGCATCACCTGCAATGCGATCTGTCCAGGCTACGTCTACACGCCGCTGGTCGAGGCGCAGATCGACGGACAGGCCAGGGCGCACGGCATCTCCCGCGATCAGGTCATCCGCGATGTCCTGCTGGCGCAACAGCCGAACAAGCGCTTTGCAACGGTGGAGGAGATCGGTGCGCTCGCCGTCTTTCTCGCCAGCGATGCCGCCGCATCGATCACCGGTGTTGCCCTGCCGGTCGATGGTGGTTGGACCGCACATTAGCGGTTGGGCGATGTAACAGCGACGGGAAACCTGCGAACAGGACAATGCATCAGGAGGGAGACATGAGGAGGGAGACATGGCCGACGTCGACGACACGATGTGCGCGATGATCGATCGCGGCAGGCTGCCCGGGCAGGTGGTTCTCGTCCTGCAGGGCGGTGGTGCGCTCGGTTCATACCAGGCCGGCGTCTATCAGGCGCTGCACGAGGCTGGTCTGGAGCCGGACTGGGTGATCGGGACATCGATTGGCGCCATCAATGCCGCTCTCATCGCCGGCAGCCCGGTGCAGGAGCGCATGACGCGGCTGCGGGAGTTCTGGAAGCGGATGCACCGGCGGCCAGCCTGGACAGTGCGCACGGCCTTTCCGGATTTCAACGAGCGGCTGTCCTATTGGACGACCGTGACGCATGGGATTCCGGGCTTCTTCCGTCCCAACGCCCTGGCGCATGCCGGGGAGTCCTATCCGCTCGGTGCCGAGCAGGCCGGCTATTACTCGACCGCTCCGCTGCGCGAAACGCTGCAGGAGCTCGTCGACTTCGATCGTCTCAACAATGGCGGTCTACGCCTCACGGTCGGGGCGGCGCATGTCAGGACGAGCCGGATGCGCTATTTCGACAGTCGCGACGAGGTGCTGGATGTCCGCCACATCCTGGCATCGGGCGCGTTGCCTCCCGCGTTTCCGGCAGTTCGCATCGATGGCGAACTGTATTGGGACGGCGGCATCCTGTCGAACACGCCGACCGAGGTCGTGTTCGACGACAATCCGCGAAAGGACTCGCTGATCTTCGCCGTGCATCTGTGGAATCCCGAGGGAGCCGAGCCGACGACCATGGCGGAGGTGTTCAACCGCCACAAGGACGCGCAATATTCGAGCCGGATCTCGAGCCATATCGCGCGCCAGCAGCAGACGCATCGGCTGCGGCATATCATCAATCAGCTTGCGGTTCATTTGCCGGAGTCGGCCCGCAATGATCCGGCGATCCGCGATCTTGTCAGTCACGGTTGCCAGACGCGGATGCATGTCGTCCGGCTGCTGGCCCCGCAACTCGCTCGCGAGAGCCATACCAAGGATATCGATTTCACCGAGCGAGGCATCATCGCGCGCTGGACTGCGGGCTATCAGCACACGCGATCGGTCCTGCAGCGCAGGCCCTGGTCGGGCGAGCACGATCCGCTCTCCGGCGTGGTGTTGCACGATCCCTCGGTGACGCTTGCAGCGGCTGCGGAGTAGAGGGCCCGATGAGCCGAGTCGATCCGATTGGCGCGGTATCGCGGCATTCCGATACCGCTCGGATCAGCTCGGTTTAAGGGATTAGTCGCCATTCGTTCTTAATCATTATGGCGCGGCAGCATCGCCGCGATTCGTGTTTGCCGACCGCGCGGGGACGTCGCCGGAGGCCGCTGCGCCAGCGCGTATCGGCCGACGCGAGCGTGACCGGCCGGGCAGCGATATTTGATTGGGAACGGCCGATGTCCGAGCGCTCGGTGCTGCAGAATGAGACGATCAAGCCGGAGACCGGTGCGGTCAGTCTCAAATGGAAAATTCTTGCCGGCAATCTGCTGACCGGCTTCTTCGCGATGGCCTTCGCCTTTGCCCTCGCATGGAGCGGGTGGGGCGACTTGCGCAAGCGCGAGCGGGCGGAGCAGGTTCTGAACGCCTTCGAGCTCGCACTGAAGGTCAATGCGCAGATCCCGCTCGAGCGCGGCCAGTGGAATCTGCTCGCGGCGGCCGGGTCCGCGTCGGCGGATGATGTCGCCAAGCTCGACACGGCCATCGCCACGACGGACGAGTCGCTGGCACGGGCCAAGACCGCCGCGCAAGTTGCGGGCCTGCCGACGACCAACATCGATGCCGCAGCGACGACACTGCGTGGCGTCCGTTCGGCGGCGCGCAACGCTGTACCGCTTCCGGCCGCGCAGCGTCCGGCGAACATCCAGGCGACGACCACGGATGGCCTCGGTCGGGCGGCCGAGTCCCTGAATGCCGCCATCGACGAGACCGCGATCGAGCTGTCGGGGGCCGGTGGCGAGGTCGAGAACCTGTTGCCTTCGGCTCAGCTTGCGCAGCTGTCGCAATCGATGCGCACGATCAACGGCGCGCGCTCCGCCGTGCTGCGCTTCTTCATCCAGAACGTCAGCTGGACCCCGGCGCGTCTTGCCGAGGTGACCGAGCAGAGCGGACAGGTGACCCTGCTGTGGCAGCAGATCGAGCTCGCGGCGCGCAGCGTTCGCAATACGCCGGAGGTGTCCGCCGCGCTGGAGCACGTGCGCACGACCCTGATGGGTGCTGGCGAACAGCGCTACCGTCAGATCGTCACGGCGGGGCGCGACGGACAGCCGTCGCCGGTCACGGCTGAGGAATGGGGCCGCTGGACCACGCCGATGCTGAACAACGTCATCGTGCTGCGCGATGCGGCGCTGAAGTCCGCGCATCAGGCCATCGATCAGGCGATCGGCGCGGCGCGGCTGCGGCTGTTCATCGCGCTCGGCGTTCTGCTGCTGGTGGCGATCGTGTCGGTCGCCGTGGTCATCGGCGTCGTCCGCGGCGTCATCGGCCCGCTGGTCGGACTGACCGGCGTGACCCTGCGCCTCGCCAATGGCGAGCTGAGCGCCGATATTCCGAACGAGTCCCGCAAGGACGAGATCGGCGCGATGGCGCGCGCCCTGAAGATCTTCAAGGACGCGCTGATCGCCAAGAAGGCCTCGGACGAGGCCGCGCAGCGCGACGCGCAGGCGCAGATCGATCGGGCCCAGCGGCTGGATGCGCTGACGCGCAACTTCGAGTCGACGATTGCCGACATCGTCAACACCGTGTCGTCGGCGGCCTCGGGCCTCGAAACGTCGGCGGATATGCTGACAAACACCGCTAGCCGCTCGCAGGAGCTCAGCACGGTGGTGGCGGCTGCGTCGGAGGAAGCGTCCGCCAACGTTCAGTCGGTCGCCTCCGCCACCGAGGAGCTCTCCTCGTCGGTGACCGAGATCAGCCGTCAGGTCCAGGCGTCGGCCCGCATGGCCGGCGACGCCGTGCAGCAGGTGCGCCAGACCAATGGGCGCGTCGCCGAGTTGTCGCAGGCCGCAGCCCGCATCGGCGACGTCGTCGAGCTCATCAACAGCATTGCCGGACAGACCAATCTCCTCGCACTCAACGCCACCATCGAGGCGGCGCGCGCCGGCGACGCCGGCCGCGGTTTCGCGGTGGTTGCGACCGAGGTGAAGGCGCTTGCGGAACAGACGGCGAAGGCGACCGAGGAGATATCACAGCAGATCTCGGGCGTGCAGGCCGCGACGCAGGAATCGGTGAATTCGATCCAGGCGATCAGCTCGACGATCGAGCGGCTTGCCGAGATCGGAGCAGCCATTGCGGCGGCGGTCGAAGAGCAGGGCGCGGCAACGCAGGAAATCTCGCGTAACGTGCAGCAGGCCGCCCACGGCACCCAGCAGGTCTCGTCCAACATCACGGACGTGCAGCGCGGCGCCTCGCAGACCGGCACGGCCTCCGCCGAGGTGCTGTCGTCGGCCAAGTCGCTGGCTGGAGATTCCAACCGCCTCAAGCGGGAGGTCGGCAGCTTCCTGGAAGCGGTCCGCGCAGCGTAAGAAGCCGTCCTTTCAAGCGGGCTACGACGCCAGCATCTTCCGGTACAGTGCGTTGTAGCAGGCGGCCGACAGGTTCCAGCTGAATGAGCGTGCCATCGCCGACAGCCGCATCTCGTTCAGCCGTTCGGTGCTGGTGAACGCCGAAAACGCGCGCTTCACCCCGCCGAGGAAGGATTCCGCCGACGGCTTCTCGAACAGGAATCCGGTCTCGCCATCGGTGATGGTCTCGGCGAGGCCGCCGGTCTGGTGGCCGATCGGCAGCGAGCCGAAGCGCTGGGCATACATCTGGCTCAGGCCGCATGGCTCGAAGCGCGACGGCATCAGGGTGAAGTCGCTGCCGGCGAAGATGCGCCGCGCCTGTGCATCGTTGAAGCCGATGGCGACCCCGATCGCGTCCGGCCGGCGGCGGTGGGCCTCCATCAGCGCGCGCTCGATGGCGGGCTCGCCGGTGCCGGTGACCACGATCTGGCCGCCGGCGCCGACGATCTCATCGGCGGCTTCCAGCACCAGGTCGATGCCCTTCTGATGGACGAGGCGCGCGACGATGCCGAACATCGGACCGCGCGACACGGCGAGGCCGAACTGCTTGCGGACGTAGTCGGCGTTGGCCTTCTTGCCCTTCCAGTCGCCCGCGGCGAAGGGCTGCGCCAGCTGCTGGCAGTAGCGGGGATCCCAGCTCTCGTCGATGCCGTTGAGAATGCCGGTCAGCTCATCGGCATTGGAGCGCTGCCGGAGCAGGCCCTCCAGCCCGCAGCCGAGCTCGGGCGTCGTGATCTCCTGGGCATAGGTCGAGCTGACCGTGGTGAGATGCGACGCATAGATCAGACCGCCCTTGAGAAAGGACAGTTTGTCGTAGAACTCCAGACCGTCGATGTGGAACGAGGATTCGGGGGCGCCGATCCGGCGCAGCGACTCGCGCGGGAACAGGCCCTGATAGGCGAGGTTGTGGATGGTCAGGATCGACGGTACGTCGACCCCGCGCCACGCCAGATAGGCCGGCACCAATGCGGCCTGCCAATCATTGGCGTGGACCAGATCGGCTGCCCAGTTCTTGTCCAGCGTGCCCGCCGCCAACTCGGCGGCGGCGGCGGCGAGACGGCCGAAGCGGATGTCGTTGTCCGCCCAGTCCTGCCCGCTTTCGTCGCCATAGGGGTTGCCTGGCCGGTCGTAGAGCTCGTCGCAGAGCAGGACGTAGACCGGCAGGCCGTCGCGGGTCGACGACCGCCCCAGGGCGCAGCCCGGCATCTCTGCCAGGGGCGCGCAGTGGCCGACGATCTCGATGTGAGTGAGTTGCTCGATCACGTCCCGGTAGCCGGGCAGCATGATCCTGACATCGGTGTGTGAGCGCAGCGCCCGGGGAAGTGCCGCCGAAACGGCAGCCAGTCCGCCCACCCGGACGAAATCGTCCATTTCGGTCGTAACGAACAGAACCCGCAAGAGATGTCCTCGATCAAGCCCCATGTTCGTCCTATGCAAGAAAAGGTCCAAATTCAGTCATGAAGAAAGGCGCTGCCGCACCGCGGCGGGACGCCAAACGCTTTCGACATCGAATGGTTCGATCTAGAAACGACCTGCACAACGATCGATGGCTTACGCTTTGTGAATCCGCGACGGCAAAGCGGACCTTCGGCCTCGGTGCCGAGCGAGAAGAGTTCAAACCAGGGAGCTGCCAGGGTGAGTCTAGTGGGAAACGATGAGAGCCGTTTGACAGGATGTTTCGAGGGACTGCGCGTCCTCGACTTCTCGACCACCATCGCCGGCCCGCACTGTGCCCGCATGCTTGCCGATATGGGAGCGGAGGTGATCAAGATCGAGTCAGTCGAAGGTGAAACCATGCGCACCCGGCCTCCGATGCGTCATGGCTGCTCTACCGCTTTTGGTCAGCTCAACGTCGGCAAGAAGAGCGTCGCGCTCGACCTCAAGTCGCGCGACGGTGTCGCCGCGGTGCGTCGGCTGGTCGCATCGGCCGATATCCTGGTTGAGAACTTCCGCCCTGGAGTGATGCAGCGGCTCGGGCTGGACTATGCGGCCTTGAGCGCGCTGAATCCGCGGCTGATCTACTGCTCGATCTCGGGCTACGGCCAGACCGGCCCATCGGCGGAACTCCCGGCCTACGCCCCGGTGATCCATGCGGCTTCGGGCTACGACATGGCGCATCTCGCCTACCAGCCGGGGCGCAGCCGACCCGATTATTGCGGCATCTACCATGCCGACGTCGTCACCGGGACCTACGCGTTCGGCGCCATCGCCTCCGCTCTGTATCAGCGCGAACGCAACGGGCGCGGCCAGCACATCGACTGCTCGATGCTGGAATCGATGCTGAGCCTGACACTGAACGAGATCCAATGGTCGCAATTTCCCGTCGCGCAGCCGTCGCGGCCGACCTTCGGCCCGGCGGAGTGTCGCGACGGCTATGTGATGATCGCCATCGCCAGCGAGAAGACGTTCCAGAACCTGATGACCGCGATCGGCCATCCGGACTGGGTCGATGATCCCAGATTCGCAAAATATTCCGACCGGCGGGCAAACTGGGGGGCGCTGATGGATGGCGTGGAAGCCTGGTCGCGCCGGCTCACCGTCGCCCAATGCCTGGAGGCATTGAATGCGGGCGGCGTGCCAAGTTCGGCCTACCGCAGTGTGGCCGATGCGCTGGCTGATCCGCAGATCGCGCATCGCGGCGCGCTGGCCGATGTGGAGGATGCCGCCGGCAACTTCAAGGTCGTCAACCTGCCGTTTCGGATGTCGGAAGCGAAGGTTGCGGCCGGCCCGCGGGCCGCAAGCCTCGGAGAGCACACCGTGGAAATCCTGCGGGGGGCTGGCGTAGGCGACGCTGCAAAACCTTGAGCCCGCTAAGGCAAAACGCTGCAGGGCTGCCATGACCGCAGGCGCTGCGCGCAGCCTTGCCGCTCCTCGCGTTTCCAGCCAATGTCGCGATATCGCAAGAACAGTCCGGACCAGCCGGACGCGCTCATGCCGGGGAGGAGGTCCAAGGCGACGTTGCCGCGCGCAGCCTCGCCGCTCGTCCCGTCGATGCGCCGTCCGGTCGCGCCCGCACCGGACTACGGGAGTGAAACCATGAAGAGCTTCAAGGTCACCGATTTCAATGCGCCGCTGACCGAGGTCGACGAGCCGACACCGCAACCATTCGGCAAACAGGTGCTGATCAAGGTGAAGGCGGCCGGCGTCTGCCACAGCGATCTGCACATCTGGGAAGGCGGCTATGATCTCGGGCACGGCCGCAAGCCGCTGTCCCTCAAGGATCGGGGCGTGTCGCTGCCGCGGACCATGGGCCATGAGAGCGCCGGCGAGATCGTGGCGTTCGGGCCGGAGGTCACCGAGGCGGAGAAGGGCGGGCTGAAGGTCGGCGACGTCGTGCTGGTCTATCCCTGGATCGGCTGCGGCAAGTGCGCGACCTGTCTCGCCGGCGACGAGAACATGTGCCTGAAGCCGGCCTCGCTCGGCGTCTATTGCGACGGCGGCTATGCCGACCACATGACGGTGCCGCATCCGCGCCACCTGATCGATCTCAAGGGGCTCGATCCGGTGACGACCGCGCCTTACGCCTGCTCCGGTGTCACGACCTACAGCGCGCTCAAGAAGGTCGAGAAGGATTTCGACACGCCGATCGTGATCTTCGGCGCCGGCGGCCTCGGGCTGATGGCGCTGTCGCTGTTGAAGGCAATGGGCGGCAAGGGTGCGATCGTGGTCGATATCGACGCGCGCAAGCGCGAGGCGGCGCTGGCGGCCGGCGCGCTGGCGGCGGTCGACGGCAAGGCGCCGGATGCGCTGGAGCAACTGAACAAGGCCGCAGGCGAGCCGATCCGGGCCGTCATCGACCTGGTCGGCAATGCCGCCACCGCGCAGCTGGGCTTCGACTGCCTCACCAAGGGCGGCAAGCTGGTCATCGTCGGCCTGTTCGGCGGCGGCGCGCCGTGGGCGCTGCCGCTCATTCCGATCAAGGCGGTGACGATCCAGGGCAGCTATGTCGGCAATCTCCGCGAGACAAAGAAGCTGCTCGACCTCGTCCGTGCCAAGCACATCGCGCCGATCCCGGTGACGCCGATGCCGCTCGCCAAGGCCAACGATGCTCTGCGTGAGCTGCAGAAGGGTCAGCTGGTCGGCCGCGCCGTGCTGACGCCGTAGGACACACCCTCTCCATCGTCATTGCGAGGAGCGAAGCGACGAAGCAATCCAGAGTCTCAACCTGGGCCCTGGATTGCTTCCGCCGTCGCCCTTCGGGCTAAGGCGGACAAGTCGCTTCGCTCGCAATGACGGCGCTAAATCCCTCGTGTGACGAAGAAAAAAGCATGCCCTCCACCAACGCACTCCACATCGCAGTCCTCCCCGGCGACGGCATCGGGCCGGAGGTCATGGCGCCGGCACTTGAAGTGCTGCGCAAGGTCGAGGCCAAGGCCGGCCTGTCGTTCCGGTTCACCGAGGCCCAGGCCGGTGCGAACAACTATCTCGCGACCGGCGTCTCGATCGCCGACTCCACGATCCGGCTGTGCGAAGAGGCGGACGCGATCCTGCTCGGCGCCTGCGGGCTGCCGTCGGTGCGCTATCCCGACAACACCGAGATCGCGCCGCAGATCGAGCTGCGCTTCCATTTCGACCTCTATGCCGGCGTGCGGCCGGCGCGGCTGATTCCGGGCGTGCCGAGTCCGATCGTCGGCGCCGCCGAGCGCGGCATCGACTTCGTCGTGATCCGCGAGTCCACCGAAGGCCTGTTCGCTTCGATGGGCAAAGGTGTCGTGACACATGAGGAGGCGCGCGAGACCCTCGTCATCACCCGCAAGACATCCGAGCGGCTGTTCAACTTCTCCTTCAAGCTCGCCGCCCGGCGCCGCGCGCGCGGCCGCTCGGGGACTTTAGCCTGCGTCGACAAGGCCAACGTCTTCAAGGCCTTCGCCTACTTCCGTAAGATCTTCGACGAGGTCGCTCAACTTCATCCGGACGTGAAGACGGACCGCCTCTACATCGATGCTTGCGCGCTCATGCTGGTGAAGCGCCCGTGGGATTTCGACGTTCTGGTCACCGAGAACATGTTCGGCGATATCCTGTCCGATCTCGCCGCCGGTCTCGTCGGCGGCATGGGCATGGCGCCGTCGGCCGACATCGGCGATCGCCAAGCCGTGTTCCAGCCCTGCCACGGCACCGCGCCCGACATCATGGGGCAGGGCAAGGCCAACCCGACCGCGATGATCCTGTCGGCCGCGATGATGCTGGACTGGCTGGCGGACACCCATGGCATCGAGGGGGCAGCCGAGGCGGCCCAGCGGATCGAGCAGGCCGTCGACCAGGTCTACGCATCCGGCCTCAAGCCATTCGAGTTCGGTGGCAATGCCGGCACGATCGACGTGACCAGGGCGGTGCTGGAGGCGCTCTAACGTCCCTTGAAGGCTGGCTTGCGCTTCTCCATGAAGGCGCGGCGGCCCTCGCGGAAATCCTCCGAATCCATGCAGATGTCGCCGATCCGCTTGATGGCTTCCATGTCGCGGCGGCTTTCGTCCTTCAGCACCTCGGCGATGGTGATCTTGGCGGCCTTGACCGCCAGCGGCGCATTGACGGCAATGGTGCGGGCGATCTCCAGCGTGGCCGGCAGCAGTTCGTCGTTGCTCATCATCCGGTCGACGAGGCCGATCCGCAGCGCCTCCGCGGCATCGATCCGCAGGCCCGTATAGAGCAGCAGCCGCGCCTGCGACGGGCCGACCAGTGACACCAGGTTGCGCAGGCCGTCATAGCCATAGGCGATGCCGAGCCTGGCGGCGGGGATGCCGAACTGGCTGTCCGCGGCGGCGAAGCGCATGTCGGTCAGCATCGCGATCTGCAGGCCGCCGCCGAGGCAGAAGCCGCTGATGCAGGCGATCGTCGGCTTCGGGTAGCCGGCGAGCAGCGCCCGCTGGGCGGCGCTTCGCTCGGCATAGGCCTCCGAGGCCGCGGCATTGTGGCGGCTCTGCTCGAACTGGCTGATGTCGGCGCCGGACACGAAGGCCTTGCCGCCGGCGCCGGTCAGCACCACGACCCGGATCGCGTCATCGTCGCGCAGCGCGACCAGTGCCTGGCCAAGCCCCTCCCACATCTCCAGCGACATCGCATTGCGCTTGTCCGGGTTGTTGAAGGTGATGATGCCGACGCCATCGCCCGCTCTGGTCATGAGGATCTTGTCCCCGGCGAAGGTGGTGGGGAGCTCGGAGATAGTCGGCATGTGGGTCCGTCCGCAGGAGGGCAGGCGGCCGGCATCGTTCACCGCGCCGGTGACGGCGTCAATGCAAGTTCAGGACATGATGGGCAGGCAAAGGGACGTTCGGGCCGAGCTCTCGACCTGTGCACGGGTGGCCCAGGAGAGGACGCGCAGCGTTCATGATCAGCGTCGGCCGGACGGAACCGAAACGCCGGCATGCGGCCACTTCCTATGACGGCAGAGAGCACGAGATTATAAAAGCGACGAAGCCTCAGACCGCGCAGCGATCGCTGTGCGGACGAGAAGGGCCGGTGTGTCGGCCGCGCCGATCGCTCGGCCTTGAGCCGAGGCAGTGAACTCGCCCGAGCTGGCAGAGCGCCTGGCGCCCCCAAGTTGCGCCCTCGAGCGAAGATGGCCCATATCCATCACGGGCAGACCTGTCTGACGGATCAGACAGCCTTGCCTATTCTTCGTTCGCTGCGATCGATTCCATCAAGGATACCAGCTGACGTTGCACGGTCTGGTCCTTGATCTTGCTGTAGGCGCGCAGCAACCGCAGGCTGAAGGCTGAGTCCAGGAACAGGAGGCTCTCGACCTCGCGCGCCTTGCTGTCGCCGTCGTAGAAGAACGTCACAGGCACGTCGAGCGCGGTGGCGATCTGCTGCAGACGCGCAGCGCCGACCCGGTTGACGCCCTTCTCGTACTTCTGGACCTGCTGGAAGCTCACGCCGAGCTTCTCGCCGAGCTCGGCCTGCGAGATCTTCTGCTCTACACGCCGCAGGCGAATCCGCTTGCCGAGCTCGATGTCGGGCTTGCCCGCACTGCGCTGCTTCATTTTCTTTGCCGCTGATTTGTTCATACTGATTTTACCGTCCTTCCATCGGAAAGCCCCCGAATAGATGGGTCAGGGGTTCACCCATATATACTGTTTTAAGTTGCTGTGGATGAATGAATTCGTCTTTAAACCACGGGTATTTGCCAGGGTTAAAAGCCTCGACCAGCCAGTCGATCATGTGACGCACCCTAGGGATGCGTCCGGTGGTGGCATGATAAGACAGCCAGATGTCGTAGGACCACTTGAGGTCAACCTCCAGTGGTATGATCTTCCCGCCCAGGGCACTCGCATAGGTTGGGAAGACCCCGATGCCGGCGCCGTGCGCCACGGCCCAGTAATTGGCGCTCGAGACATTGGTGGTCATCGCGATCAGGTCCCGCTGTTCGAAACCGGGGAAGATGGTGGCGAAGGCGGCATTGGCGGCGGCTTCGTCCGCCACCTGCAGAACCAAGCGGTGTTTGACGAGATCGTCAATCGTCTTTGGGATGCCAAATATCTCCAAATATTTCTCGCTCGCAAAGCACATCAGGTGCATGCGGCCAAGCCGGACCAGCTTGACGTCGAGCGCCGCCGGCCGGGAGAGGTGGATGGCGACGTCGGCCTCGTGACGCGACACGTCGGCCGAGCGCATCGCGCAATAGAGATCGACCATGACGTTGGGAAAGCTCTGCTGAAATTCGACCAGCCGGGGCGCCAGCCAGAACGTGCCGAGCCCCTCGGTCACCGCGACCCGGACCTCGCCCGACGCAGCGCCGGCGAGACCATCGCCCGCGCGCAGCAACTCGAATGACGCGGCCTCCATGTGCTCGACGGCGGAGACCACCAGCGCGCCTTCGTCGGTCAGCCGAGCGCCGTGGACATCGCGCGTGAACAGCGTCGCGCCGATCTGCCGCTCGAAATCATCGATGCGTCGCCGTACGGCATTGATCGAGAGCGTCAGCCGCTCGGCCGCGGAGCGAAAGCTGCCGGCCCTGACAACCTCGAGGAATATCCGCGCTGCATCCCAGTCGGTGAGGCTTGCCTGCGCCGATTTGCTCACGGTCGACTTGGCCGGGGCGGCCCGGCCCGTCGCAGTTCTTGCCGGCTTGCTCGCCGTTGCGCCCTTGGCGCCGCCACTCTCTCGGCTCAGTTCAATGCTCGATCCTGCCCCAGCAGACGAGCCGCCGTGCTCCCCTGGTGCCAGCGTCGCAGGGGTCTCGGCTAGTTCCCGGCGTTCCTTCTGAGGAACGCCCCGTTCCGCCGCAACGCGCATACAAGCTCTCTCCGCCTGCTAGAGTGATTCCGATAAATTACGGGCAGGGCACGTTCGTGCCATGATTTGGTTGAGCGATCGAGGGTCGATGAGTCTGCCACCTTCAGTTCTCTGCAGCATGGTCTTACCGCCAGCAGATGCGCGGTCTGACACATCATGTAGGACAGGGACACGCTTAACGCGAGTCGAACCTAAGATCGACGGTTTTTGCCTCGACCGCAATGAAATGGTATTCGAAGATGGGCCGTTGTCATGCTATCGTGATGAACGGATCGTGGCGCTAATTCATCGAATGCCGGGGAGCGGTGATGTCTCTTCACCCTGCGTCATGCCAGGACGCCGTCGTGCCGTCCCAGGGGGTAGGTGCATGGCTCGGCTGAGCCGCATCGGCAAAGCGCAGGGGAGCAACGACATGACGTATTTGGAAGCCATCCGCGAGTCGGGAGTTGCTCGGCTCCATCTCGTCGCACGCTACTAGAACGGAAACGACGCCTGTGGCCAATTCAGACGAACAAATGCTTGCAGTGCTTGCGTCCCTCGAGCAGTGCCGCGCCATGCTCGCGGCGACGGGCAATCGCGAATCGGCGCATTTGGTCTCGGTTGCCATCCTCGACCTGCGCATGAAGCTGAACCGTCTGAGCGAGGACGATCTGAAATCGCTTTGCGATGAGATGGTTCAAGCCGACAATCCCGACAAGCTGCGCGATGCGAAGCTGCAGCCAGGTCAGCGCCGGCCACCGTTGCTTCGAGTGGTGAAATAGCACAGTTCGGTGTGTGCACAAGGGTGCATTTGGCGCATTTGTGATATGTCGTGATCCCACGGTGAGGCGCGCGCCGGCTCGCAGACGAGCCGGTTGAAGCGAGGCGACACTCCCATCGGGGCGGGGGGCTTCGCCAATGAGGCCCCGATCCGGGGACGTCGGGCTCTATCCTGGCGAAAGCCCGCAGGCCGTGATCATCGTTGACCGCCGTAACTTCGGCACGTCTGTTGCGTATTCCCCGCATCGGCGGCAAGAAGCGTCGTGCCCCGGCTTGCGCCTGGAGGGGCGTATCGCGGGACTCGCATGATCCAGAACGTATCGATTCCGGCCGCGTTCATTGCTGGCTTGGTCAGTTTTCTTTCGCCCTGCGTGCTACCGCTGGTTCCTCCGTATTTGATCTATCTCACCGGCGCCACGATCGAGCACATCGAGAGCGACGAGCCTCCGGCCGCGTCGCGTCGCGCCGTGATGATCTCGGCCGCACTGTTCGTGCTGGGCTTCTCCACCGTGTTCGTGATGCTGGGGGCGAGCGCCTCGCTGATCGGCGGCCTGATCCGGGCCTGGTCGGAGCAGTTGTCCATCCTCGCCGGCGTCGTCATCATCGTGATGGGCCTGCACTTCCTCGGCCTGACGCGGATCTCGTTCCTGATGCGCGAAGGGCGGCTGCCGATCCCCAAGCCGGTCGGCCTGTGGGGCGCCTATGTCATGGGGCTCGCCTTCGCCTTCGGCTGGACGCCGTGCATCGGGCCGATCCTGGCGGCGATCCTCTCGATCGCAGCTGCGGAGACGACGGTCGCCAAGGGGGCCGGGCTTCTTGCCGTCTATTCCGCCGGCCTCGGCATTCCGTTCCTGGTCGCGGCGTTCATGATCGAACAGTTCTCGGCGCTGTTCATCCGCATGCGTGGCCATCTCGTGAACATCGAGCGCGCGATGGGCGTGCTGATGATCGCCACCGGCATCGGCTTTCTCACTGGCGCGGTCTCGACCTTCAGCATCTGGCTGCTCGAGACGTTCCCGGCGCTGCAGAGGTTCGGCTGACGCGGCTCAATCGTCGAGCTTGCAGGTGATGGTGTAGACCACGCCCGGCGGCAGGAAGTCGACCGTGGCCTCGCCGCCGAGCTGATCGCGCGCGCTGCGCTCGATCAGGCGGGAGCCGAAGCCGCGCTGGATCGGCGCCGAGACCACCGGGCCGCCGGTTTCCTGCCACACCAGCCGCAGCCGTGCCGGCAGCTTCTTCGCCGCGTCGGCCGCGTTCGCCAGCTCCCAGGACAGATCGACCGTGCCGGTGTCGTTGGAGAACGCACCATATTTGGCGGCGTTGGTTGCGATCTCATGCACGATCATCGACAGCACGACGGCGAGCCGCGGCGACAGCGCCACCTTCGGGCCGGAGATCCTGATGCGGTCGGGCGTGTTGAGGCGGTAGGGCTTGAGCACGCGCTCGATCACGTCCTGCAGCTCAGAACCCTGCCATTTCTCCTTGCTGAGCAGATTATGCGCCTCGGCGAGCGCGCCGAGCCGGCCCTCGAACTTCTCACGCTCAAGGCGGCTGGCGCTGCGGAAGGTCTGCACCGCGATCGCCTGCAGGATCGCCAGCGTGTTCTTGACCCGGTGATTGAGCTCCTCGATCAGCAGGTCGTGCAGCATCTCGGCGCGCGCGATCGTCGTCGCCATCCGCACCGCGAAGGCCAGACCGATCGCCAGCATGATGCCGCCGAGCAGGCTGGTGACGGCGAGGTTGCGCCACAACGGCGCAACCAGCGAATCCTCGGCGATGCCGGCGCCGATGGTCCATCCGGTGAGGGTGGAATGGGTGAAGCTCGACAGCAGCGGCACGCCCTCGAGCGATACGCTCGACAGCGTCGCCTCCTGCTCGCTGCGCATGCGATCAAACACCGAGGGCGAGGCCTGCTTGCCTATCGTCTCCGCCGGATTTGGCACGCGCGCGAAGACGGTCGCCTGGCGGTCGAGCAGCGACAAGGTCCAGTCCGGATTCGGCCGCTGCTTTTCCAGGATGGTCTGGAACATCTCGATCGGCGGGCTGAACGAGATGTCATAGACGACCTCGCCGTCGCGAAAGACGGGCACCTCGACGGTGACGATCAGGCTCTTCTTCACGACGCCGTAGAACAGGTCGGAATATTGCGGCTGCCGGGTCTCGAACACGCGGCGGGTGATCTCGCGGTTGTTGCGCGTCGGCAGGTGAGCCGTATCCGTCGTCGCCGACGAGAACAGCTGGCGTCCGTTGCGGTCGGCGACCACGATCGTGCCGTTCTTGCCGTACTGCTCGAGGAAGCCCATCGCGATCGGCCGGAAGCGTTCGAAATCGCCGGTGGTCAGAGCATCGGTCAGCGCCAGGACCTGGACGCCGCCGGTCATGCGCTGCATTTCGGCATCGAGCGTCAGCCGGATGCTGCGCACCGTCTCCAGCACGCGCTGACGGGCGTCGCTGCGATCCTGCATGTAGCTGTGCAAGACGATTCCGCCTGCGAACAGGATGAGCGGCAGTGTGGTCCCTGCGACCAGAAGAGCAAGCCGGATCGGCAGGGAGAGTTTTGGCACGGATGCCCCGTTTGAGCTGGCGCTGCTGATCGCCGTTGGGACTGACGCAGGCGGGAGACGCGTCGGGCGGAGGCGAATTTGTGCGGCGAGCGCATATCAGGCTGGAGCGGCTGCCTCCGCAAGGGCTCGGCGGTTGCAGCCGTTCACATGACTGTCAGCATAAGAGAGCACCGCGTGCACGCCAAGCGCAACGCGCGGGGATCGCCGGTTCCCTGAGCGGCTTTACCGCCACGACGCCGCTCCTAGACGTTGCTTTCGGTGATCGCCGCGTACACCATCGTGCGCAGCTCGCGGCGGATCGGGTAGGCGCTCGACGGCAAGACCTGGGTCATGAAGATCGTGATCAGCTCCTCGGCCGGGTCGATCCAGAACGCCGTGGAGGCCGCACCGCCCCAGGCATATTCGCCGGCGCTGCCGGGAATCAACGTCTTGGCCGGATCCATCGTCACCGAGAAGCCGAGACCGAAGCCGATGCCGTTATAGGCTGCTTCCGCGAACATCGAGCGCGACAGCGCCGGCAGGTCGACGCCGCCCGGCAGATGGTTCGAGGTCATCAGCTTCAGCGTCTTCGGTCCGAGCAGCCTGACGCCGCCGAGCTCGCCGCCATTGAGCAATGCGCGGCAGAACGTCAGATAGTCGGCCGTGGTCGAGCACAGGCCGCCGCCGCCGGAGATGAAGTCGGGCGGGTTCAGGAACGAACTGGTCGCCGGGTCGTCCTGCAAGGTCAGGCCGCCCTTGCGATCGGCGGCGTGGAACGACAAGGCGCCGCCGGCATCGGCCGAGTAGCACGCCGCCAGCCGGTGCGCCTTCGCCGCGGGCACGTGGAAATCGGTGTCGCTCATGCCGAGCGGATCGAAGATGCGCTGCTTCAGGACTTGCTCGAACGGCTGGTCGGCGATCTTGCCGACGAGATAGCCGACCACGTCGGTCGAGACCGAGTAGTTCCAGGCCTCGCCCGGCGAGAATTCGAGCGGAATACGCGAGAGATCATCGATCATCGACTGCAGCGTTCCCGCCTTTTCGACTGCGCCGATCTTGGCGTCGCGATAGGCGGCATCGACGTTCGATCGCTGCTGGAAGCCGTAGGTCAGGCCGGAGGTGTGGCGCAGCAGGTCGACGATCAGCATCGGCCGCGACGGCGGCCGGCTGACAAAGGCCGGCGCGGTGCCGGCGACGAACACGCCGAGATTCTTCCACTCCGGAATGTATTTCGCGACCGGCTCGTCGAGCGCGACCTTGCCTTCCTCGACCAGCATCATGAAGGCGACCGAGGTGATCGGCTTGGTCATCGAATAGATGCGGTAGATCGTGTCGTCCCTGACCGGGACCTTGCGCTCGACGTCGGCATAGCCGAGCGAGCTCGCATGCACGATCTTGCCGCGGCGATAGACCATCAACTGCGTCCCGGGAAAGCGGCCGGCCTCGACATAGCGCTGCCGCAGATGGGCATCGATGCGATCGAGCGCGGCTTTCGACATGCCGACGGTTTCGGGCGAGGCGGGTGTCGGGGCGAGCATCGGGCGTCTCCGCTATGATCGGTTTCTGGCGGCCTGCGCGAGGATCGGCCGCGCATCCCGTTTGTTCCGGGTGATAGCCGAAAATCGCGCCGCGTCCAATGGCAGGCCAGGCATGCGTCGTGTACCCTTTGCGCCGGGAGGAATTGGCAATGACACAATTCAATGAAGGCGAGCTCACGGAGGCCGTCGTCGCGAGCTTCGAACGGACACCCGATCCGCGCGCGAAATTCCTGCTGCAGGAATTGGTGAAGTCGCTGCACGATTATGTGCGCCGGACGGAGCTCACTTTCGACGAATGGGCCGCCGCCATCGACTTTCTCACCCGCACCGGACAGACCTGCACCGCAAGCCGGCAGGAGTTCATCCTGCTGTCCGACGTGCTCGGCGTGTCGATGCTGGTCGACGCCATCAATCATCGCGACCGGGCAGGGGCGACGGAGACGACCGTACTCGGCCCGTTCTACGTCGGCGAGCACAAGGTGACGCCCCACGGCACCGACATCTCGGCGGATCTCAAGGGCGAGAAGATGTTCGTCCAGGGACGGGTGACCGATCTGGCGGGTGCCCCGCTGGCAGGCGCCGCGGTCGATGTCTGGCATGCCGACGACGAGGGCTTCTACGATTCGCAGCGGCCGTCCTATGAAAGCGATGGTCCGTCGTCGCGGGCGCGCTTCATCACCGATGCTGATGGCCGCTTTTTCTTCCGCACCATCCTGCCCTGCAGCTATCCGATCCCGACCGACGGACCGGTGGGACGGATGATCCTCGAGACCAAGCGTCATCCGATGCGCCCGGCCCATGTGCATTTCCTGGTGGACGCCAAGGGCTACGAGCCGCTCATCACCCATGTCTTCGTCGGCGGCGACGAATATCTCGACAGCGACGTCGTCTTTGGCGTCAAGGACGAGCTCATCGCCCAGGTCGAGCGGCGCAGCGACGCGGTGATGCCGGACGGCAAGCTGGCCATCGGGCCATGGCACTTGATGACCTATGATTTCCGCATGAAGCCGGGAGCGGGCGTGGCGCCGAGGCCGCTTGGCGCGATCGCGCCTGAACCCGCCTGATCCGCGGCTGGCAGGTCCGCCTACCAGCCGCCGTGGCGAGCCGCGAGCAGGATGATCACTGCGATCGCGAGCAGCGCAGTCGTCGCCTTCCAGAACAGCAGCGGATTGCGCTCGATCAGGGGCGTCCGGCCGCCGCCGATATAGGCGGGATTGGGGTGCCGAAGGTCGAAGACGAATTCCGAGAGGCTCTCGTAACGTTTGGCGGCGACGGGATGGACGGCGCGCCGGAGTGCGCCATCGATCCAGAGCGGGACGGTTTGGTCATCGCCGGAGGCCGGGTGATAAAGCACCTTGCGAAACTGCGCCCGGGTTCGTGCACGTGCCATCTGCGCGCCGTAGGGCAGCCGGCCCGTCAGCATCTGGTAGGCGATCACGCCGAGCGAGAACTGGTCGGACCATTCGGAGCCGCCCTCGCCGAGAAAATATTCCGGCGCCGTATACTGCTGGGTGCCGAGGATGCTGTCGTGGTCGGCAGCCGGATCGGCCTCGACCACGCCGCTGACCCGCACCGATCCGAAATCGATGATCTTCACCGTCCCGGTCCGGTCGATCATGATGTTTGCAGGCCGCAGATCCTGGTGCAGCACTTCCTTGCGATGCAGCGCCTGCAGCCCCCTGGCGATCTGCTCGATGATGTCTCTGACGGTATCGAGATCGGCTTTGGGATGGTCGATCATCCATTGCGCCAGGGTCTGGCCTTCGACGAATTCGGTGACGACGTAGAGATGATCGCGGCGACGCGTCGATGGGAAGGCCTTCAGCACGTGCGGGTTGTCGATCCGCCGCGCAATCCAGTCTTCCATCAGGAACCGTTTGAGATAGGCCGGGTCGCCGCGCAGGTCGATCGAAGGCACCTTGAGGGCGACGGCGAGCTCCGTCTCGACGTCGACGGCCAGATAAATGTGGCTGCGGCTGCTGGCGTGGATCTCGCGCACGATCCGGTAGCCCTCGAAGATCATCCGCGCGTCCAGCAGCGGCGCCGGCGGCAGCTGCTCGGCCTGGACCGGAATCTCGGCGGCATCGCCGGCACCGAGTTCGTCGATCCGCACGATCTGGATCGTGAGATTGTCCGCGCTGCCCTGCGCCAGCGCCTCAGCGACGATGATACGGGCCGCCTGGTCGAGGTCGTGGGAATTCTCTTTCAACACGTTGGCGACAAAACGATTGCCTACGTGTTCGTGAACGCCGTCGGTCGCGAGCACGAAGATGTCGCCGCGCTCGATCCGAATGGCCTGATAGTCGATTTCGACCTCGGGATTGACCCCGAGCGCACGCCCCAGATAGCTCTGCTGCGACGAGATGATGACGCGATGATCGTCGGTGAGCTGCTCGAGCGAGTGGCCTGCGGGGCGATAGATGCGACAATCGCCGATATGGAAGAGATGCGCCGTGGCCGCCTTGATTACCATCGCACTGAGCGTGCAGACGTAACCCTTGTCGCGGTCATAGGCGTATTGGCTGGCTCTGGTCTGGGCGTAGAGCCAGGAGTTGGCCGCGGCGATCACGCGTCGCGCCGAGGTCTTCACCGACCAGGCATCCGGCGTACAGTAATAGTCGGTCAGGAAGCTCTTGACCGCCGACTCGCTCGCAATGTGGCTGACCTCGCTGCTGCTGATCCCGTCCGCGATGGCGATCGCGATGCCCTTCAGGCTGAGCGCCGGCTCATCGGGAATCAGTGCGCCGTGGAAGTCCTGGTTGCCCGGCTTCTGCCCTTTGTCGGAATGCGCTCCGATGGTGATCCGCAATGGCATTTGGGCTATCGAGCGATTTGAGGAGAGCCCGACCTTAACTGAAGCCGGGCTCTCCAAGGGAGACGGAAATCAAGCCGCGACGCGGGCTGCGATCTTGGCATCACGCTTCGGCTGCGTCCTGACATGGGTGGCGTACAGCGTCAGGCCGGTGAACGAGAGACCGCCGACGAGATTGCCGAGCACGGTCGGGATCTCGTTCCAGATCAGGTAGTCCATGATCGAGAACTTCGCATGGAGCATCAGCCCCGACGGAAACAGGAACATGTTCACCACCGAATGCTCGAACACCATGTAGAAGAACACCAGGATCGGCATCCACATCGCCAGCACCTTGCCCGGGACCGTCGTCGAGATCATCGCGCCGACCACGCCGGTGGAGACCATCCAGTTGCACAGCATGCCGCGGATGAACAGCGTCGCCATGCCGGCCGCGCCATGCGCCGCGTAGCCGAGCGTCCTGCCTTCACCGATATTGCCGATGACAGCGCCGACCTTGTCCGGCTCCTGCGTGAAGCCGAACGTGGTCACGAATGCCATCATGAAGGCAACGGTCAGTGCTCCGGCGAAATTGCCGATGAAGACGAGGCCCCAGTTGCGCAGCACGCCCGCGAGGGTCACGCCCGGACGCTTGTCGATGAGCGCCAGCGGCGACAGCACGAACACGCCAGTCAGCAGATCGAAGCCCAGCAAATAGAGCATGCAGAAGCCGACCGGAAACAACAGCGCGCCGATGATCGGCTGGCCTGTGTTCACATTGATGGTGACGGCAAACCAGGCCGCGAGCGCCAGGATCGCGCCAGCCATGTAGGCGCGGATGACGGTGTCCCGGGTCGACATGAAGATCTTGGACTCACCTGCGTCCACCATCTTGGTCACGAATTCTGAAGGCGCGAGGTACGACATTCAAACGTCCTTTGTTTGCTCTCGGGAATAGATTGCGCGCTGCCTTGCGAGAGGTTCTGGCTCTCGCGGGACATCGCCACGGGCAGGCGGATCGGATGTCGAATGCGGGGAAGGGCGTCACGACGACCGCGCCGAGGTGACCCCAGTCGCGAGCGCGCGTCCGTCCCGGAGATCAGGCGCCATCGGCCTCGACAGTCCGGCGAACCGCAGTCATCGTTGACTTGTAGGCGTCGAAGCAATGCCTGTGCCAATTTTGACGCCAATCAAAAGATCATCGATTTCAATCGATTACGTTTGGACGTCCGGGCCGCGGCTGCTTGAAAGGGCTGATTTGCTGTCCTGGTGCTCATGGAACAATCGCGCCATGCCCACTTTGTGTGCGGCGCACACAAAGTGGGCGAATCGCAAATTTTGGATGCGGGCTTCTGCCTCTGATGGATTGCTGTGCACAGCTAAGCGATTGAATCAGTTCCTGAATTCAAAACTGATGCGTTGGCACGAAGCTTGAAAGAGCATTTGCGACGCCATCGATGCCGTCCGCGCAATCCTCATCCGAATCGTGACGCTGCCCCTTCCGAGGCCACCTCGGAACACGCGCCTTCGTGCGTGGCGCAGCGACCCGCAACGGACGGCCTTTTCACCCATCGAGCGCTCTTCAGACAAAGGACGACAGCACTCATGACGAAGACTGCCAATCCTGCTCGCCGCGACGGCTTCAGCCGTCGTCAGCTTCTCAAGGCGGGCGCCGGCACGGCTGCGCTGCTAGCAGCCGCGAAGCTGAACTTGCCGGGCGGAGCGTTCGCCCAGGGGGCGGGGCCGGAAGTCGCCAGCGCCAAGCTCGGCTTCATCGCGCTCAGCGATGCCGGTCCGCTGTTCGTGGCCAAGGACAAGGGCATCTTCGCCAAATACGGCATGCCCGACGTCGACGTACAGAAGCAGGCCTCGTGGGGCACCACGCGCGACAACCTCGTGCTCGGCTCTGAAGGCAACGGCATCGACGGCGCGCACATCCTGACCCCGATGCCGTACCTGATCTCCTCGGGCAAGGTGACGCAGAACAACCAGCCGACGCCGATGTACATTCTGGCGCGGCTCAATCTCGATGCGCAGTGCATCTCGGTCGGCAAGGAATATGCGGACCTCAAGCTCGGCCTCGATACCGCGCCGTTCAAAGCCGCGCTGGAGAAGAAGAAGGCCTCCGGCAAGTCCGTGAAGGCCGCGATGACCTTCCCGGGCGGCACCCACGATCTCTGGATCCGCTACTGGCTCGCCGCCGGCGGCATCGATCCCGACAAGGACATCGAGACCATCGTGGTGCCGCCGCCGCAGATGGTGGCCAACATGAAGGTCGGCACCATGGACTGCTTCTGCGTCGGCGAGCCGTGGAATGCGCAGCTCGTCAACCAGGGTATCGGCTACACCGCCGTCACGACGGGCGAGATCTGGAACAAGCATCCCGAAAAATCCTTCGCGATGCGCGCCGCCTTTGTCGACAAATATCCGAAGGCCGCGAAAGCGTTGACGATGGCGGTGATGGAAGCGCAGCAGTGGGCCGACAAGATGGAGAACAAGCAGGAGCTTGCGACCATCATGGCCAAGCGGCAGTGGATGAATTGCCCGGTCGAGGACGTCGCCGGACGCACGGCCGGCAAGTTCGACTACGGTACCGGCAAGGTCGTCGAGAACTCGCCGCACATCATGAAGTATTGGCGCGACTTCGCGTCCTATCCATTCCAGAGCCACGATCTCTGGTTCATCACCGAGGACATCCGGTGGGGCAAGTATGAGGCTGGCTTCGACGCCAAGTCGCTGATCGCCAAGGTCAACCGCGAGGACATCTGGCGCGAGGCCGCCAAGGAGATGAACGTCGCAGCCGCCGAGATTCCGACCTCCAAGTCGCGCGGCAAGGAGACCTTCTTCGACGGCAAGGTGTTCGATCCGGAAGATCCCGCCGCCTACCTGAAGTCGCTGTCGATCAAGCGCGTCGACGCCTGATCAGGACCTCCCGCTGCGCGCGCAAGGCGCGCGGCCTCTCTCATTGCACGGAGAAAGATTTCCGATGTCCATGCCAGCGTTGACCAACGATAGCGCTCCCCAGGTCGTGCCGACCGCGGCGGCGTCCACCTCGGCGTCCATCGTGACCATGACGCCCAAGCAGGCGCCGAAAGCCGAACGCTATGGAAAGATGGCCCGCGAGGCCGCGGTGCGCGTGGTGCCGCCGTTGATCGTGCTGGCGCTGTTCCTGCTGATTTGGGAGCTGGTCTGCCGCCGGGCCGGCTCGGCGCTGCCGCCGCCCTCCCGGGTGTTCAGCGATACCCGCGAGCTGATCTTCGATCCGTTCTTCGATCATGGCGGCATCGACAAGGGACTGTTCTGGCATCTCGAGGCCAGCCTGCGCCGCGTCGCCTTCGGCTACGCGATTGCTGCCGTCGTCGGCGTCGGTGTCGGCACGCTGATCGGCCAGTCGGTGTGGGCCATGCGCGGCCTCGATCCGATCTTCCAGGTGCTGCGCACGATCCCGCCGCTCGCCTGGCTGCCGCTGTCGCTGGCGGCGTTCCGCGACGGCCAGCCGTCGGCGATCTTCGTCATCTTCATCACCTCGGTATGGCCGATCATCATCAACACCGCGGTCGGCATCCGCAACATTCCGCAGGACTATCGCAACGTCGCCGCGGTGGTGCAGCTCAATCCGCTGGAGTTCTTCGCCAAGATCATGATTCCGGCGGCCGCGCCCTACATCTTCACCGGCCTGCGCATCGGCATCGGCCTGTCGTGGCTCGCGATCGTCGCGGCCGAGATGCTGATCGGCGGCGTCGGCATCGGTTTCTTCATCTGGGACGCGTGGAATTCCTCGCATATCAGCGAGATCATCCTGGCGCTGTTCTATGTCGGCATCATCGGCTTCGTGCTCGACCGCCTGATTGCGGTCGTCGGCAAGATCGTCACCCGCGGCACCGCGACGAATTGAGAGGTAGAGATCATGGCCTATCTGAAGCTCGACCACGTCGACAAGACCTTCACCCGCGGCACCGCCACCACCGAAGTGCTGAAGGACATCAACCTCTCGATCAACAAGGGCGAATACGTCTCGATCATCGGCCATTCCGGCTGCGGCAAGTCGACGATGCTCAACATCGTGGCGGGGCTCACCACGGCCACGACCGGCGGCGTGCTGCTGGAGGAGCGCGAAGTCAATTCGCCGGGACCCGACCGCGCCGTGGTGTTCCAGAACCACAGCCTGCTGCCCTGGCTGACGGTCTACGAGAACGTGCGGCTCGGCGTCGACAAGGTGTTCGCCAAGACCAAGACCCGCGCCGAGCGCGACGCCTGGACCATGCACAATCTGAACCTGGTGCAGATGGCCCATGCCAAGGACAAGCGGCCCAACGAGGTCTCCGGCGGCATGAAGCAGCGCGTCGGCATTGCCCGTGCGCTCGCCATGGAGCCGAAAGTGCTGCTGCTCGACGAGCCGTTCGGCGCGCTCGACGCGCTGACGCGGGCGCATCTGCAGGACTCGGTGATGGCGCTGCACCAGAAGCTCGGCAATACCATCCTGATGATCACGCACGATGTCGACGAGGCGGTGCTGCTGTCCGACCGCATCGTGATGATGACCAACGGCCCGAGCGCGCATATCGGCGAGGTGCTCGAGGTCGCCCTGCCGCGGCCGCGCAAGCGGCTCGAGCTGGCGACCAACGCCACCTACGTCAAGTGTCGCCAGCGCGTGCTGGAGTTCCTGTATGAGCGGCATCGCTACGTCGAGGCGGCGTGACGATTGGAAAGCGGAGAGCGCATCGAACCGCTCTCCGCGTCGGGCAACTAACGGGTTCTCGTTTCCATCATAAGGATTTCCCATGACGCCGTCTCAGATCGCATTGGTTCAGAATAGCTTTGCCAGGGTCGCGCCGATCTCCGATCAGGCCGCGACCATCTTCTACGATCGGCTGTTCGAGGTCGCGCCGCAGGTGCGCGCGATGTTTCCCGACGATCTCACCGAGCAGCGCAAGAAGCTGATGGCGACCTTGGCGGTCGTCGTCAATGGATTGACGAATCTGCCCGCGATCCTGCCGGCGGCAAGCGCGCTCGCCAAGCGCCACGTCGATTACGGCGCCAAGCCGGAGCACTATCCGGTGGTCGGCGCCGCGCTGCTGTGGACCCTCGAGAAGGGACTTGGCGACGGCTGGACGCCCGATGTCGCCGATGCCTGGACCGCGGCCTACGGCACGCTGTCCGGCTACATGATCGCGGAAGCCCATGGCAAGGCGCAGGCGGCGGAGTAGGCGCTTTGAGTGAACCGCTCGTCATCGTCGGCAACGGCATGGCTGCCGCAAAGCTGGTCGAGGAATTGTCGCAGACTGCGCTCGGCCGCTACGCGATCGCCGTCATCGGCGAGGAGCCGCGGCTCGCCTACAACCGCGTGCTGCTGTCGTCGGTGCTGGCCGGCGAGGCCGCGTCCCACGAGATCGAGCTCAAGCCGGCGGCCTGGTGGCGCGAGCGCGGGGTAACGTTGAAATACGGTGCGCGCGTCACCGCCATCGATGTCGGCCGTCGCGAACTGCGGATCGAGAACGACGAGAACGTGGCGTTCTCGCGCCTGGTCCTCGCCACCGGCTCGCTGCCGCTGCGGCTGCCGGTGCCGGGCGCCGATCTGCCGGGTGTGCACACATTCCGCGACAGCCGGGACACGGATGTGCTTCTGGCGCTGGCGGCGAAGAAGGGGCGCGTGGTGGTCGTCGGCGGCGGGCTGCTCGGGCTGGAAGCGGCCTATGGCCTGGCGCGTGCCGGCGCCAGGGTGACGCTGTTGCATCTGATGGACCGGCTGATGGAGCGGCAGCTCGATGCGCCGGCCGCCGCGTTGCTGAAGGCGCTGGTGGCACGCAAAGGGATCGAGGTTCTGCTCAATGCCAGCACCGCGGCCATCCATGGCGATGGTCGCGTCGAAGGAGTCGAGCTGGCCGATGGGCGGCGCCTCGCTGCGGATGCGGTGATCTTCGCCGCCGGCATCCGGCCGAATGTGACACTGGCGAAGGAGGCGGGGCTCGCCGTCAACCGCGGCATCGTCGTCGACGACGCGATGCAGACCTCGGCCCCCGGGATTTTCGCGCTCGGCGAGTGCGCCGAGCACCGTGGCACCTGTTATGGGCTGGTCGAACCTGCCTATGAGCAGGCGCGGGTGCTGGCGCGGCATCTCGCCGGCCGCCAGGCGGCCTATGGCGGCAGCGTCGTCTCGACCAATCTGAAGGTGTCGGGCGTGTCGGTGTTCTCGGCCGGCGACTTCATGGGCGCCGAGGGCAGCGAGGCGATCGTGCTCAACGACGTCAGGCGCGGCATCTACAAGAAGCTCGTCATCGCCGAGGGACGCCTCACCGGTGCCGTGCTGATCGGTGAGACTCAGGACGCGTTGTGGTATCGCGACCTGATCCGGAGCCGCGAACCGGTCGCAGCGATCCGGACAGCGATGATGTTCGGCCGCGCGGGGGCGCGGCCGCAGGCAGCGTGAGAAGGGGCCACGCACGACGATGACGACGCTCGATCCGAAGCTGCCGATGGTGCGCACCGCCTGTCCCTATTGTGGCGTCGGTTGCGGCGTGCTCGCCACGCCCGACGGTCGCGGCGGCGCGGCGATCTCCGGGGATCCTTCGCATCCGGCCAATCTCGGCCGGCTCTGCTCCAAGGGCTCGGCGCTCGGCGAGACGCTCGGGCTGGAGAGCCGCCTGCTGTACCCGATGATCCGCTGCAAGGGCGGCATGCAGCGGGTGGCCTGGAGCGATGCGCTCGATCACGTCGCGACCCGGCTGAAGCACATCGTCGCCCGCGACGGCGAAGACGCTGTGGCGTTCTATCTTTCCGGCCAGATGCTGACCGAGGACTACTACGTCGCCAACAAGCTGATGAAGGGCTTTCTCGGCTCGGCCAATGTCGACACCAATTCGCGGCTGTGCATGGCCTCGTCGGTCGCCGGCCACCGCCGTGCCTTCGGCGCCGACACCGTGCCCGGCACCTATGAGGATCTCGATCAGGCCGATCTGCTGGTCTTCGTCGGCAGCAACGCCGCCTGGTGCCACCCGGTGCTGTACCAGCGCATGCTGGCCAACAAGCAGGCGCGCGGCGCCAGGTTCGTGGTCATCGATCCGCGTCGCACCGACACGTCGAGCGAAGCCGATCTGTTCCTGGGATTGAAGCCCGGCGCGGATGCGGCGCTGTTCGCCGGCCTGCTGGTGCATCTCGCCGACAGCGGTGCGCTCGATCACGACTACATCAACGCTCACACCGGCGGCTTCGACGAGACCCTGGCCCGCGCCCGGAGCCTCGCCGGCAGCGCCGCGGCGACCGCGCTCGCCACCGGCCTGTCCGAGGTCGACGTCGCCGCCTTCTTCAAGCTGTTCCGCGATACTCCCAAGGTCGTCACCCTCTATTCGCAGGGCGTCAACCAGTCGGCGCAGGGCACCGACAAGGTCAACGCGATCCTCAACTGCCATCTTGCGACCGCGCGCATCGGCAAGCCGGGCATGGGGCCGTTCTCGCTGACCGGCCAACCCAATGCGATGGGCGGCCGCGAGGTCGGCGGGCTCGCCAACCAGCTCGCGGCCCACATGGGCTTCACGCCGCCGGACATCGACCGCGTCCGCCGCTTCTGGAAGGCCAAGGACATCGCCACCCATGAGGGTCTCAAGGCGGTGCAGATGTTCGAGGCGATCGTGCGCGGCGAGATCAAGGCGCTGTGGGTGATCGGCACCAACCCCGCGGTGTCGCTGCCGGACGCCGATCTGGTCCGCGCCGCGCTCAAGAAGCTCGAGCTGCTCGTCGTGTCCGAGAACGTCCGCTCCAACGACACCGTCGATGCTGGCGTCCACGTGCTGCTGCCGGCGCAGGCCTGGGGCGAGAAATCGGGCACGGTCACCAACTCCGAGCGCCGCATCTCGCGCCAGCGCGCCTTCCTTGCGCCGGCCGGCGAGGCCATGCCGGACTGGTGGATCCTGAGCGAGGTCGGCAAACGGCTCGGCCACGCGGGCGCCTTCAATTACAACTCTGCGGCGGACGTGTTCCGCGAGCACGCGGCGTTGTCGGCGTTCGAGAACGACGGCACGCGCGACTTCGACATCGGCGCGCTGGCGACGCTCACCGACGACGAATACGACGCGATGGCGCCGGTGCAATGGCCGGCGCGCGCGGGCAGGCCGCCCGAGCCGCGCTTTTTCGCCGAAGGCGCCTTCTTCACCAACGATCGCAAAGCGCGCTTCGTCGCGCCGGAGGTGCCGGCGCTGCGCGGCGAGACCACCGCCGCCCGCCCGCTGCGCCTGAACACCGGTCGCATCCGCGACCAGTGGCACACGATGACGCGCACCGGCTTGAGCCCGCGGCTATCAGCGCATCTGCCGGAGCCGTTCGTCGAGGTGCACCCGGATGACGCGCTGCGCTATGGCCTGATGCATGACGGTTTCGCCAAGGTCACGACCGAGCACGGCCAGTGCATCCTCAAGGTCGTCGTCAGCGAGCGCCAGCAGCGCGGCATGCTGTTCGCGCCGATCCATTGGAGCGCCACCAACTCATCGCATGGCCGCGTCGGCGCGCTGGTCGCCTCCTACACCGATCCGTTCTCCGGCCAGCCCGAGGCCAAGGCGACCCCGGCTGCGATCAGTTCTTATGAGTACGTATTCCGCGGCTTCATCCTGTCGCGCAACGAGCTCACGCTGCCGTCCAACCTGTGGTGGGCGCGCGCGACGGTGCAGGGCGGCTTCGGCTATCTGTTCGCCGACAACGGCGATCTGTCGCGCTGGCCGGCCTGGTTCAAGGCGCGCGCCACCGACGATGTCACGGACTACATGGATGTCGGCGGCGGCGTCTATCGCGCCGCGTCGTTCGCCGACGATCGCATCGAAACCTGTTTGTTCGTCGGCCCCGGCCATGATGCTGGCGACTGGAACGTCGTGAAGACGATGTTCGCCGCCGACCGCCTCGACGACGACCAGCGTCGCACGCTGCTGTCCGGCCGCGCGCCCGACGGCGTCGGCGGCGGCCCGATCGTCTGCGCCTGCTTCGGCGTCGGCCGCGACACCATCTGCGATGCGATCACGGCAGGTGCGCGCACGCCCGCCGCCATCGGCGCGCAGCTCAAGGCCGGCACCAATTGCGGCTCGTGCATTCCGGAGATGAAGCGGCTGATCGCGCAGACGGCCACGGACGCCCCGCCCATCGCGGCGGCGAGCTAGCCGAGAACACTGTCGTTCCGGGGCGAGGCCAACGGCCTCGAACCCGGAATCTCGACATGGTGGAAATGAAACAGCGCAAGACAAGCTCGGGATTCCGGGTTCGACGCTGACGCGTCGCCCCGGAATGACGTGGGTGTGGAAGCGTGTCAGATGCCTTGAGCAGGGAGGGCACCCAATCGACGCCGTGCGCCTCATCCACTATGCTCCCGCGCATGAAGCACAAGACATTCGGAACCGGCGGCGGCGGCGTCTCCGTCATCGGGCAGGGCACTTGGTATCTCGACCACGCCGATCGCAGCCGCGCCATCGCCACGCTGCGGCGCGGCCTGGATCTCGGCATGAGCCACATCGACACCGCCGAGATGTATGGCGATGCCGAGCTCGTCATCGCCGAGGCCATCGCCGGCCGACGCGACGAGGTGTTCCTGGTGTCGAAGGTGCTGCCGAGCAACGCCTCGCGCAAGGGCACCGTCACCGCCTGCGAGCGCTCGCTGCAGCGGCTGAAGACCGACCGGCTCGACTGCTATCTCCTGCACTGGCCGGGCTCCTATCCACTCGCGGAGACGGTGGCGGCGTTCGAGGAGCTCAAGGCGGCCGGCAAGATCGCGTCCTGGGGCGTCAGCAATTTCGACGTCGACGATCTCGACGAACTGCTGGAGGTCGCAGGCGAGGGCAAGATCGCCTGCAACCAGGTGCTCTATCATCTGCAGGAGCGCGCCATCGAGCATGCCGTCATCCCGTGGTGCGGCCAGCATGGTGTTGCCGTGGTCGCCTACTCGCCGTTCGGCCATGACGACTTTCCGGAACGCCGCAGCGCCGGCGGCGAGGTGCTGCAGCGGATCGCGGAGCAGCATGGTGCAACGCCGCGCCAGGTCGCGCTGGCCTTCCTGACGCGGGCGTCGTCGCTGTTCGCGATCCCCAAGGCGTCGCGGCCCGAGCATGCCGAGCAGAATGCGGCGGCCGGCGACATCGAGCTCACCGCGGCCGAGATCGCCGCGATCGATCGCGCCTTTCCGCGCGGGCCGAAGCCGCGTGGCCTGCCCATGCTGTAATGCAGCATCACGGAAAATTACGGATGTTTGCTACCCCGGCGCGTAGCAACGCATAAGTGCTGCCCGCTTCGATGGGTTGTCGCGGCGTCGCGATTGGCGTCTTGTCGCCACTCACCGAATCGTCCTGTTTCCAAACTTCCGAGTTCGACCGTGACCCCGCCACCGAGTGCGGCCGCCGCCGCGCGCCTCGACGACGTGCCGACATCCGTGCAGGAGAAGCCGCAGGCCACGCGCAAGCGCGCGCCCGCGCGCGCCGACCGGCCGTTCCGCGGCATCGCGCTGATCCTACTGTCGACCGTGTTCCTCGGCACCTCGGACGTCACCGCGAAGTATCTGTCGAAGACGCTGCCCTCGATCGAGATCACCTGGATCCGCTTCGTGGTATTCGCAGCGATCATGGTGCCGGCGATGATCCCGGGCTCGCCGCTGTTCGCGATGCGCACCGAGCAGCTCAAGTTCCAGCTGCTGCGCGGCGTTGCGCTGCTCGGCTCGTCGCTGATGTTCATCACCGGTTTACGCTATCTGCCGATCGCCGAGGCCTCCGCGACCGGCTTCGTCGCGCCGCTGTTCGTCACCGCGCTGTCAATCATCTTCCTCAGCGAGAAGGTCGGCCTGCGCCGCTGGGTCGCAACCGCGGTCGGGCTGTGCGGCGTGCTGATCATCCTCCGCCCCGGCACCGGCGCGTTCCATCTTGCCGCGCTGTTCCCGATCGTCTCGGCGTTCGCCTGGGCCTGCACGCTGATCATGACGCGGATGATGAGCGGCCGCGAGCATGCCATCACCATCATGACCTATTCCTCGATTGCCGGCGTCTGCGTGCTCACGGCAATCGTGCCGTTCGTATGGACCACGCCGTCCTGGCAGGACATCGGCTTCGGCGTGCTGGTCGGCGTCGCCTCGACCATGGGGCAGTGGATCGTGGTGCTGGCATTCCGCTATGCCGACGCCTCGGTGCTGGCGCCGTTCTCCTACACCCAGCTCCTGTGGGTCAGCATCCTCGGCTTCCTGGTGTTCGGCGAGGTACCGGACGTCTGGACCATCGTCGGCGCCGCCTTTATCGTCTCCAGCGGCCTCTACACCGCCCATCGCGAGCGCGTCCGCCGCTCGCAACTGCTCCAGGTCGCCGGCGAGAGCTCGCCGAATCCTTGAGCCATCGGTCGCACGCCCCCAGGCCATTACGGGGGAGCGACTTTTTGGGTGGATGCGTTGCGTGTCCGCTACACCTACGATCAAACGCGTAACGTGCTGATTTCAAATAAGAAACAGTAACGCCGTCGATCTCGGCGGGCGCCGTGCGCCTGCTAGGTCTTGGATTGCATCACGGGGTGCAGAGCAAGATCGGGGGATTGCGTGCGGAGGCGGGTCGAAACGGCGGTGTGTCGGACGGCGCGGGCCGTGTGGGGCGCGCTGGGACTCATGCTCGGGCTCTGTGGGCTCGGGCTGACGACGTCGGCGCAGGCCCAGACCGACTACACCTGGGGCGGCACCGGCTCGTCCACTGCGACCTCCGACTACAATCTCTCGACCAACTGGGAGAGCCCGCCGGCCGGCGCGCCGCCGGCATCGAGCGGCCAGGAGGCGCTGTTCGGCGCCACCGGCGCATCGACCATCACGGTCACCGCGCCGATCAATCCGGATTCCTGGATCTTCCTCAGCAACGCCCAGTCCTATTCGATTGGCGGCGCCGACGTGAATTTCGGCGTCGCCGGCTCCGGCTGGGGCTTCATCAACAACGCCAATTCCGGCCAGACGATCACGATCGGCAACAATCTCGGCGAGACCGTTGCCGGCGTGCGCGCCGAGCTGCTCGGCAACAGCACCACCATCCTGCTCGGCACCAACTCCTATTCCGGCGGCACCTTCATCGGCAGCGTCGCGACGCTGCAGCTCGGCGACGCCACCCACACCGCCCGCATCATCGGTGACGTGTCGAATTTCGGCATCTTCAACATCGTCAGGGCCGACACCTCCGGCATCACCTCGCTCACCAATGACGGCGGCACCACCAACTTCCTCGGCGCGAACTCCGCCGGTGCGATGACGATCGTGAACCAGTCGATCGCCACGACCGCGTTCGGCGTCGCCGGCGGCACCGACACGGCCACGGCGGGGAACGCCGTGATCACCAACCATCAGGGTCGTACGCTGTTCAACGCCAACACCAGCGCCGGCAACGCGACGATCACCAACGATACGTTCAGCATGCTGGCGTTCGTCAATGCCGCCACGGCCGCCAATGCGGTCATCACCAATGGCGGCAATTCGTACGTGATGTTCGGGATCGGCTTCGGCAGCGACACCCCGTCGGCCGGCAATGCCACCATCATCAACAACATGAACGGCCAGGTCCAGTTCAACGCCCATTCCACCGCGGCGAACGCGACCGTCACCACCAATGACGGCGGATCGACGCTGTTCTTCGATCATGCCAGCGCCGGCTCCGCCACGATCATCACCAATGATGGCGGCCGCACCCGCTTCCTCGACAATACGACCGGCGGCACCGCCCAGTTCGTCACCAATGGCACCGGCGTGGTCGATTTCTCCGGTAGCGTGGGTGTCAATGGCGACGGCCGCATCACCGCCGGCTCGCTGGCGGGTTCCGGCAACTACTACATCGGCGCCTTCAACACGCTGGTGGTCGGCGGCAACAATCTCTCCACCGAGGTCTCCGGCGTGATCGGCGACACCGATCCTTGCGGGTGCGGCACCATCGGCCCAGGCTCGCTGACCAAGGTCGGCAGCGGCAAGCTGATATTGTCCGGCATCAACACCTACACCGGCACGACCACGGTCGATGGCGGCATCCTCGCCGTCAACGGCGCCATCGCCGGCAGCAGCGTCACCGTGAATGCCGGCGGGAGGCTCGGCGGCAACGGCATCGTCGGCAGCACGCTGGTCAATGGCGGCGCGCTCGCGCCGGGCAATTCGATCGGGCTGCTCACGGTGCAGGGCAGCCTCACCTTCACGGCGGCCGCGAGCTACATGGTCGAGGTGTCGCCGGCCAATGCCGACCGGGTCAACGTGACGGGCACCGCGACGCTCGGCGGCGCGACCGTGCAGGCGGCGTTCGCCCCTGGCAGCTATGTCAACAAGCAGTACACGATCGTCAACGCCGCCGGCGGCATCAGCGGCACCTTCAACACGCTGATCAACACCAACCTGCCGGCCAACTTCTCTTCGAGCCTGAGCTACGACGCCGACAACGTCTATCTGAACCTGACGCTCGGCACGGCCGGGACCAACACCAACCAGCAGAACGTCACGGACACCACGACCGGCTATTTCAACCGCACCGGCGGCATCCCGCTCGCTTTCGGCGCGTTGACCCCAGCCGGTCTGACACAGGCGTCCGGCGAGATCGCCACCGCCTCGCAGCAGGCGATGTTCGACTCGATGAATATCTTCCTTGGCCTGATGACCGATCCCTTTGTCGCCGGGCGCAGCGCGAACGCATCTGGTCCGGCTGCAGCGTTCGCCGACGCAGGACAGGGCGCCGCGCCGCGCGATGCCTTCGCGCGCATGCCGGTGAAGGCCACACCGGCCCAGCGCTTCGATGAGCGCTGGAGCACCTGGGCGGCGCCGTTCGGTGGCGGTTCGTTCGCCGACGGCAATGCCGCGCTCGGCTCGAACAACGCCACCATCCGCGAGGTCGGCTTCGCCGCGGGCGCCGATTACATCGTGTCGCCGAACTGGCTGGCCGGCTTCGCGCTGTCGGGCGGCGGCACCAGCTTCGGCGTCAATGGCGGCGGCAGCGGCCGCTCCGACCTGTTCCAGGCCGGCGCCTTCGCCCGCTATCGCAGTGGTCCGGACTATCTCTCCGCGGCGCTCGCCTATGGCTGGCACGACGTGACCACCGACCGCGCCGTGACCGTCGCCGGCGTCGACCAGCTCCGCGCCCGCTTCGATGCGTCGGCCTATTCGGCCCGCCTCGAGGGCGGCCGCCGCTATGCCACGCCGTGGGGCGGGATCACGCCCTATCTCGGCGGCCAGGCGACGGCTTACGTGCTGCCGTCCTATGCCGAGCAGGTGCTCTCCGGCGCGGGCACCTTCGCGCTGAGCTATGCCGGCAAGACCGTGACGGATGCGCGCACCGAGCTCGGCGCGCGCGTCGACCGGTCGTTTGCGCTCGCCGACGGCATGCTGTCGCTGCGCGGCCGCGCCGCCTGGGCGCACAATTTCAACCCCGATCGCACCATGACCGCGGGCTTCCAGGCGCTGCCGGGCACGAGCTTCGTCGTCAACGGCGCCGCGCAGTCGCGCGACCTCGCGCTCACCACGGCCTCGGCCGAAATCGCCTGGCGCAACGGCTGGTCGGCGGCCGCCACCTTCGAAGGCGAATTCTCGTCCATCAGCCGCTCCTACGCCGGCAAGGGCGTGGTGCGCTACAGTTGGTGATCGCGCGACGTCGTGTGGCTTGGAGCCGGCGTGCACCGATGCTAGGGGTGCGCTGAGCAACAAGAACAACAGGGAGCACGACGCCATGATCAACCTGACGCCCGAGACCGTCCTGCCCGACGACGGCACCAGCGGCACGCTGGTTGGCCGGGTCTGGCGCCCCGACGTGGACGGACCGGCCGTGGTCGCGGTGCGCGATGACGGTGTTTATGACGTCACCTCGGCTTTCCCCACCGTCAGCGCGCTGTGCGAGCAGGATGATCCGGCGACGGCGCTACGCGGCATGGGCGGGCAGCGCATCGGCGACCTCGCCGCCATCCTCGCCAACACCCCGCCGGATCGCCGCGATCCGGCCAAGCCATGGCTGCTGGCACCGGTCGACCTGCAGGTCCTGAAGGCGGCCGGCGTCACCTTCGCGATCTCGATGCTGGAGCGCGTCATCGAGGAGCGGGCGCGCGGCAATCCGGCCTCGGCCGAGGCGATCCGGAAAGAGGTGGTGCGCCTGGTCGGCGACGATTTCTCCAAGCTGAAGCCCGGCTCCGACCAGGCGATGCACCTCAAGCAGGTGCTGATCGAGCAGAACGCCTGGAGCCAATATCTCGAGGTCGGCATCGGCCCCGATGCCGAGGTCTTCACCAAGGCGCCGACGCTGTCATCTGTCGGCACCGGCATGGATGCCGGGCTGCATCCGAAATCGACCTGGAACAATCCGGAGCCGGAGGTCGTGCTGGCGGTGTCGAGCCGCGGCCGGATCGTCGGCGCGATGCTCGGCAATGACGTCAACCTGCGCGACTTCGAGGGCCGCTCGGCGCTGCTGCTGTCGAAAGCCAAGGACAACAACGCCTCCTGCGCCATCGGCCCCTTGCTGCGCCTGTTCGACAAGACCTTCACGCTGGATGACGTCCGCAAAATGGACGTGGCGCTGAACGTGACCGGCAGCGACGGCTTCGTGCTCGACGGCCATTCCTCCATCAGCAAGATCAGCCGCGATCCGACCGACCTCGTCGCCCAGACCATCGGTGCCGTGCATCAATATCCCGACGGCTTCGCGCTGTTCCTCGGCACGATGTTCGCGCCCGTCAAGGATCGCGACGCACCGGGCCAGGGGTTCACCCACAAGCGCGACGACATCGTCACGATCTCGGCGCCTCAACTCGGTCGTCTCGTCAACCGCATGCGCAACAGCGACGAATGCGAGCCGTGGACGTTCGGCGTGGGTGCGCTGATGCGCAGCCTGGCGCGGCGGAAGCTGATCTGAGGCACGCAGCCTCCACACCCACGATGTCATTCCGGGGCGCGCGACAGCGCGAGCCCGGAATCCATACGCCGCAGCGCTCGTGAGGCAGACGGCCTGAGTTACGATCGCGCTCCATCACGCAGGCTGGTGGTTATGGACTCCGGGCTCGCTCGCTTCGCGAGCGCCCCGGAGTGACGGAGAGACTGGGGGGCTCCTGCGTCATCTCACACATGCCCCGAGGCCATCTGGCTGGCGGCGCGGCGCGGGCGCTCCTGCAGCGATGAGGCGTCGCCCAGCGCGCGCTCGCGCACCAGCGAGAGTGCGTGGTCGCGTTCGGCGGCCGTGCTGCGCCGTGGCTCCGACCGGCGCAGGCCCAGATCGTCGTCGATCGGATCCTTCGGCACCAGCGACAGCGCCCGCTCGAACGGATCGAGCGACGCGTCACGCCCCCTGCCGCCGTCACGGCCCGGCTCAGGCTCGGGCGGACGTCGCGCCACGAGCGTCTTGATGCGGCCGATCAGGCCGGATGGCGCTTCTGGTGGCGCGGAATCGAACGGGTCGGCATAGAACGTCGCGCCGGCCTTCTCGACCATCCCGGCGAGCGCGGTCACCATGCGCGGCGAGCCGCAGGCATAGACGACATCGGAGGCCGTCAGCGTCGGCATGTGCGGCTCGATCCGTCCGGTGCGGATCGAGGGATGATTGACCGGACCTTCCTCGACCGTCGGGATGATCGTGACGTTCGGCAGCCGCGCCAATTGCGCCAGGATCGGCGTCATATAGAGCTGCGGCAGCTTCTTGGCGCCGGCGATGATCACCATGGGACGGCTGCGCTGCTCGCGTAGCGCCATCGCCGCGATCGCCCAGATCGGCGCGAAGCCGGTGCCGCTGCCGGCGAGGACGAGACGGCCGGTGCCGCCCGGGCGCAGGAACGCATGCCCATACGGCCCCTGGATACGCAGCCGATGGCCGGGACGGATGCCGCTGCCGAGCGCGGTCGTGACGCGGCCGCCACGCACGCGCTTGATGTTGAGATGGATGACGCGGCCGCCGATGCGGCCGTCGAACGACGCCGTCGGACTGTAGGCGCGTGCCGGATAGCCGTTGAAGGTGAACTTGAAGTACTGCCCGGGCAGATAGCTGATGCTCTTCTCCGGAGCGATCATCAGCTCCATGATGTCGGGCGCGACCTCGCGCAGGCCGACCAGCCGCGCCTTGCTGGTGTCGATTTCCGGCACGTCCTCCAGCTCGACGTCGAGATCGGAGACGACGCGCGCCTGGCAGGCGTAGATCATGCCCTGCGTATGCGTCTCGCCGCACACCGTCTGGCCCTTGGAGACGTGAACCATGCAGGTGCCGCAGGTGCCGGCGCGACAGTCGAACGGAATCTCGACGCCGTTGGCGAGCGCGCCATCGAGCAGCACGTCACCCGCGCGGACGCGGAACTGGCGGCCCTTGACGGTGACGGTCCTGAAGTTCGACATGGTTCACTCCTCGATCGGATACGCTGTGACGATGGTGGGATGAGACCGCGGGGATTCACGCCTTGCCGGGCGACACGCGGATGAGATTCTTGTTGGCGGTGCTCTCGAACCGGCTCGACCAGTAGTTCGACGCCATCACCGGCCGCTTCAGCCAGCTCACCTTCGGCGAACGCAGCACCAGGAACCAGAAGAAGAACGGCGTCGTGATGAGATGCGAGACCAGCGGAAACCAGTCCGGCAGCAAGGATGCCGGGCCGGGCAGGCGATACCAGTAGTAGGTGCTGATCGCGGCGGCCGCGAAGATGCGATGCATCCGGGTGCGGGCGGCGGGCCTGTAGCGCAGGATATGCTCGCCGATCCTGAAGACGACGTAGCTGACGAGCGCGGCGCCCAGCGGCCACACATAGGCGGTGATGATCGCGGCCTGGTCGACCTGCTGCGGCGGATAGTCCGGCACTTGATACCAGCCCCAGACGAAGCCGGGGAAGCTGCCGATCAGGAAGTTGCCGAGGAACTGCTGGACTTTGGTGGGCACGCCCGCCGTCGGCGTCAGCTCGGGCGTGGAGTCGGGACACGGATTGCTGCAGGCCTCGCAGATGTTGCAGCGGGCATTCTTGAAGGTCAGGGCAGGGTTGGTGCCGTAGAGCCGCTCGACGGGGTGGATCGGACACAGCGAGGTGCACCAGCCCGAGCGCATTTCGAACACAGAGCCCATCGCGAATGCCATGACCGCGGCCGACAGCAGCATGACCGCCGTCAGCGGACCGTCAACATTGAGCCCGATTCGCCGCATCGGCACGACGATGAAAAGAAGCGTCACGCTGATCACCGCGAGCGTCGCCGCGCCCCATTCCGGCATCCGGATGTTCTGCGAGATGCCCATCTTGTTGGGCAACAGATGGAATGTCGCCATTGGACAGATGTTGCGCCACAGGCCGGGCGAGATCGTCACCAGCGCGGGCGCGATCGGAATCAGGAGATTCCACATCAGGGCGATGCCGAGGGGAGGGAAGAACAGCAGCAGATTCACCAGCAGCACGCCGACGACCAGCATGACCGTCTGCATCGTCAGCCAGAATCGCCGCTCGGCCCGTCCGGTGCTGCGGCTGCCGGCCTGTGCGGCCGGCTGATACCTGGCGGGAGCCACCTTCACCGCCACGTGCGCGAGCGGCCGGGCATCTCGATGTTGCGAAGCGTAGTCGTGTCGGGGCGAACGTTGAGCGCTGTTGTTCTGCATTGCTTTCCAGGACGCGAGTTGGTCTTCACGATCGCGCCGACGTCACGTTCACAGGCGCGGAGTTGTTAGTCCCGCAATCCCTGTGACTTCGTGTCGCAGCGCATGCTGTGACGCAGAATCTGACGGCGAGATGTGGCGCTTTTTGACGGCCAATATGGACGTCCCTGGGCCATGCTGCGGTCGGCCTGCGGCCGTTTGATCTGGATCAAATCGAGGAACATCAAGGATTTGATCGGGGGCTGGAGCAGTTTTTCCAGATCGTTTGATCTGGATCAATGACGGCCTCGGCTGTGACGTAGTTCGGGCGTGATCAGGGCAGTGCGCAGATGATTTTCGACGCTGCCATAACGACCCGACGGGCAAATCAGATCGCGCGCTAAAATCCTGTCCAGCCGTCAGGCAAAAAATAAATCGCTTGCCGATTTCGTATAATCAGCATTACAGTCCAGCCCGTTCCGTTGCGTCGGAGGGGACGTATCGCGGTCGTCATGGACGTCGGCAGCGGAATGCGATGGGCGTGTGTCGTTGCAGCGTGATCATTCGCGCCGACGAACAATGATGCACGCACGGTCAAGTCGCGCGGTCCTGGCACCCCGATGCTGGTGTCCCCGCGGCGGCGCGCGGACAGCGCGTCGTCGCGCACGGTGGCCAAAAGCCGGCGCACCGGGGAGAACGCGAAGCAGCCGTCAAAACCATCGCGCAGGGAGGGCCGGGCGTCTTCGGCCAGACCTGTGGTACCTGCCGCCTGCATTTTTTCCGCAGGCGGGCCACGGGCGCGGCCAGCGCCCGGCCTTCCCTGCGCCCTTCACGTCATAAGGGCGATGATATCGGCATCACCCGGACGCAACGCGCCGCGGGAGTGAGAACGCATGTGACCATCCCGGTCGGTCCTGGACTCACGATTGTGGCAAATCCGATGACACAACAAAGGTCGTTATTCCGGGACGCGTCGCGCAGCGGCGCGGGCCCGGAATCCATACGCACGATCGTGGTTATGGATTCCGGGCTCGCCCTGCGGGCGCCCCGGAATGACGGCGCAGGGAGAGGGGCTCATGCGAGGTCTCTCATGGCCGAGCGCCAGAGCTGGCCGAAAGTCTCGCTTGGCTCTCCGCTGTCGTACCGGACAAGCGTGCGCAGCACGCGCAGATCCGGGACCCATAACCCCAGGGAGATGTTGTTGCGCACGATGTTGGACCAGTCGTTCTTCGCAACGTCTGCCGCGGAGTATGGGTCCCTGCGTTCGCAGGGACGACAGCTGAGGTCGTGGCGATGGCCTGCCTCACACCGGCAGCGCGATGGAGTACTTCACCTGGCTCAGCGCAAAGCTCGATTCGATCGAGGCGATGCCGTCGAGGCGGGTCAGCTTGCTCTTCAGGAACGCTTCATAAGAGGAGAGATCGGCCGCGACCACGCGCAGGAGATAGTCGCGATTTCCCGTCATCAGATAGCACTCCAGCACCTCGGGCCAGGCCGAGATCGCCTTTTCGAACCGCTTCAAATCCTCCTCCTTCTGCCGCGCCAGCTTGATGGAGATGAAGACCGAAACGTGCAGCCCGAGCGCCTTTTGGTCGACGGTCGCGAGATAGCGGGTGATGACGCCGCGCTCCTCCAGGAGCTTGACGCGGCGGTGGCAGGGCGAGACCGACAGCCCGACCTTGTCGGCGAGCTCCTGCATGGTGATGCGGCCGTCGGCCTGGAGATGGCCGAGGATCTTGCGGTCGATGGCGTCGAGCTCGGGCATTGGGATAAAATCGCTCAAAGTGGATCCTGAATGGGAAAATATCTCAACAATCGGCAACTGCACGCGAAAAATTGAGAATTATGGCCGGTGCGACAGGATTAAAATCGGCGAATCCAACAAGGCCCCGGGGAGCAGCGCGCCATGGCCACGCCATCCGCATCGTCAGACCGTCTCGACATCCTGAACGCGCTGACCCGCAAGGCGCTGTGGCTGTCGTCCTGGACCATCCATCACGCCAACCACATCCGGCCGAACACCGACGGCCTGAAGGTCGGCGGCCACCAGGCCTCCTCCGCCTCGCTCGCGACCATCATGTCGGCGCTGTACTTCTCGGTGCTGCGCCCGGAGGACCGCGTCGCGGTGAAGCCGCATGCGAGCCCCGTCTTCCATGCCATCCAATATCTGTTCGGCCGGCAGACGCGCGAGAAGCTGGAGAATTTCCGCGGCTTCAAGGGCGCGCAATCCTATCCGTCGCGCACCAAGGATGTCGACGATGTCGACTTCTCGACCGGCTCGGTCGGCCTCGGCGTCGCGCAGACTTTGTTCTCCTCGCTGGTGCAGGACTACGTACACGCGCATGGCTGGATGAAGGGCCGCCGCGAGGGCCGCATGATCGCGCTGGTCGGCGACGCCGAGATGGACGAGGGCAATATCTTCGAGGCCCTGGCCGAGGGCTGGAAGCACGGCCTGCGCAACACCTGGTGGATCGTTGACTACAACCGCCAGAGCCTGGACGCCGTCGTGCGCGAGGGCCTGTGGGAGAAGTTCGAAACCATGTTCCGCAATTTCGGTTGGGACGTGGTGATCGTGAAATACGGCCGGCTGATGCGAGAGGCGTTTGCCGAACCCGGCGGCGAGGCGCTGCGGCGCTGGATCGATAACTGCCCAAACGCGCTTTATGCGGCGCTGTGCTTCCAGGGTGGGGCTGCCTTCCGCAAGCACATCCAGGACGAGATCGGCGATCAGGGCGACGTGACCCGGCTGCTCGACAAGCGCACCGACGACGAGTTGCTGGCGCTGATGAGCAATCTCGGCGGCCACGACATGGCCAGCATGCTTGATGCCTTCGAGTCCATCGACCACGACCGCCCGGTGTGCTTCATCGCCTATACCATCAAGGGCGTCGGCCTGCCGTTCCAGGGCCACAAGGACAATCACGCCGGCCTGATGACCGTCGCCCAGATGGAGAAGTGGCGCGCGCAGCAGAACATTCGCCCGGGCCATGAGTGGGACAAGTTCGAGGGACTGACGCAGGATGCTTCGACGCTGGAGTCGTTCCTCGCGTCGGTGCCGTTCAATCGCGATGGCCGCCGGCTCGATGATGCGGTGTTCGACGTGCCGGAGCGGCTGACCTTCACCGCGGCGGCGCAGATGTCGACGCAGCAGGGCTTTGGCCTGATCCTCAACGATCTCGCCCGCAGCGACACCGCGCTGGCCTCGCGCATCGTGACCTCGTCGCCCGACGTCACCGTCTCGACCAATCTTGGCGCCTGGGTCAACCGCCGTGGCCTGTTCGCCCGCGCGGAGAAGGCGGATTTGTTCCGCAGCGAGAAGATCCCGTCGACCTTCAATTGGGCGGCCTCGCCGAAGGGCCAGCATATCGAGCTGGGGATCGCCGAGATGAACCTGTTCATCATGGCCTCGGCGCTTGGCCTGTCGCACGCCATCAACGGCGCGCGGCTGCTGCCGGTGGTCACCTTGTACGATCCCTTCATCGAGCGCGGCCTCGATGCGCTGAACTACGCCTGCTATCAGGATGCGCGTTTCATGGTGGCGGCCACGCCGTCGGGCGTGACCTTGGCGCCGGAGGGCGGCGCGCATCAGTCGATCGCGACACCGTTGATCGGCATGGCGCAGGACGGGCTGTCGTCGTTCGAGCCGGCCTTCGTCGACGAGCTCGCCGCGATCATGAAATGGGGCTTTGCCCACATGCAGCGCAAGGCAGGCGAGGGCGGCTCGCTCTATCTGCGGCTGTCGACGCGCACCATCGATCAGCCGCAGCGGATCATGACGCCGGAGCTGGAATCCGACATCGCCGCCGGCGCCTATTGGCTGCGCAAGCCGGGACCGAATGCCGAGGTGATCGTCGCCTATACCGGCGCGGTCGCGCCGGAGGCGATCGAGGCCACCGGCCTGATCGGCGAGTCCCGCCGCGACGTCGGCCTGCTCGCGATCACCTCGGCGGACCGGCTGCATGCCGGATGGACGGCGGCGCGCAGCCTGCGGCGGCATCGGCGCGGCGTGCAACATCTCAGCCACATCGAACAACTGCTGGCGCTGCTGCCGCGCGATTGCGGCATCGTCACCGTGATCGACGGCCATCCGGCGACGCTCGGCTGGCTCGGCTCGGTGCGCGGCCATCGCGTCGAGGCGCTGGGGGTTGAGAAATTCGGCCAGACCGGGACGATCGACGACCTCTATCGCCACAATGGGATGGACGCCAACGCGATCATCGATGCGGCCGAGAGCCTCACTGGCGCGCCGGTGCGGCATCGCAAGATGGCAGTGTGAGGGCGGGCCAAAAACGGGGACGCCGTCTCCCTCACCTGGATGAAGGAGACGGCGTCGCAACTTGGATCAAATGTCTACGTACTGAAAGGCTGCGCAATAAGAACTGGCGAAAATATCGGTTCTGAAATCTTATCCGGCGTCCTTTCGAGATGCCGGGATGTCTATGAAGAGGAGATTAGCCAGAGCGATCGAACGGCGATGTGAAGCAGTTCACATCTTGGAAATGAATCTTCGACGGCGGGAATTCTGCCATCCGGAATGATGGCGATCTGGAGGGGGCGAAGGGGACACGCGGTTGCTGCGATGCAAAATGGAGCGGCGACGAAACGCAGGCCGGTCGGCTTGCGCCGGTCGCGGCCTTGCTCCTATATCCGCGGGACGCAACCCCGGTCCCCGCATGTGGCGGGTTCATCCCGCGGATCGCGCGTGCCAGGATGCCGGCCGCGTGCTGCCGCCCCCTCCAGATGCTTCCACGTGAAGAGGTTTTCCGATGGTCAATCGCCTGCAATTCTACATCGACGGCGCCTGGGTCGATCCGGTCGTCAAGAAGTCCACCCAGGTCATCAATCCGGCGACCGAGGAGGCGATGTACGAGGTTGCGCTGGGCTCCAAGGCCGATGTCGACAAGGCCGTCGCCGCCGCCAAGCGCGCCTTCGAGACCTTCTCGCAGACCTCGCGCGAGGAGCGCGTCGCGCTGCTCGAGAAGATCATCACGATCTACAAGGGCCGCATGAAGGAGATCGGCGCCGCCGTCTCCGACGAGATGGGCGCGCCGCTGCCGATGGCGGAGAAGCTGCAGGCCGGCGCCGGCCTCGGCCATCTGATGTCAACGCTCGACGTGCTGAAGAAGTACGAGTTCGAGGAGACGCTGCCTGCGTCCGTGGTGGTGCGCGAGCCGGTCGGCGTGGTCGGCATGATCACGCCCTGGAACTGGCCGCTGAACCAGATCGCCTGCAAGGTCGCGCCGGCGCTGGCCGCGGGCTGCACCATGATCCTGAAGCCGTCGGAATTCACTCCGACCTCGGCGCTGATCTTCGCCGAGATCCTGCATGAAGCCGGCGTGCCGAAGGGCGTGTTCAACCTGATCAACGGCCTCGGGCCGGAGGTCGGCGCTGCGATGAGCGAGCATCCGGACATCGACATGATCTCGTTCACCGGATCGACCCGCGCCGGCATCGACGTCGCCAAGCGCGCGGCGCCGACCGTGAAGCGCGTCAGCCAGGAACTCGGCGGCAAGTCGCCGAACGTGATCCTGGAGGGCTCCGACCTGGTGAAGGCAGTGACCGGCGGCGTCATGCATATGTTCAACAACTCCGGCCAGTCCTGCAACGCGCCGTCGCGCATGATCGTGCCGGCCGCGCGCATGAAGGAAGTCGCTGCCATCGCGAAGGGCGTCGCCGACAAGACCAAGGCGGGTGACCCGCGCGGCGAGGGCACCACGATCGGCCCGGTCGTCAATCGCGGCCAGTGGGACAAGATCCAGGCCCTCATCAATAAGGGTATCGAGGAGGGCGCGACCCTCGTCGCCGGCGGCCCGGGCCTGCCGGAGGGCGTCAACAAGGGCTTCTATGTGCGGCCGACCATCTTCGCCGACGTCAAGCCTGAGATGACGATCTCGCGCGAGGAAATCTTTGGACCAGTGCTCGTGATCATCGGCGCCAAGGACGAGAACGAGGCGGTGCGTATCGCCAACGACACGCCCTATGGTCTTGCCGGCTATGTCACGGCCCCGACGATCGAGAAGGCCCGCGAGGTCGGCCGCAAGATCCGCGCCGGCAACGTCAACCTGCAGGGTGTCCCGAACGACCGCACCGCGCCGTTCGGTGGCTACAAGCAGTCCGGCAACGGCCGCGAATGGGGCCGGTTCGGTCTCGAGGAGTATCTCGAGGTCAAGGCCATCGCGGGCTACAACGCGGCTTGATTGGTCTCCGTCATTGCGAGCGCAGCGAAGCAATCCAGGGGCCGGGAAGGAAGTCTGGATTGCTTCGTCGCTTCGCTCCTCGCAATGACGGCCAATTATCCCCCCAGCGCGCCCTGCGTGTTGACGTAGAGCGCGTAGATCGACTGGCTGGCGGCCATGAACAGCCGGTTGCGCTTCAGCCCGCCGAAGCAGAGATTGGCGCAGCGCTCGGGCAAGGCGATGCGGCCGATCGGGGCGCCGTCGGGCGCGAACACCATGACGCCATCGAGTTCGGGCGAGCCCATCCCCCAGCCGCACCAGAGATTGCCGTCGACGTCACAGCGCATGCCGTCCGGCGTGCCCGGACCGGCATCGATGTGGACGCGCTTGTTGGCGAGCTTGCTGCCATCGGCGGAGACGTCATAGGCGAGGATCTTGCGGTTCGGCACGCCGCGGGATTCGACGATGTAGAGGATGGATTCATCGGGCGAGAAGCACAGCCCGTTCGGTCCCAGCACGCCCTCGGCGACGATGGTCGCCCGGCCCGTGGCCGCGTCGATCCGGTACACGTTGGCGTCGATCTCGGACTCGGCCTTGTAGCCCTCGTAATTGCCGAGCAAGCCGAAGGTCGGATCTGTGAACCAGATCGAGCCGTCCGATTTGACGACGACGTCGTTTGGCGAGTTCAGCCGCTTGCCGTCGAAGGAGTCGATCAGCACGGTGATGGAGCCGTCATACTCGGTCCGCGTGACGCGGCGGCCACCGTGCTCGCAGGTGACGAGCCGGCCCTGGCGATCCCGGGTGTTGCCATTGGCGAAATTGGAGGGCTTGCGAAACACCGAGACCGCGCCGCTTTCCTCCTCCCATTTGAGGATGCGCTGGTTGGGGATATCGCTGCACAGCAGATAGCGCCCGTCGCCGAACCACACTGGCCCCTCCGCCCAGCGCAGGCCCGTCGCCAGCCGCTCCACGGCCGAGAGCTTGAGCCAGTATTTCTCGAAGCGCGGATCCAGCGCCTGGATCGCCGGATCGGGATAGAAGGTGGCAGGGCGCCAGCCCTGCGCGTGAGCGTTTCCGTCGGACATTTGGCCGGTCCTGTTATTGCGCGGTTGCGATCTCTGCTATCATTGGCCCGCCACAACCGCAAACCTGCGGACCCAACACGAGGGATGAAATGCCACGTATCTTGATGACCGGTGCGAGCGGTGGAATCGGCACTTCCTTGCGGAAGCTGCTGCCGCCGATCTATCCGGACCTTCTGCTCAGCGATCTGAAACCGCCTGCCGATCTTTCCAGCCAGGAGACCTTCAAGGCGGCCAATCTTGCCGACCTCGCCCAGGTCGAGGCGCTGTGCGAAGGCGTCGACGGCATCATCCATTTCGGCGGCTATTCGGTCGAGGGACCGTGGAACGACATCCTGCAGGCCAACATCATCGGCGGCTACAACCTGTTCGAGGCGGCCCGCCGCAAGGGCGTCAAGCGCGTGGTGTTCGCGTCGTCGAACCATGCGGTCGGCTTCTACCCGCGGCACCGCAAGATCGACAATGAGGTGCAGCCGCGCCCCGACGGCCGCTACGGCGTCAGCAAGGTGTTCGGTGAGGCGGTCGGCTCGCTCTATGCCGACAAGCATGGGCTGAAGGTGACCTGCATCCGCATCGGCAATTTCGGCGACAAGCCGCTCGACAAGCGCCGGCTGTCGATCTGGCTCAAGCCGGAAGATCTGGTGCAACTTTGCCGCATCGGCCTCGAGCATCCCGACATCCATTTTGAAGTGCTCTATGGCGCATCGCTGAACGAGCGCGCCTGGTGGGACAACCAGCGTGCCTATGACCTCGGCTATCGCCCGACCGGCCGCGCGGAGGATTTCCGCGAGCACGCCTTGGCCGAGCAGGCCAAGCTGCCCGCCGATCCGATCGGCGACTATTTCCAGGGCGGCGCGTTCTGCACCACTGAGTTCGACGGCGACACCAGCCGGATCATCGACTGGGGTTGATCCGACCTCGTCATTCCGGGGCGCGTCCGCAGGACGCGAACCCGGAATCTCGATGTGAGAGCGCAAGACAATGTCTGGATTCCGGGTTCGCGCTTCGCGCGCCCCGGAATGACGTTGAGAATGAAAGAAGAGAAGACCATGACCGATGGATTGCGCAAGGGACTGACCGCTTACGGCGATGCCGGCTTCTCGCTGTTCCTGCGCAAGGCCTTCATCAAGGCGGCCGGCTATTCGGACGACGCGCTCGATCGCCCGATCGTCGGCATCACCAACACCTACAGCGACTACAATCCGTGCCACGGCAACGTGCCGCAGATCCTGGAGGCGGTGAAGCGCGGCGTCATGCTGTCGGGCGCGATGCCGTTCGTGTTTCCGACCATCTCGATCGCCGAGAGTTTTGCGCATCCGACCTCGATGTATCTGCGCAATCTGATGGCGATGGAAACCGAGGAGATGATCCGCGCGCAGCCGATGGATGCGGTGGTGGTTATCGGCGGCTGCGACAAGACCCTGCCCGCGCAGATCATGGCTGCGGTGTCGGCCGATCTGCCGACGGTGGTCATTCCGGTCGGGCCGATGGTGGTCGGGCATCACAAGGGCGAGGTGCTCGGCGCCTGCACCGACTGCCGACGTCTCTGGGCGAAGTATCGCGCCGGTGAGATGGACGGCAGCGAGATCGACGCAGTCAACGGCCGGCTCGCTCCTTCGGTCGGCACCTGCATGGTGATGGGCACGGCCTCGACAATGGCCTGCATCACCGAGGCGCTCGGACTGTCCTTGCCGATGAGCGCGACCATCCCGGCGCCGCATGCCGAGCGCTTCCGCTCGGCCGAGGCCAGCGGCCGGGTCGCGGCCGAGATGGCCAAGGTGAAGGGACCGAAGCCGAGCGAACTGCTGACCCCTGCGGCGTTCCGGAATGCGCAGGTGGTGCTGCAGGCGATCGGCGGCTCGACCAACGGGCTCGTGCATCTCACCGCCATCGCCGGCCGGACGCCGCATAAAATCGACCTCGATGCATTCGACAGCATCGGTCGCGAGGTGCCGGTGCTGGTCGATCTCAAGCCGTCCGGCGATCACTACATGGAGCATTTCCATCACGCCGGTGGCGTGCCAAAGCTGATGAAGCAGCTCGGCGATCTCATCGATCTCGATTGCCGCTCGATCACCGGCCAATCGCTGCGCGACATCGTGGCCGCCGCCGAGGACGTGCCGGGGCAGGACGTGATCCGCGCGCGCGACGACGCGATCAAGCCGGAAGGCGGCCTTGCCGTGCTGCGCGGCAATCTGGCGCCGCGCGGCGCGGTCATCAAGCATTCGGCGGCAAGCCCCAAGCTGCTGCAGCACACCGGGCGCGCCGTCGTGTTCGAGTCGATCGAGGACATGACCTTGCGGGTCGATGCTCCCGATCTCGACGTCTCGGCCGACGACGTCCTGGTGCTGCGCAACGCCGGGCCGAAAGGCGCACCCGGCATGCCGGAGGCGGGGTACCTGCCGATCCCGAAGAAGCTCGCGCGCGGCGGCACGAAGGACATGGTGCGCATCTCCGATGCGCGCATGAGCGGCACCGCCTTCGGCACCATCGTGCTGCATATCACCCCGGAGTCCGCGGTTGGCGGCCCGCTGGCGCTGGTGCGGAGCGGCGACATGATCCGGCTCGATGTTCCCAAGCGCAGCATCGACCTGCTGGTCGACGACGCCGAGTTGGACCGGCGTCGCGCTGCGCTGAAGCAAGCCGCAACGCCCGAATGGGCGGAGCGCGGCTATGCGCATCTCTTCCATGAAACGATCCTGCAGGCCGACGACGGCTGCGATTTCGATTTCATGCGCCGGAAAGGGAAGGGGTGAGCGCAGTCCTACTTTCCCTTGCTGGTGAACCGCTTCACGGCGGCGCGGAATTCATCCGTGTGCATGCAGTTGATGATGGCATCGCGCTCGGCGGCGAGCTGGTCTTCGACCGAGCTGGTCGGCGCGCGATGGATCAGCGCCTTGGTCGCCGCGATCCCCGCCGGCACATTCTGCGCCAGCCGCGCAGCCAGCGCGTCGGTGGCTGCCGCGAGCTCGGGGGCGGGGACGACTTTCGCGACCAAGCCCCATTCATGGGCCTGCGCGGCCGTGAAGCTGTCCTCCGCCAGGAAGATCTGCAGCGCCCGCCTGATGCCCACAGTGGCGACCACGCCAACTGTACCGCCGCCGTCGGGCGACACGCCGAGCTTGGCATAGGCCGGCGTGAAGCGCGCGTCCTCGGCGGCAATGCAGAGATCGGCGGCGAAGGCGAGCGACATCCCCGCGCCGGCGGCGGAGCCGTGCACGCTCGCCAGCACGATCTTGGGCATGCGCCGCAGGCTCGCGATGAAGGCATGGTAGTGATGCAGCAGTTCGCTGACGACAGGCGTGATGGCGTCGGCCTCGGCGGCAGCGCCGATCGTCTGCAGGTCGCCGCCGGCGCAGAAGGCGCGGCCTTCGCCTTTCAGGATCAGCACGCGGATGGTCTCGTCGGCCTCTACTTGGGCCGCAAGCAGCTCCAAGCGCTTCGCAATCGCAAGGTTGATGGCGTTGAACGCTGCCGGGCGGTCGAGCGTGATGGTCGCGATCGCACCTTCGATAGTCAGGCGGGCAGGTTCCGCTACGGCGTCCGACATTCATACCTCCCGGGCGTGGTTCTTGTTGCCGCATTTAAACCGTACGGCGGGACCGGTGACAATGCCGGGCAAGTCTGCCAAAACCCGGTTCCGTCGGCATGGACAGTGACAGAATGGGGCAGGGTGCAGTGACGAAGGGACCGGTGGTGATCGTGGGTGCGGGGCATGCGGGATTCCAGCTCGCGACCTCGCTGCGTCAGGCAGGCTTTGCTGATCCGATTCATCTGATCAACGACGAGTCGCATCTGCCGTATCAGCGCCCGCCGCTGTCGAAGGCGTATCTGAAGGGCACCGGCGGTCCCGAGACCCTGATGTTCCGACCGCAGAAGTTCTACGCGGACCAGACCATCGATCTCGTCTACGATCGTGCCATCGCTGTTCAGCGCGATCAGCGCCGGGTGCTGCTCGCCTCCGGTAAGACGCTCGACTATGGGCACCTCGTGTTCGCGACCGGTGCGCGCAACCGGCTGCTCGACATCCCCAACGCCAATCTCCCGGCGGTGCGCTATCTGCGCATTCTCGACGACAGCGAAGCGCTGCGAGGCTTGCTCACCGATGCCAAGCGGGCCGTCGTCATTGGCGCCGGCTTCATCGGTCTTGAATTCGCAGCGACCGCGCGGATCAAGGGCCTCGAGGTCGACGTGCTCGAGCTCGGCGCCCGGGTGATGGCGCGGGCAGTGACCGCCGAGATCTCGGACTACTTCCAGAAGCAGCATGCGGAAGCCGGCGTGCGCATCCATCTCGGCGTGCAGGCCACCAGCATCGAGGCCGACGGCAACAAGGTCACCGGCGTCAGCCTCAGCGATGGTCGGCACATCCCCGCTGACCTCGTCGTGGTCGGCGTCGGCGTGCTGCCGAATGTCGAGCTCGCTGCCGAGGCTGGATTGCCGGTCGCCTCCGGCATCGTCGTCGACGAATATCTGCTCACCAGCGATCCGCACATCTCGGCCATCGGCGACTGCGCCCTGTTCGTCAGCCAGCGCTTCGGCGGGACGCTGCGGCTGGAGTCGGTGCAGAACGCCACCGATCACGCCCGCTGCGTCGCGGCGCGGCTGACGGGCGACGTCAAGCCCTATGACGGACAGCCGTGGTTCTGGAGCGACCAGGGCAATGACAAGCTCCAGATCGCGGGGCTCACCACCGGCTATGACCAGGTCGTTCTGCGCGGTGATCCGGCGCAAAAGGCGTTCTCCGCGTTCTGTTACAAGGAGGGCCGGCTGGTCGGCATCGAGTCGGTCAACCGCGCCGGCGACCATATGTTCGGCCGCAAGTTGCTGGCTGCGGGCGGCACCTTGGATGCAGCCAAGGCCGCTGATCCCAGCTTCGACCTGAAGAGCGCTCTGGCCTAGAGCCACGCGCGAACCTCCTCCTCGGTCGGCATCGACGGGCCGGCGCCCATGCGCTGCACCGAGATCGAGGCGGCGACGTTGGCATAGCCGATCGCATCCGCGATATCAGCGCCCTGCGACAGCCGCGCGGCGAGCGCACCGACGAAGCAGTCGCCGGCACCGGTGGTGTCGACGGCCTTCACCGCGCGGCCTTCGACCAGCCGGGCCTCGGCACCAGAAACCGCGACCGCGCCACGCGCGCCGAGCGTGACGCAGACCGTCTGGTCGTCGCGAGGCTTGAGCGCGCGAACCGCCTCATTCACCTGCTGCGGCGTCGGCGCGTCGCCGAGCTCGATGCCGGCCAGGAAACCGAGCTCGGTTTCGTTGAGCACGAGGACATCAACCAGCGCAAACAGCGGGCTGTCGAAGGCGCTCGCGGGGGCGGGGTTGAGGATCGTGGTGGCGCCGGCCGCTTTGGCACGCTGGAAGAACGCGACAATCGTCGCTTGCGGGATCTCGAACTGGCTGACGGCCACGTCTCCCGAGCCAAGAGACACCTGCGCCACATCGTCGGCGCTGACCTCGGCGTTGGCGCCTGATATCACCACGATCGTGTTGTCGGCCTTGGCCAGCGTGATGATCGCGGTGCCGGTCGACGCGCTGGCGCTGTCCTTCACGGCGGTGAGATCGATGCCCTGAGCCGTGAGAAATGCGCGCAACTGCTCCCCGAAGGCGTCGCGACCGAGCCGGCCGATCAGCGCCGTCGGCGCGCCGAGCTTGGCCGCGGCGACGGCCTGGTTCGCTCCCTTCCCGCCCGGAAAGTACATCACCGACCGGCCGGCGACGGTCTCGCCGATGCGCGGATGGCGCTCGGCCGCCGCCACCACATCCATGTTGATGCTGCCGGCGACGACGACCCGCCCCATCCGCCTGCTCCCCACAACCGCTAGACGCGAGCCTCGAATTCCTGCCGGACCAGCTCGATATCGGCGAGCGTCGGCAGGCCGGCCTCGTTGCCGAGCTTCTGGATCTTGAACGTCGAGGCCGCGCGGGCGAACTCGAAATGCTCCTTCCAGCCCTTCGCAGGATTGGCGAGGTACGAATACACATAGGCGCCATGGAAGACGTCGCCGGCGCCGTTGGTGTCGATCACGCGCTCGCGCGGGATCGGATAGGCGGGCAGCGTATGCACGGCGCCGACCTCGTCATACCAGAGCAGGCCCTTTTCGCCCTGGGTGACGCCGCCGATGCGGCAGCCGCGGCTCTTCAGGTAGTCGAGCATCTTCTCCGGCGTGAGGTCCATCTGCTCGCACAGCCGCTCGGCCACGATCGCGACGTCGATATATTCCAGGAGCTCATGGGTGTTGGTGCGCAGGCCGCCGCCGTCCAGCGAGGTCAGGATGCCGGCCTCGCGGCACAGCTTGGCATAATGCAACGCCGCGTCGGGCTGGTGCCCGTCGACATGCAGCGCCTTGCAATTGCCGAGATTGAGCAGCGGGAACGGGTGGATATGCGCATCGTCGCGGCAGCGCACGATGGCGCGCTTGCCGTCCTTCGGCATGATGAAGGACAGCGAGGAGGCATTGACCTTCCGGGGATGGACGGAGATGCCGTATTTCGCGGTCATGTCCTGGAACATCCGCCCGAGCCAGTCATTGGCGACGGTGGCGATCAGGTCGGGCACGATGCCGAGCTTGGCGCAGCAAAATGCCGCAGTCACCGCATTGCCGCCGAACGAGACGGCATAGTCGGATGCCACGTGCTTCTCGTCCCCCGTCGGCATGTGGTCGGTGATGAACGTCACGTCGATGTAGGTCTGTCCGATGAAGAGGGCCTGCATTGCCATTTCTGTCTCACTAAGGGGTGATCGCGGCCCCGGCGCCGCAGATTAGCAAGCGGTCAAAGCGGATCAACGCTGAAATTCTTCGCCAAATCGTCACCTTGGTGGTTGAGATCGGCCGTCTGCTACCGGTGGCCCCCTGCCGCCGGCGCTCGGGTCGCGCTATGGTTGCCGGCCTGCAGAAGCGCAGATTCGGGAGTGGAATATGACTGTCTATGCGGGTCCGGTCTTCGAGATGGCCACCAATCAGTTCAACGTGATCGCCGACCACCTTGGCATCCCAGCCGACGAGCGGGACCGGCTGCTCTTGCCGAAGCGGGCGATCACCGTCTCGTGTCCGATCCACAAGGATGACGGCACGATCGCGGTCTATGAAGGCTACCGGGTCCAGCATCTGCTGACGATGGGGCCGACCAAGGGCGGCACGCGGTTCGCTCCGACGGTCGACATTGGCGAGGTCGCCGCGCTCGCGATCTGGATGAGCTGGAAATGCGCGTTGGTCGGGTTGCCCTATGGCGGCGCCAAGGGCGGCATCAACGTCGATCTCTCCAAACTGTCGAAGCGCGAGCTCGAATCGCTGTCGCGCCGCTACATGCAGGAGATGATCCCGTTCGTCGGCCCGCATACCGACGTGATGGCGCCCGACATGGGCACCAACGAGCAGGTGATGGCGTGGTTCATGGACACGTATTCCATGTACCAGGGGCAGACGGTGATGGAGATCGTGACCGGCAAGCCGGTGTTCTCCGGCGGCACGTTGGGGCGCCGCGAGGCGACCGGCCGCGGCGTCGCCCATGTGTCGCGGCGGGTGATGGATGAGCTGGGCATCGACCCGACCAAGTCCACCGCGGTCGTGCAGGGCTTTGGCAATGTCGGCTCCTATGCCGCGCTCGGCTTCCACCAGATGGGCATGAAGGTGATTGCGGTCAGCGATCACACCGGCGCCCTCCATGATCCGCGCGGCCTCGACATCCCGGCCTTGATGGCGCACGCCGCCAGGCACGGCAGCATTGCCGGCTTCTCCACCGAGCTCGCCTTCGATCCGCGGGAGATCCTGACCCTGGCCTGCGACATCCTCGTGCCGGCCGCGGTCGAGCGGGTGATCGACGCCAAGGTGGCGGCGAACCTGAAATGCCGCGTCATTGCGGAAGCCGCCAACGGCCCGACCACGCCGGATGCCGATCTGGTGCTCGACCAGCGCCGCAACGAGATCTTCCTCATTCCCGACATTCTCTGCAATTCCGGTGGCGTCATCGTCAGCTATTTCGAATGGGTGCAGGACCTGCAGCAGCTGTTCTGGGAGGAAGAGGAGGTGATGCGCAGGGAGTACCAGATCCTTGACCGTGCCTTCGAGCGCATGCTGACGCGCGGCAAGACCGACGGCATCTCCCACCGGACCGCGGCGATGGCGATCGGCGTGGAGAAGGTGCGCGCCGCCAAGAACTCGCGAGGGCTGTTTCCGTGATCACCGGCCTCGACCACGTCGTCGTCCTGCTGCAGGACATCCAGGCCGGCAGCGCCGCGTTCGAGACGCTGCTGGCGCGCAAGCCGTCCTGGCAGAATTCGGGCGAGGGCGCCGATCGCGTCCTGTTCACGCTCGACAATATGAGCCTGGAGCTGATGGCGCCGGCGGGCCAGGGCGTGGCCGCCGACCGCATCCGCAACGTGATCAAGATCTGGGGCGAGGGGCTCGCCAGTATCTGCTTCGCCACCGGCGATATCGGCAAGATGCATCGGCGGCTCGAGCGGGTCGCGCTGAAGCCGGATCCGATTGCCGAGGTCGACAGCACCGACCGCATCTCGGGCCAGACGCTGCATTGGAAGCGCACCCGCGCCATGACCGATCTCACGCGTGGCGTGCGCATGTTCTTCCTCGAGCTCGCCGAGCCGCGCCCGCCGTCCGCCAAGACCGCCGATACGGCCGTGCTCGGCCTCGACCATATCGTGATCTCGACCGAGGATCCCGAACGCGCCGCCGCGCTCTACGGCGCGCGGCTCGGCCTCGACATGGCGCTCGACCGCAGCCATCAGGAATGGGGCCAGTTGATGTTCTTCCGCTGCGGCGACCTGATCGTCGAAGTGGTGAAGCGGCCGGTCGCCGGCAACGACAAGGCCCATGACAAGCTGTGGGGCCTGAGCTGGCGCGTCGCCGACATCGAGGCGACGCGCGCGCGGCTGCTCGCCGCCGGCCTGCAGGTCTCCGAGCCGCGCGCCGGCCGCAAGCCGGGCACACGGGTGATGAGCCTCTACAGCGGCACCTGCGGCATCCACACGCTGATCCTCGAGAAGACCCCGCGCGCGGCGGAGTGAGGTCGAAGCCGAGCCGACGGCGTCATGGGCCAGCCGCCCGTGATATAGGTCGGAACGGCATTCGGAGTCTTTGCCACGCCGATGATCTCTCCTTCCGAACCGGCTCCCGCCACTGTGTCCCGTCCACGCCGCGTCTTCATGCTTGGCGCGACGGGAACGATCGGCCGTGCCACGGTACGCGCGCTCGTCGCGCGCGGGCACGAGGTGGTCTGCTTGGTGCGTCCGCGCCATGACGCCGTGAAGATCGCGGGCGCCACCGTCAGGACGGGGGATGTCACCGATCCCGCCTGCCTCGCACGTGACGGCTTTGGCGGTGAGCGGTTCGACGCCGTGGTGTCCTGCATGGCCTCGCGGACCGGCGTGCCCAGGGATGCCCAGGCGATCGACTACCAAGCCCATGTGAACGTGCTGGATGCCGCGCGGAGTGCCGGTGTGAGTCACTTCGTCCTGCTGTCCGCCATCTGCGTGCAGAAGCCGCTGCTGGCGTTTCAGAGGGCCAAGCTGGCGTTCGAAGCGCATCTGATGGAGCAGGGGCTGACCTACTCGATCGTCCGCCCGACCGCGTTCTTCAAGTCGCTGTCGGGACAGGTCGCGCGGGTGAAGCAGGGCCGGCCCTATATGGTGTTCGGCGACGGCCGGTTGACGGCGTGCAAGCCGATCAGCGACGGGGACCTCGGCGACTATCTGGCCGGATGTCTCGATGACGAGCGCCGCTGGAACCGGGTGCTGCCGATCGGCGGCCCAGGCCCCGCCATCACGCCGATCGAACAGGGCGAGCATCTGTTCGCGCTGCTCGGACGCAAGCCGCACTTCCGGCACGTCCCGGTGGCGCTGCTCGATGTCATCATCGGCGGGCTCGATGTCGCCAAGCGGATCGTGCCGTCGCTGGCCGACAAGGCGGAGCTCGCCCGCATCGGCCGCTACTACGCGACCGAATCCATGCTGGTGCTCGATCCCGCCACCGGCCGCTACGACGCCGACGCCACGCCGTCGACCGGATCGGAGACGCTGTTCGACTACTACGCCAGGCTGATCCGCGGCGAGGCGACCGCCGAGCGCGGCGATCACGCTGTGTTTTAACCTCGATCTCTCCGCGTCATTGCGAGGAGCGCAAGCGACGAAGCAATCCAGAGTCGCGGGCGCGGCCCTGGATTGCTTCCGCCGTCGCCCTTCGGGCTTTGGCGGACAGGTCGCTTCGCTCGCAATGACGGAGAGATGAGACATGCGGTCTTCTTCTCGCGGCGCGTTTCGCGTCCGAGCTTTACCGTTCGTCCTGCCCTCTTCGAGAAGAGGGCACGGGGAATGCCGGGCGCTGGCCGCACCCATGGCCCGCCTGCGGAAAAAATGCAGGCGGCAGGAACCACAGGTTCAGCCGAGAACACCCGGCATTCCCCGCGCGATGGTTGAACGGCTGCTTCGCGTTCTCCCCGGTGCTCCGGGCTTTCTGGCCACCGTTGCCCGCGCGGCGCGTGAGCGCCGGCGCAAGCGTGACACCAGCGTCGGGGTGTCAGGACCACGCGACTTGACCGTGCGCATCGCTGCCGTTCGTCCGCGCGAGGTTCACTCGCGCGCAGCACCGACACGCCCACCGCATCCCGCACCCGACGTTCGTGACGACCGCGAAGCGCCCCTCGTGTGAGGCGGGACGATAGCTCTATAGCATCTTTCCCGGAAAGTCGAAATAGAAATCTTATTAATCGAAGGGAAATTTCCCAATCGTGAGAACCACTATCGCGGCAATCCCTGTATGCCCCATTGATGCCAGCGCAACTCAGGCCTGACTTAAAGTGTACAACAGGATGAATTTTGGCAAATGGGTTCTCGCGAATCTCTACTGTTTGCTTATCCGAAGACTAAGCTCCAGAGCCGCTCCGGCAGATTCAAATCCGCAACGCCACGAGAAACGCCGAGAATATGGAGGCCGAGCCACGGCATTACATATCCGACTATGCCGAGCAATAGCAGTATCTGAGCGGCGACGCCAAGCGTTGCGCCTACGAACGTTTGAGCGGTGAGTACAAGTGCAATCCAGGGGCGATCAAACGATGGCACAGCCTTTCCGTTAGGTAAGAAACGCAGCAACAGAGCGCGTAAACCTGGGACCCCGCGCAAAAATGCGGCGCCTCCAATCATAAGGTTCACAAAGCTTGGTATCATGGAGGAAATCAAGAGCGCGTAGAGCCACCAATACTCCGGCTCGGCAGGGTGGCTAGCAATTCCGTCAAATAGCGATTGTAGCGGCAGAATGGGCTTGCCGCCATGGTGAATCCTGATCGTGTCAAATGCCTGCACAGCAACCACCATCGCGATGGCTAAGATCATAATGATCATTGCTGCTAGGGCCGTATCTAGTAGCGCGAGCAAGTACGGCCACCAGCCGCCTCGTTCGAGGCCTCGGCGTAAGAGCGCCCTAGTCATTCCCAGGGAGGCCCAATCAAAGGGTGCGTTGACGAGCGTAAGAAGACCGAGAAATAGCAACAATGGGCCTGATGGATCTAAGGAACTCGTTGATGTAAGAACCGCTGGTGCAGATAGGCAGAAGGCGGTTAGCGCCATCACGATTGTGGCGAGCAGTAATCCCTCCTTCTGTTTTGCTATGGCAATACGATTAATTAGGCGTAGAGCAATGATAATCGCTGTGAAGGCAAAGTAAAAAGTGACGGCTATGGCGGTGGCCACGGTCAATACAATTAGCGCGATGGTTAAGACGATAGCCGTTGAAGTAGTGCCCGCATAGGCGGAAGCTGCGCTAACAATCGAAAAAGTCCCTGCGACTGCACCGACGAAAATTATCGCGAAAGCGACCGCGAACGCGACAGCTAGAGCGCCAGCATAGGGGAGCGTGATAGACCCGGTTAATGCGACGGCGATTGCGACGGCGCACACCCCATTGATAACGACAGTGCTAGCGCCCGCACCTGCTACGACCGTAGCGAGAACTACAGTCAGGGCTCCCCATGCATAGATATCTAGCTTGTCTTTTTCTTTGTATGATAGCCAAACGACAAAGCCGGTGATAGCGCAGAACGGGGCCGCCAATACTCGCTGCCAGCCCGCTACTCCGGATTGCAAGCCGAGGGCGGTTTCCGCCGGGCCGGCATGGCCGGAGATTATCCAAATTAGTACTATAGTGGCAAAGGGGTAGATCAGGGCAAGCCATAAGCAACGATCAAAAGCTGGCGCTGTCCAGAGCGGCTGCGGTGCGTGAAGTCCAAAAGCTTTTGGAAAGAGCGTGCGATCTGCCATGCCCGTATCCCCAAGAAAGCGTTCAACTTTGTCGAGAAAGGCGGTGAGACGTTCGTGGTAGATTCTTGCCGCAGTATTGTTGCCAGTCAGATTCTGGCGAAGTGCGTCGTAGGACGTGCGCGCTGGACTCCCTATGGGGGCGCCACCTGCGCCAAGCACCGCGACTGTGCGTCGGTAAAGCAAAGAAAATGCTAGCGCTAAGATCGCAGAAATAAGCGTTAGGCCGGTGGTGAGCAGAATCGTTGCCTGGTTTGAACTACCGGCGAGCCAAGCGCCCGTCGCGGCCGCAGCGGTCACCACAATATGAGTTAATGTCTTGAAAATATTGGTATCAAGCGATTGGCTGGTCATCCTGAGCCTTCCCCGTTGGCTCAACCAAAAGTTATATGATAATCATTCGAAAGATTCTGGTTGGGTGTCAATCCTTCAATCAACGGGTAGGTGAGCGGCCGTACTTTGTCGTATTTGTGGGTGGGCGACCGCAGTGGTATGGCCGAAGGTGGAGCACGGTGCTTGGCTGCTCGTTGCAGGACCATAAGATGCAGAGTTTGTGAACAACTTCATCATCAGAGCAAGGAAGCAACGACTCCAGGGCAACTGTTGTCCTCTGTTGATGCTATTCGTTTCCAACTAGTCTCTTACGGCTGGCTCTGAACCACACACGGCACGTTCGCAAACCCGCGAAACCGCACCCGGCCGCCGCGCACTGGCTCGCCCTCGAGCTGATAGTTCGGAAACCGCGCCAAGAACCGCCCAATTGCCACGGCGCCCTCCAGCCTTGCCAGCGCCATCCCTGCGCATTGATGGGCGCCGGTGCCGAAGGCGAGGTGGCGGTTGGCGAGGCGGGTGATGTCGAAGCGTTCGGGATCGTCGAACTGGGCGGGATCGCGGTTGGCAGCGCCGATGCACAGCGTGACCGATGTTCCGGGCGCCAACGCGATGCCGCCAAGCTCGACGGCTTCCGTCGTCATCCGATTGCCGAGCTGGTTGGAGCTCTCGTAGCGCAGGATCTCTTCGACCGCGGTGCGGATCAGGTTGGGGGCCTCGATCAGCCTCCTGCGCTCGGCCGGATGCTGGCCCAGCAGCACGAGGCCGTTGCCGATCAGATTGGTGGTGGTCTCGTGGCCGGCATTGAGGAGGAAGATGCAGTTGTGCAAGAGCTCCGTCTCGCTCAGCCGCTCGCCGTCGGCCTCGCCCTGGATCAGCCGGGTCAGCACGTCGCGTTCGGGATTGCCGGGAGCCGCGCGCCGCCGCGCGACCAGGTCTTTGAGATAAGTCAGCATGTCGCCGACCGCCTGGTTGCCACGGGCGAATTGCTCGGCCGACAGCACCGGCTCGAGCGCGCCGAGGATGGCGAGCGACCAGTCGCGCAAGGGGGCGCGCTCCTCGTGCGGCACGCCGAGCAGGTTGCCGATCACCTCGATCGGAATTGCCGCGGCGAAATCCTCGATCAGCTCGAAGCGGTCCTTGGCGGCGATCCAGTCCAGCAGTCCGTCGACCAGCGCGATCAGCGCCGGCTCCATCTCGGCGATCGCGCGCGGCGACAGCGCGCCCATGATCAGGCGGCGCACCCGGGTGTGCGCCGGAGGATCGTTGAAGACGAGGCTCGTCGTGTGATGCTCGTACAGCAGCGAGTTGCCGTATTTGGGCGCGAACTCGCGCTTCTTGTCCGACGAAAACGTCCTGGTTGCCTTGTAGGCGGTGACCAGATCGTCGTAGCGGGTGAGGAAATAGGAGCCGTTGCGCATGCGCTTGACCGGGGCGTGCCGGCGCAGCGCGCGATAGGTCGGGTAGGGATCGGCGTAGAACTCCGGCGTCAGGCTCTCGAGATCGAACTGGCTGGCGAGCGCTGCGTCGTCGGTCATGTCTGGTCCTCCCGGCCGATTCTTGTTTTTGTCCCGGCGACCGTCGCACGGCGAGCGGCGGAAGAAAATGTGCCCGCCGCGGTGGTCCCCGCGCGGCCTTGCGTCCACCGATGGAGCGGTGCCCCAGATCCGCCGCTTTGAGAGGTATAAAATTGCCTTTGGCGCCGGTGAAATCCCGCCTGCAATTTCAGGGACTTGGCCGCCGACCCTGCTGCGCCGCGGCATCTTTCTTGACACAGATCAAGTGAGTATTTACTCACGGCCGATGTCCACTTTGCGCATGACAAGCGATCTCCGCAGGCAGCTGATCCTCGGTGCAGCCAAGCGCTGCTTCGCGCGTCATGGCTATGCCGGCACCACGACCAAGAGCGTGGCCGCCGCGGCGGCGATCTCGGAAGCGCTGCTGTTCAAACATTTCCCCTCCAAGGCGGCGCTCTATGCGGAGATCCTCACCGAGGAGTGCGAGACCGATCCGGATTTCGAGGTGCTGCTCAGCCAGGAACCTTCGACCGCGACGCTGGTCATGCTGATGGCCGGGATGGTCCGGCATTTCCTCGGCATTGCCGACGGCCCCAATGAGGAAGAAGAGCAGCGGCTGCGGCTGATGGCGTCGAGCCATCTCGACGATGGCGAGTTCGCAAGGCTGCTGTATACGAAGATCGATGATCTGATCGGCGCCAAGTTCGTTAACTCTCTGGACAGCGCCGTTGCCTCCGGTGACGCCGTGCGATTGGCGGCCGCGCCGCGCGATCTGTTCTGGTTCGCGCATCACACGGTCTTGATGGCGGCATTGACGCGGCTTCCATCCATTCCCTGTGTGCCGTATGGAACTGCGGCGAGCCTGGAGCGCCAGCTCAGCGAATTCATCCTGCGCGGCATCGGACTGACCGACGCCGCCATTGCGTGCTACCTCGATCACGAATTGTCGCAACCTCCGGCCCGGCCGGCGACGGCAGAAAGTGCATGACATGAACATTGCGACGGAACCCAAGCTCTCAGGAAAGCCGGTCCACGGCAAGCCGCGCAAGCGCACCCGCCCGGTGCTGTGGTTCATCGTGGTTGGCGGCCTGCTCGTGGCGCTGGTCGGCGGTCTCGTATGGTTCAACATGTTCCGCGACAAGATGATCGCGCAGTTCTTCGCCAACATGAAGCCGCCGCCGCTCAACGTCAGCGTCGCGACGGCGAGTTCGGAGACGGTGCCGAACCTGTTGACCGCAGTCGGCGATCTCGCCGCCGTGCATCAGGTCAACGTGACCTCGGACGTCAGCGGCCGCATCACCGACATCATGTTCACGCCGGGCTCCACGGTGAAGCAGGGCGCGCCGCTGGTGCAGCTCTATGACGCGCCGGATCAGGGCGATCTCGCCAACTACAAGGCCCAGGTGACTGTGGCGCAATTGTCGCTTGATCGCGCCAAGCAGCTGGCGTCGCGCCAGTTCGGGCCGCAGGCGACCGTCGACCAGGCCCAGGCCGCCTACGACCAGGCCCAGGCCGGCATCGCCAAGACCGAGGCGCTGATCGCGCAGAAGCTGGTGCGCGCGCCGTTCGACGGCGATCTCGGCGTCCGCAAGGTCGAGGTTGGCCAGTATCTCAGCGCCGGCACGCAGATCGTGTCGCTGACCGATCTGTCGGAGCTGTGGGTGAACTTCACCGTGACGGAGAAGGACAGCGGCCAGCTCAAGGTCGGCCAGACCGTCCGCATCGGCGTCGATGCCTATCCGGGCCGGACCTTCGAAGGCAAGATCACCACGATTGAGCCGCAGATCGCGACCGACACGCGCAACATCCGCGTGCAGGCGACGATCGCCAATCCGGAGCGCATCCTGAAGCCGGGCATGTTCGCCACCGCCACCGTGGTGCTGCCGGAGAAGCCGCCGGTGCTGACGGTGCCGGAGACCGCGGTCGACTACACGCTCTATGGCGACTCGGTGTTCGTCATCAACGAGAAGAAGACCGACGACGGCAAGACCGCGCTGACGGCCGACCGCATCTATGTGCAGACCGGCGACCGCATCAACGGCCGCGCGGTGATCCTCAAGGGCCTCAAGGAAGGCGATCGCGTCGTCGCCGTCGGCCAGCTCAAGATCCAGTCCGGCGCCGCGGTCGCGATCTCCACCGATCCGCTGCCGCCGGTCCCGGCGAAGCCGCCGCGCTACTGAGCGACCTCTGATCCAATGCCGGGCCGCCCTGAGGCGGCCCGCCCGGACCTCATCTGACTTCTGCTGACGGGATTGCCGCGATGCGTTTCACCGATATCTTCATCAAGCGCCCGGTGCTGTCGGTCGTGGTCAGCCTGCTCATTCTGCTGCTCGGCCTGCGCGCCGCCTTCGTGCTGCCGATCCGGCAATATCCGAAGCTGTCCAACACCGTCGTCAACGTGACGACCGTCTATCCCGGCGCCTCCGCCGACCTGATGCAGGGCTTCATCACCACGCCCTTGGAGCAGGCGGTCGCATCCGCCGAGGGCGTCGACTACATCACCTCGTCCTCGGTGCAGGGCACCAGCACGATCCAGGTGTTCATCAAGCTCAATTTCGATCCGAACCAGGCGCTCACCGAGGTGCTCGCCAAGGTGAACTCGGTCCGCGACCTCATTCCGAAGGAATCCAACGATCCCATCGTCACCAAGACGACGGGACAGACGACCTCGGTGATGTATCTCGGCTTCTCCAGCGAGGAGCTGTCGGGCTCGGCGATATCAGACTATCTGACGCGCGTGGTGCAGCCGGTGCTGTCGACCGTCGATGGTGTCGCTGCGGCGAACATCCTGGGCGGGCAGACCTTTGCGATGCGGATCTGGCTCAATCCGGAGAAGATGGCCGGCCGCAACGTGTCGCCGACGGACGTCGCGGCGGCCATCGCCGCCAACAACTTCCAGTCCGCGGCCGGACAGGCGAAGGGCTATTTCATCGTCTCCAACGTCACGACCAACACCGGCCTCACCGACGTCAACCAGTTCAAGCGGATGATCGTCAAGGCCAAGGACGGCGGCTTCGTCCGCATGGAGGACATCGCCACCGTCGAGCTCGCCGCGCAGAGCACCGACGCCAGCGTCGCCTTCAACGGCGAGCGCGCGATCTTCATCGGCGTCGACGCGACGCCGCAGGGCAACCCGCTCAACATCGTCAAGGGCGTGCGCGCGCTGTTCCCGGACCTCGAGCGCAATTTGCCGCCGTCGATGAAGATGAAGGTGGCCTACGATTCCACCAAGTTCATCCAGTCGTCGATCGACGAGGTCGAGCACACGCTCGGCGAGGCCGTGCTGATCGTCATCGTCGTGATCTTCCTGTTCCTGGCGTCGCTGCGCTCGGTCATCATTCCCGTCGTGACCATCCCGCTGTCCTTGATCGGCGTCTGCACGATGATGCTGGCGTTCGGCTTTTCCATCAACCTGCTGACCCTGCTCGCCATGGTGCTGGCGATCGGCCTCGTCGTCGACGACGCCATCGTGGTGGTGGAGAACATCCATCGCCATCTGGAGGAGGGCAAAGCGCCCGTGCAGGCCGCATTGCAGGGCGCCCGCGAGATCGTCGGTCCCGTCGTCTCGATGACGATCACGCTGGCTGCGGTGTATGCCCCGATCGGCTTCCTCGGCGGTCTCACCGGCTCGCTGTTCCGCGAATTCGCGTTCACGCTCGCCGGCTCGGTCATCGTCTCCGGCGTCATCGCGCTGACCCTGTCGCCGATGATGTGCTCGGTGCTGCTGCGCAGCGCCGAGGAGGGCCGCTTCGCGCGGCTCGTCAACCGGGTGTTCGGCGCGATGACGCGCTGGTACGGCCGCCAGCTCGACCGCTCGCTCGACTACCGGCCGGTGACGGCGCTGTTCGCGCTGACGATCCTCGGCCTCGTCGGCTTCCTCTACATGCACACCTCGAAGGAGCTGGCGCCGGAGGAGGATCAGGGCATCGTGTTCTCGATCACCAAGGCACCGAAATACGCCAACATCGACTACATCAACTTCTACACCGACAAGGTCGACAAGGCGTTCCAGAAGTTCCCCGAGACCGATCTTCGCTTCGTTCTGAACGGCATCCTCGGCCCGCAGGGCGGCTTTGCCGGCATGCTGCTCAAGCCCTGGGATGAGCGCACGCGCTCCTCGATCAAGCTGAAGCCGCTGGTGCAGGCGGAGCTGTCCAAGATCGAGGGCATCAACGCCTTCGCCTTCAACCTGCCGGCGCTGCCGGGCGGCCCCGGCGGCCTGCCGGTGCAGATGGTGATCAGCTCGACCAGCGGCTTCCAGGCGGTCTATGAGCAGATGGCCAAGCTGAAGGACGCCGCCCGCAAGAGCGGCATGTTCATCGTCTCCGACAGCGACCTCGAGTTCAATCAGCCGGTGGTCAAGGTCTGGATCAATCGCAGCAAGGCGAGCGATCTCGGCATCACCATGCAGTCGATCGGCAACACGCTGGCCGTACTGCTCGGCGGCAACTACATCAACCGCTTCAACCTCGAGGGCCGCTCCTATCAGGTGATTCCGCAGGTGCCGCGTGACAAGCGGATCTCGCCGGAATCGCTGTCCGGCTACTATGTCGCGACCTCGGCCGGCCAGCAGGTGCCGCTGTCGACCGTCGTCAACATCGAGACCGCGACCGACCCGAACTCGCTGACGCATTTCAACCAGCTCAACTCGGCGACCTTCTCCGCCGTGCCGATGCCGGGCGTCACCGTCGGGCAGGCGGTCGACTTCCTGGAGAAGCAGGCCAAGAACCTGCCGTCCGGCTTCAGCCACGACTATCTCGCCGACGCCCGTCAATACGTCCAGGAGGGCAATCAGCTTGCCATCACCTTCGGCTTCGCGCTGATCATCATCTTCCTGGTGCTGGCGGCGCAGTTCGAGAGCCTGCGCGATCCGCTGGTGATCATGATCAGCGTACCCATGGCGATCGTCGGCGCGCTGATTCCGCTGTTCTTCGGGCTGGCGACCATGAACATCTACACCCAGGTCGGCCTGCTGACGCTGGTCGGCCTGATCACCAAGCACGGCATCCTGATGGTGGAGTTCGCCAACGAGCTGCAGCTCAACGAGGGGATGGACCGCCGCACCGCCATCGAGACGTCCGCGCGCATCCGCCTGCGGCCGATCCTGATGACCACGGCGGCGATGGTCACCGGCCTGATCCCGCTCTTGACCGCGACCGGCGCCGGCGCCGCCAGCCGCTTCTCGATCGGCCTCGTCGTCGTCGCCGGCATGTCGATCGGCACCTTGTTCACACTGTTCGTGCTGCCGGCCGTCTACACCGTCATCGCCACCAACCACCAGGCCGCCGCCAAGTCGCTGCGCGCCCGGCAGATCGCCCAGTTCGACGCCGAGACCGACCACGCGCTGAAGGCGACGTGAGCGGGCAGTTTCTTTGGGGGGCTGAAGATCAACGGCGGCTGCTCCTGGCAGTCGCCGTTTTTGTCGGGCCGTCTCTTTCTCCCCTTACTGTCGTCACGGCCGGCGGCGCCCGCCGCGGCGCTCAGCACAGCGGCCTCTTGAAGAACAGATGGTCGAGCAGGATCAGCAGAGCGGCGATGCCGATGATGATGAAAAACGCGAAGGCGTAGTGCAATGACCGATGGAAGTGCGCGCGATAGGCGCGGGAATATTCGTCGGCAGTGACACGGCGGAGCGTGAACCAGCCGCGCCATTCCGGTGCATGGCTCGCCATCAAGACCCGCTCGCGAAACGCCAGCGCCCAGATCACGACGCCAGCCCCCATGTCGACGATCGTCAACAATCGCAGGAGATCCTCAGCCATTCGAGCTAGCATGGAGAGACCTCGCTCACTCCTCCTGCTGTGGATCGAGCGCGTCGCGCAGGCCGTCGCCCAGCAGGTTGAGCGACAGCACGACCAGGAAGATCGCAAGCCCCGGCCAGATCGCCATCCACGGCGCGTTGGTGAGGAAGCGCTGGGCGGCGTTGAGCATGCTGCCCCAGGACGGGGCGGGCGGCTGCTGGCCCAGGCCTAGGAATGACAGCGCGGCCTCGGCGATGATGGCGGCGGCGACCGACAACGTCGCCTGAACCAATAGCGCCGGCATGATATTCGGCAGGATGTGCCTGACCGCGATCTGCAGGTCGGTATCGCCGACGCTGCGGGCGGCCTCGACATATTCCTCGACCTTGACGCTCATCACCTCGCCGCGGGTCAGCCGGACGAAGATCGGCGTCGCCGAGATGCCGATCGCGATCATGGCATTGCCGAGGCTCGGTCCCAGGAACGCCGCCAGCGCGATCGCCAGGATCAGGAACGGGCAGGCCAGCATCGCGTCGGTGATGCGGCTGATCAGGGCATCGAGGAAGCCGCCGCGGTAGCCTGCGATCATGCCGATCGGGACGCCGATCGCCAGCGCGATGGCGACCGAGATCGCTCCGGCCAGCAGCGAGGCCCGCGCGCCGTAGATCACGCGGGCCAGCACGTCGCGGCCGAGATCATCGGTGCCGAGCCAATGCGCCGCCGACGGCGCCTTGCGCACCAGCGCCCAGCTCGTCTTGATGGGATCGTAGGGCGCCACCACCGGCGCTGATACGGCGAGCAGGATGAAGGCCGTGATCAGGCAGAACCCGACCATGGCGCCTTTGCGCTTCACCAGTCGGCGCAAGGTGCGCTGCATCGGCCGCTCGAGCGGAGCGAGGGCGCGGGCTCCGTGCGGAGCTGACAGCATCGTCTCGGCCATCTCAGCTCCTCAGCCGCGGATTGACGAGGACATAGGCGAGATCGGCGATCAGGTTCAGCATGATGTAGACGGTGGCGGTGACCAGCACGACGCCCTGCACGACGGCGTAGTCGCGATTGAACACGGCATCGACGATCAGCTTGCCGAAGCCGGGAATCGAGAAGATCTGCTCGGTCAGCACGGCGCCGGACAACAGCGTCCCGAGCTCGAGCGCGCCCAGCGTGATCACCGGCGTCAGGGCATTGCGCAGCGCGTGGCGCAGGATGACCTGGCGTTCGGAGATGCCCTTGGCGCGCGCGGTGCGGATGTAGTCGCTGCCCAGCACCTGCAGCATCGCGCTGCGGGTGTGGCGCATCAGGATCGCGGCGATGGCGTTGCCGAGCACGAAGGCCGGCATGATGGTGGCGGCGAGGCTGGCCCGCCAGTCCTCGGCGGGCGAGACGTAACCGGAGGCGGGGAGCCAGCCGAGCTGGATCGAGAACAGGAAGATCAGCATGATGCCGAGCCAGAAGTTCGGCGTCGAGATGCCCCACAGCGCAAACAGGTTGGCGGCATAGTCCCAGGCCGTCCCGCGCTTCACGGCGGAAACGATGCCGGCGGGAATGCCGATCAGGAACGCGATCACGATCGCCATCGAGGCGAGCTGCAGGGTTACGGGCAGCTTCTGCAGGATGAGGTCGCGCACCGGCATCTTGATGCGCAGCGACTCGCCGAAATCGCCCGAGAGCACGCCCTTGATCCAGTAGCCGTACTGAACCGGAAGCGGCTGGTCGAGCCGATACTGTTTGCGGATCTGCTCGATCACCGCCGGATCGCGCTCCTCGCCGGCCATCACCAGCGCGGGATCGCCGGGCAGGAGCTGTTGCAGCGAGAAGATGAGGATGGAGACAAAGATCAGCGTCGGGATGATCTGGGCGATGCGGCGGGCGAGGAACGTCAGCATGATCTGCGTCCCTCGCGGCAGTCACCCGGCGCGTCATCGGAAACCGGTCGTGCTCCCAGCGTTCCCTCCCCCACAAGGGGCGAGGGAGCGCAGCGCGCGCGAGGCGTCGCGGTCGCGTCCCAACGAAGGGGGGCCAAGTGACTGCTCACTTCAGCTTCAGGCCGATCACGCGCACCAGGCCGTCCGGCATCTGCTTGTAGCCCTCGAGCTTCTTGGTGTGCGCGATCAGGATGCGTCGGTGGTAGAGGTAGAGAATCGGCTCGTCCTCGATCTCGAGCTTGGTCAGCTTCTCGTAAAGCGCCTTGCGCTGGGCCATGTCGGTCACCAGCCGTGCGTCGCTGAGCGCCTTGTCGGCCTCGGCGTTGGCCCAGACGCTGTAGTTCTGCGGCGCGTTGCTGTGCAGGAACACGTAGCTGTTGCCGTCGGGATCGATCCGGCCGCTCCATGACAACATGAACGCCTGATAGTCGCCGGCCTCGGCCTGCTTCAACGAGGTCGCAAACTCCGTCACTCGGATCTTCATGTCGAAGCCGGCCTCGGCGGCCATCGACTGTACGACCTGGGCGGCCGCCTCGGTCTCGGCGCCCTTCGGTACCATGAAGTCGACCGCGACAGGCGTCGTCACGCCGGCCTCCTTCAGCAGCGCCTTTGCCTTCTCGACATCGCGGGCACGCACCGGGAAGGCCTTCTGATAATAGGGATGCGAGGGATTGACCCACTGGTTGCCCGGCATGAATTCGCCGTTGAAGACCACCTGGTTGAGCGCCTCGCGGTCGATCGCGAGATCGAGCGCCTGGCGCACCTTCGCGGACTGGCTGAGTGGGCCCTTGGCCTTGTCCTTGCCGATGTTGAGCGTGATGCCCTGATAGCCGAGCTCGATCGCGGTCGACAGCGCAAGCTTGGAATCGGCGCGCACGTCCTTGATGTCGGTGGCGAGCACGCGCTCGATCAGGTCGAGGGCTCCGGACTTCAGGTTCGCCAGCCGCACCGTGGCGTCGACGATCGGCTGGTAGACGATCCTGTCGATGAAGACGTTGTCCTTGTTCCAGTAGTCGGCGAACTTCTCGAACACGATGCGGTCCTGCTGGACGCGCTCGACGAACTTGTAGGGACCGGCGCAGACCGGATGCAGGCCGAACTTGTCGCCGGCCTCCTTGGCCGCCTTCGGCGACACCATCATGCCGGCGCGGTCGGTGAGCTGGGCGATCAGCGGCGAGAACGGCGCTTTCAACACCAGCTTGATCGTCAAGGGATCGACGACGTCGACATGATCGAGCGAGGCCAGCTCCGGCTTGCGGAACGAGCCGGGGAGGGTGAGATGGCGGTCGAGCGAGAACTTGGCGGCCTCAGCGTCGAACGGCTCGCCGTCATGAAACTTGACGCCGGGCCGGAGCTTGATGGTGACCTCCTTGCCGTCGGCCGAGGTCTGCTGCGACAGCGCGAGCTGCGGCACGATGTTGAGCTTGTCGTCGATGTCGAACAGCTTGTCGCAGGTCGCGGCGAAGACGATGCGGCCGACATAGGTGCGGGCCATGGTCGGATCGAGAACGTCGGGGTCCTCGGCAAGGCCGATGCGCAAGGTGGTCTGCGCCTGCGCGACCGGCCCCCAAGAGGCGACGACAACGGCCGCGACCGCGGCCAAGCACCAGTTCCTCATCATCCGATGTCCCTCACGCGAATGCAGCCTGCGTTGTTGCACTATCAATACCAACCCCGATCACGCGCCGTGCTTCCGGCTCGGTCATGTCTGGTTCGCGAGCGCGGCGGCGATGCCGGCATCAATCGTGGCGCGATCCGTGATCCCTGCCGGATTGTCGCGCGTCGGCATGAACTGCCGGAACACGGCCCAATGCTTGCGGCTAACGCCCTCCAGTCGTTCGAGCTCTGCCAGCGGATCGGGGTGATCATCGACACGCAGATCGAGCTCGGACCATTCCTCCTTGCCGTGGACCAGAAGAGCGGCCGACTGTTTGCCGCGCTTGTCACCGCCGGCGGCCTCGCCGGCCTTCATGGCCGCGATCAGGCGCAGGGCGAGGGGCAGGGCGCTGTTGGCGAGAAAGGCGTTCGCGGTTTCGTTCAGCACCTGCGGGCCGGCCAGCATGTTGCCGGCAATCGAAAAGCCACGGCCTTCGAGATGGCCGCACCAGTCGATGCAGTCGCGGCCGGTGTGGGCGGCAATCTGGCCGTTGTGATCGAGGATGTGGAGCTGGCGGCTCTCGCGGCCGGGATCGGCAGATGTCAGCAGTTGCACGATCTCGCGCGGATGCCGGCCGTCGTGCAGCAGCGTGACGCCGTCGATGCCGTAATAGGGATTGACCAGCGCCTGTGTGGCGATGCCGCCGTGGCCGGCGACGATGAAGGGCACGCGCGCGCCGACGGCGAAGAAGCGGGTGGCGACGGCGATGCCGATCCGGCCGGTGAGATCGTCCTTGGCAATGATCGACCAGGTCATCGTCGCGTTGCTCTCTTATCGTCCGGCGGCGTAACCCTGCATGCCCCGTGGATTGGCCGCGGCGCGGCGGCGGCGGCCGACGCGTGAGGCCGCGGTGAGCCGGCCTTCCGACCAGTCCGGCCCGACCTCGACGACATGGCCGCGGCGGCGCAGCTCCTCGACGGTCGCCTTGGGCACGCGGCCCTCGACCACGAGCACGCCGGGGCGCGCGGTGCGCGGCCAGAACGAGATCGGGAAATGCTCGGAGTGCCACGCCGGGGCGTCGATCGACTCTTGCAGGTTCATGCCGGCATGGACGTGGCGCAGGAAGAACTGCGTGTTCCACTGGTCCTGCTGATCGCCCCCCGGCGACCCCCAGGCGACGTAAGGCTCGCCGTCGCGCAGCGCCATGCTCGGGGACAGCGTGGTGCGCGGCCGCTTGCCCGGCACCAGCGCGGCCGGATGATCCTCCTCGAGCCAGAACATCTGCGCGCGCGTGCCGAGGCAGAAGCCGAGCTCGGGGATGACCGGCGATGATTGCAGCCAGCCGCCGGAGGGCGTCGCCGAGATCATGTTGCCTCGGGAATCGATGATGTCGAAATGCACGGTGTCGCCGCGCACCTCGCCGAAGCGGCCGACGGTCGGCTCGCCCGAGCCCATTGCGCCGACGGCCTCGCGGCGGCCTTGGGCCTCGCGCAGCTTCACCTTGGCGCCGTAGCCGTCGAGCGTGCCGGGACGCAGCTCGAGCGAGGCCTTTTCCGTAATCAGCTTGCGGCGCTCGTCGTTGTAGGCATCCGATAGCAGCGTCTCGATCGGGATGTCGGCGAAAGCAGGATCGCCGTAGAATGCCTCGCGGTCAGCGAACGCCAGCTTCGCCGCTTCGATCTGCCAATGGATGAAGTCGGGTCCGGTTGGATCGAGGCCGTCGAGCGCAAAGCCCTTGAGCAGCGCGAGCTGCTGCAGCAGCACCGGGCCCTGGCTCCAGACGCCGGCCTTGCAAACGGTGTAGCGGCCATACTGATAGGTCAGCGGTGCCTCGATGGTCGGCTGCCAGCGCGCCATGTCGTCGGCTGTCAGCACGCCCTTGTGGCGCGAGCCCGAGACGTCCATCACTTCCTGCGTCCGGCAGAAGCGGTCGATAGCCTCGGCGACGAAGCCCTGCGACCAGGCCTTGCGCGCGCGCTCGATCTGCGCGTCACGATCAGCACCCGCGCTTTCGCCTTCACTCAGGATGCGTGCGTAGGTTTCCGCGAGCTGTGGATTGGTGAACAGCGTGCCCGGCCTCGGCACCTCGCCATTGGGCAGATAGAGCGCGGCCGAGGTCGGCCAATGCGTCTTGAACAGCTGCTCCACGGTCTGGATCGTCGCCGAGATGCGCTCGACAAGCGGATAGCCGTCGCGCGCGTAGGAAATCGCCGGCTCCAGCACGTCGCGCAGCCGCATCGTGCCGTAGTCGCGCAGCAGCAGCATCCAGGACTCGAACGTGCCGGGCACGCAGGCCGCGAGCAGGCCGGTGCCGGGCACCATGTCGAGGCCTTCGTTCCTGTAGTGCGCGATGGTGGCGCCTGATGGCGCCGGGCCCTGGCCGCAGATGACCTCGGTGCGACCGCGCTTGACGTCGTGCAGGATGATCGGCACGTCGCCGCCGGGACCGTTGAGATGCGGCTCCACCACCTGCAGGGTGAAGGCCGCGGCGACGCCGGCATCGAAGGCGTTGCCGCCGCGCTCCAGCATCGCCATGCCTACCGCGGTGGCGAGCCAGTGCGTGGAGGTGACGACGCCGAAGGTGCCGTCGATCTCGGGGCGGGTCGTGAAGGGATCGGGGTTGATGAAGCTCATGTGACTTTCATTCTGATGATCGGTCCGTCCGCATCACGACTCGTTGCCTCATGCAGGAACGGCCGCGCTCGCCGGCTGGTTCACCGCATGGCAGGCCACGCCGCCGATGAGTTCGGGCGACTGCTGCCGACAGAGATCGAATGCAAGGGGACAGCGTGGGTTGAAGGTGCAGCCCGAGGGCGGATTGATCGGGTTCGGGATCTCGCCTTTGACCGGAATGCGCTGGCGGCCGGACATCGACAGGTCCGGCACTGCGCCGAGCAGCATCTTGGTGTAGGGCATGCGCGGGTCGCTGAACAGCGTGCGGCCATCGGCGATCTCGACGATGCGGCCGAGATACATCACGCCGATGCGGCTCGCCATGTGGCGGACGACTGCGAGATTGTGGCTGATGAACAGATAGGTCAGGCCGAACTTGTCCTGCAAATCGCGCATCAGATTGAGGATCTGCGCCTGCACGGAGACGTCGAGCGCCGAGGTCGGCTCGTCGCAGACGATGAACTCGGCCTCAGAGGCGAGCGCGCGCGCGATGGCGATGCGCTGACGCTGCCCGCCAGAGAATTCGTGCGGGAATTTCTGGCCGTCGTCGGGATGCAGGCCGACCAGCGTCAGCAACTCGCCGACGCGGTCCTTGATCTGGCGCTCACCCTCGATGATGTCAAAGGCGCGGATCGGCTCGGCGATGATGCTATCGACGCGGAAGCGCGGATTGAGGCTCGCGTAAGGATCCTGAAACACCATCTGGATGCGGCGGCGCAGCTTGCGCCGCACCTGGGCCTGGCGCGCTTCGCTCATCGACACGCCGTCGATGATGACCTCGCCCGACGTCGGCGCCAGCAGCCCGACCACCATGCGTGCGACCGTGGTCTTGCCAGAACCGGATTCGCCGACCAGCGCGAAGGTCTCGCCCTTCCTGATGCCGAAGCTGACGCCGTCGACCGCCTTCAGGAACTCCTGCGGCTGACGCTCGATCACGCGGTTGAGCCAGGGTTTCGAGACGTCGAAGACCCGGCGCAGGTTCTTGACCTCGACGAAATCGGTCATGCCGCGGTCTCCGTCGCGCGATCGTACAGATGACAGGCGACGGCCTGCGTGCCCTGGCGCAGCGGCTCCGGCCGGTCGACGCGGCAGCGGTCGAAGGCGAAGCTGCAGCGCGGATTGAACGAGCAGCCGGGCGGGATCGCGGACAGTCGCGGCATCGAGCCTGGGATCTGCACCAGCCGCTTCTCCTCGCCCGCGAGCGTCGGGATCGCGCCCATCAGCCCCTTGGCGTAGGGGTGCAGCGGGTTGTTGATCACCTCCTGCACCGGGCCGATCTCGGCGACGCGGCCGGCATACATCACGGCGACGCGGTCGCAGGTCTCGGCGATCACGCCCATGTCGTGGGTCACCAGCATCACGGCGGTGCCGTGGTCGCGGCCGAGCCGCTTGATCAGCGAGATGATTTGCGCCTGCACGGAGACGTCCAGCGCGGTGGTCGGCTCGTCTGCGATGATCAGCTCCGGCTCGGCGCACAGCGCCAGCGCGATCACGACGCGCTGGCGCATGCCGCCGGAGAATTCGTGCGGATAGCCGTCGATGCGCTTCTCGGGCGCCGATATGCCGACCTCGGCGAGCAGGTCGATGGCTCGCTTGCGCGCCTGCTGCTCGGTGAGGTTGGTGTGGGTCCTGATGGTCTCGATGATCTGGTCGCCGACGCGATACAGCGGATTGAGCGAGGTCAGCGGATCCTGGAAGATCATGCCGATGCGCTTGCCGCGCACCTTGCGCATCTCCTCCGGGGGCAGGTTGTCGATCCGCAGGCCGGAGAGCTCAATCTCGCCGCCGGAGATGCGGCCCGGAGGATCGATCAGGCCGATCACGGCAAGGCCGGTGACGGATTTGCCGGCACCGGATTCGCCGACGACGCCGAGCACCTCGCCCTTGGCGATGTCGTAGGAGACGCCGTCGATCGCGCGCAGGGTGCCGCGCCGGGTCGCGAACTCGACCTGCAGGTTGCGCACGGACAGAACGGGGGCGGTCATGAGCTCAAGCCTCGGAAGGACGCATTCACGCGGGTCATCGCAGTTTCGGGTTGAGGGCGTCGCGCAGCCAGTCGCCGAGCAGATTGATGGCGAGGATCAGTCCGGCCAAAGCGATGCCGGGGAAGGCGACGATCCACCATTCGCCGGCGAACAGATAGTTGTTGCCGATCCGGATCAGGGTCCCGAGCGACGGCATCGTCTCCGGCATGCCGGAGCCGAGGAACGACAAGGTCGCCTCGGTGATGATCGCCAGCGCGAGGTTGATGGTGGCGATCACCAGCACGGGACCGGTGGTGTTGGGCAGCACGTGGCGCAGCATGATGACGGGCGCGGGCAGGCCGATCAGTTGTGCCGCGGCGACGTAGTCCTTGTTCTTCTCGACCAGCACTGAGCTCCGCACCGTGCGCGCATATTGCACCCAGAAGGAGAGGCCGATCGCCAGCACCAGCACGACCAGCATGCTGAGCCAGTCCAGCCGGTTGCCGGACACCGACTTGGCGATGCCGTTGACCAGCAGCGCAATCAGGATCGGCGGAAAGGTGAGCTGGACGTCCGCGATGCGCATGATCACTGTGTCGACCCGGCCGCCGAAATAGCCGGCGATCAGGCCGAGGCCGATGCCGAGCGCGCCGGAAAAGGCGACGCCGAGAATGCCGACCAGGAGTGAGATGCGCAGGCCGTAGAGGATGGCCGAGAGCACGTCGCGGCCCTGCTCGTCGGTGCCGAGCAAGAACGGGCTCTGTCCGTCGGCGGTCCACAGCGGCGAAATCCGCGAGTTCAACAGCTGCAATTGGGCCGGGTCGAACGGGTTCTGCGGCGACAGCAGCGGCGCGAAGATCGCCAGCAGGAAGAACAGCAGCGTGATCACGGCCGCGGCGACCGTCAGCTTGGAGCGGCGGAACGAGTAGAACAGGTCGCTCGCAAGCGCACGCTTCAGCCATCCGTCGGCGGCGCGCGGCGTCTCGACGGGCGTGGGGTGGGGAAGGGCTGCGTCGCTCATGATCAGGCCGGACGGCTGATGGTCGCGCGCAGGCGCGGATCGACCACGGTGTAGAGGATATCAACCACGAGATTGATGGTGACGAAGATCAGCGACACCATCATCAGGTAGGCCGCCATGATCGGGATGTCGACATTCTGCACCGCCTGCACGAACAACAGGCCCATGCCCGGCCATTGGAACACCTGCTCGGTGATGATCGAGAACGCGATCACCGAGCCGAACTGCAGGCCGACCACGGTGATCACCGGCACCAGCGTGTTGCGCAGGGCATGGCCGAAATGAATCGCGCGCGTGGTCAGCCCACGGGCACGAGCGAAGCGGATGTAGTCGGTGCGCAGCACCTCGAGCATCTCGGCGCGAACCAGCCGCATGATCAAGGTCATCTGGAACAGGCCGAGCGTGATGGAGGGCATGATCAGCGCCTTCCAGCCGGAGACGGTGAACAGGCCCGATGTCCACCAGCCGAACCTGACGGTGTCGCCGCGGCCGAACGACGGCAGCCAGCCCAGCGTGACCGAGAACAGGTAGATCAGGAGGATGCCGATCAGGAAGGTCGGCAGGGAGATGCCGATCAGCGACAGCATCTGGAACAGCTTGGCGAGCAGGGAGTCGCGGTGCAGCGCCGAGAACACGCCCATCAGGATACCGCAGAACAGCGCCAGGATCGTCGCGCAGACCGCGAGCTCCAGGGTGGCGGGCATGCGCTCCTTGAGCAGATCGGAGACCGGCTGCCGGAACTGATAGGAGACGCCGAACTTGAACTGCGCCGCGTCGAACAGATAGCGACCGAACTGCACGATGAAGGGATCGTCGAGCCCGAGCGACTGGCGGATGCTGGCCCGTTCCGCGGCCGACGCGTCGATCGGCACGATCTGGCTCACCGGGTCTCCGGCGAAGCGGAACATGGCGAACGCGATGATTCCGACGGCGATCATGACGCCGATGGCCTGAATTGCTCGGCGAAGCGCGAAGGCGAGCATCTGATCCTTTCAGGTCCTTCGAGATGCGGCGGCGCGTAGCATCTGCCGCAGGAAATGAAAAGTCCCGAAAAGCAGTTCTGCTTTCCGGGACTTGTCGTTGCGTCTGGACTACTCGGTCTTGGTGGCGAGGAACAGCAGCACGGCGTTGTCGGCGCGCAGCGGAATCTTCACCTTCTTCGAGACGCCCCAGGCCACCGCCTGCTGATGCAGCGGGATGTAGCCGTAATCGTTGATGCCGATCTCGAAGGCCTGCTTGATCAGTTGATTGCGCTTGGCGGTATCGGTCTCGACCAGGACCTTGTCGGTCAGGGCGTCGAACTCCTTGTTGCAGTAATTGCCGAGATTGGCCTCGCCCCGGGTCGGGTCCTTGGCATCGTCACGGCAGCCCATGATGTCGTGCATCACGTTGTGCGCGTCCATCGAGGAGGGCGTCCAGCCGAGCAGGAAGAACGAGGTGTTGTAGCCGCCGGGCTTCAGCACCTTGGCGAAATACTGCGCCTTGGGCTGGGCGTTCAGGTTCACCTTGACCCCGATGCGGGCGAGCATGCCGACCACGGCCTGGCAGATCGCGGCGTCGTTGACGTAGCGGTCGTTCGGGCAATCCATGCCGACCTCGAAGCCGTCGGGATAGCCGGCCTCGGTCAGCAGCTTCTTGGCGGCGTCCGGATCATATTTCGGCCGGGTGAAGTCCTTCGACAGCGCATAGAGCTGCGGAGCGATCATCAGCGCCGACGGGGTCGACAGGCCGCGCATGACGCGGGTCTTGATCAGCTCGACGTCGATCGCCTTGTAGAAGGCCTCGCGGACGCGGATATCCTTGAACGGGTTCTTGCCCTTGACGTTGGAGTACAAGAGCTCGTCGCGCGTCTCGTCCATGCCAAGGAAGATCGTGCGCAGCTCCGGTCCCTTCAGGACCTGGGCATTCGGGCTGGAATCGACGCGGCCGATATCCTGCACCGGGACCGGCTCGATGACGTCGACCTCGCCGGACAGCAGCGCGGCGACGCGCGTGGCGTCGGAGGCGATGGTGGTGAACACGATCTCCTTGAGATTGTGCTCGGGCTTGCCCCACCAGTTCGGATTGACCTTGAACACGGTCTTCACACCGGGCTGATGGCTCTCGATGATGAAGGGGCCGGTGCCGTTCTCATGCAGCGCGGCGTAGCTCGGCGTGGTTGCCGACACCGGCGTCGGCGCGACCGAGTTGTTGTCCTCGCACCACTTCTTGCTCATGATGTACCACGTATCCCATTGCGAGATCAGGATGGGATTGGGGGCATCGAGCTTCACGTCGACTGTGTAGTCGTCGACCTTGATGAATTTTGCGTCCGGCGGAACGTTGGAGAGGAAGTTGGAACCGGTGGCGCGGACGCGATCGGCGGAGAAGATCACGTCGTCGGCCGTGAAGGGTTCGCCATTGTGGAACTTGACGCCCTTGCGCAGATGGAAGCGCCAGCGGGTCGGCTCGGGCGTTTCCCAGCTCTCGGCCAGCGCGGGGATGATCTTGAGATCCTTGTCGCGCGCGGTCAGTCCCTCATAGACGTGAGCATGGTGCGCAATCGTGGTCGATTCCTTGAAGGTGTAGGGATCGAGCGATTTCAGGGTGCCCTGGTTGGCATAGCGCAGGGTCTGGGCCGAAGCCGGCATGACGGCGAGGCCGAATGCGACCGCTGCCGCGATGAGCAGGGATTTGCGTCCCGACATATGTCCAAATTCTCCGCGTTTGACGCTTGGTTTTTCGGCAGGCGCGATTGTGTCCGGCCTGTTTTGCTTCGAAGTTCGTGTTGTCTGCAGCGCCTCTTGCACGAACTTCAAGAAGCAACAAGACGCCGGGCGATATGCCTGCAAGTCTGATGCCGCGCCGGAATGAACTGATCCCGTTGGCTCTGGCCTGGCGGTGCGTCGTGCGACCCGCGGCAGATCGATCCGAATATGTTGCCAGAGTTCAGCGGCGGCACACAAGTGCAGTTTGTTTAAGCCTAAACGATATGGTTATCCCCCCGCCGCCGCTGTGCGGCGCACGCGAGCGGCGGCTTCCGGGATGGGGCTGAGGGCTCGCCGGATTGACCATGTCCCGGGAATTGCGCACCTGCAGCAACGCGCCGCTTGCTAGAGGGGGGCCGGCGCGGTGATACTGGACCCCCCCTGCCGCGAGTCCGGGATGGTCTTCCTGGTGAAGGGAGCCCGGCCCGGGGCTCGCGTCGGGATGGTTCGAACAGCGGAGCGGACATGAAAGTCAATATCGAGATCGATTGCACACCGCTCGAAGCGCGGCAGTTTTTCGGACTTCCCGATGTCGGTCCGATGCAGGCTGCGGTCATGGACCGGCTGCAGAACCAGATGACGAGCAACATCGACAAGCTCACGCCCGAAGCCATCATGCAGAGCTGGTTCACGTTCGATCCCCGCTTGGCCGAACGGTTTCAGGACCTGATGCTGACCATGACAGGCCTCGGCGGCAGCCGCTCGAACGACAAGAAGTCGGCCTGACGCGGCCGACGGCCGCACGGATTACGCTTGCGCGGAACTCCGAAGGGACGTGGCGTGACGTCACGGCATGGAGCAGGCTCCATGCCGGAGCCGAAGACCGGTCGAAAAAGACCGGCTGAACACTTCAGGGGAGGACGCATGACCGATCCGTCTTGGATGCCGGCGCTGCAGTTCGCGACGACCAACGGCATCCGCATGGGCTATTACGAGGCGGGCCCCGTCAGCGACCGGCCGCCGATGATCCTCTGCCACGGCTGGCCGGAGCTGGCCTTCTCCTGGCGGCATCAGATCAAGGCGCTGGCCGAGGCCGGCATCCGCGTCATCGCACCCGATCAGCGCGGCTATGGCGCGACCGACCGGCCGGAGCCGGTCGAGGCCTATGACCTCGAGCATCTCACCGCCGACCTCGTCGGCCTGCTCGATCATCTGAAGATCGACAAGGCGATCTTCGTCGGTCACGATTGGGGCGGCTTCGTCGTCTGGCAGATGCCGCTGCGATACCCCGACCGAGTCGCGGGCGTGGTCGGCATCAACACGCCGCATCTGCCGCGCGCGCCCGCCGATCCCATCGCCATCATGCGCAAGCGGTTCGGCGACATGATGTACATCGTGCAGTTCCAGGATCCCGCACGCGAGCCGGACCGCATCTTCGGCAGCCGTGTCGGGGAGACCTTCGATGCCTTCATGCGCAAGCCGCTGCCGCGCAGCGATACGCCGCCGACGGAGCCGCCGGACGGCGGGATCGCAGCCTCGCCATCGCTCAACCTGGCGTTCCCGCAGATGATCGCAGCCTATGACGCCGCCAAGGACACGCGGCAGCCGATCCTGTCGGAGGCGGAGAAGCAGGTGTTCGTCGACACCTTCACGCGCACCGGCTTCACCGGCGGCATCAATTGGTATCGCAACATGACGCGCAACTGGCAGCGCGCCGAAGGGCTAGATCAAACGGTGCGCGTGCCGTCGCTGATGATCATGGCGGAGAACGACGCCGTGCTGCCGCCCTCGGCCGCCGACGGCATGGAGAAGCTGGTGCCGGACCTGGAGAAACATCTCGTCCGCGACAGCGGCCATTGGACGCAGCAGGAGCAGCCCGCGGAGGTCAGCGCCAAGCTGATCGAATGGCGGCGGCGACGGTTCGGTTGAAGAACGGCCGAGGCAGATTGCACGTCCGAGTGAGAGGCTGCGGCCGAGCCAAACAACAACAGATGTCGTCAAGCCTGCCGACGCAGCGCGTCGGCTCTCCTAAGCCGCCTGCGGATTCGCGCCGTGCGCGTGCTCGGCGATTGCGTCGATGATCTGCGGCCACATCGGCCGCGGAGTAGCGTGACCCATGCCGTCGATCATCAGGAGCTTGGCATTCGGAATCGACTCCGCCGTGTCCTTGCCGGCGGTGGGATGGACCAGCGGGTCGACCTTGCCGTGGATCACGAGTGTCGGCGCCGTCACCAGATGCAGCCGCGGCTTGCGGCTGCCGGAGGCCAGGATCGCGCGCAACTGACGTCCGACGCCGGCGGGATTGATGCCGCGCGCGAAGCAGCGTTCGGCGAGTGCCACGTCATTTACCTCGTCCTCGGGAAATGAGCCGACGCGCAGCGCCTTCCAGGTCTTCTGGAAGCGCTTGATGTAGTCGTCCTTGGTCTTCGGCGGCGGCGCCATCAGCAGCATCGCGACCTCGCGCGTCGGCGGCGGGATGCGCGGATTGCCGGTCGTCGACATGATCGACGTCAGCGAGCGCACGCGATGCGGAAAGGAGATCGCGATCTCCTGCGCGATCATGCCGCCCATCGACGCGCCGACCAGATGCGCCGACTTGATGTCGAGCGCGTCCATCAGGCCGACCGTGTCCTTGGCCATGTCGAGCAGCTTGTAGGGCGCGGAGACGGGAATGTTGAAGAAGCGCAGCTTGATCAGCTCGAACGGGGTCAGCCGGCGGCCGCCATGCAGCTTGCTCGATTGGCCGATGTCGCGGTTGTCGAAGCGGATCACGCGGAAGCCGCGGCTTGCGAGCTGTTCGCAGAACTCGTCGTACCAGATGATCATCTGGCCGCCGAGGCCCATGATCAGCACGAGGGGAGGGGCCGCCGGGTCGCCGAAGATCTCGTAGCAGATGTCGATACCGTTGGCGCGCACAGTCTGCGGCGGCTGATGAGCAGTTGCAGTCACTTGATCCCTCGTTCAAGGCCTTGGAACCCTCTATGGCATGGTTCTGTTGGTCGAGAGAAGCAAGCTACAAGTTCTCCCGCACCGCAGCGAAGGCGTGCTATGATAAGTTGTGTTTGAGTCTTGTATTGGTCTGAAGGAGCGTGCCGATGGCGAACAAAGCTGGCGACCCGATCGCATTCTGGCAGCAGATGGTCGGAGAGATGCAGAAGAGCTTCAGCGCCTTCACGCGGCTGCGCCCGATGGGTGCGACGCCCCGTCCATCCTCCGATGGTCCCGCAACTGGTTCAGGAAACGGACAGAAGCCCATGGTTGATCTGATGGAAAACTACTTCGCCGGCATGAACGTGCCGAGCCGTGGTCAGCTCACCGCCTTGAATGAGCGGCTCGCCTCCATCGAGGGCGAACTGGCGGAGACACGGGTGTTGTTGAAGGAGCTGCTGGCTTCCGCGCAGGTGCCCGCGACGACGCCCGCCGATCTCGCTCCGCAGTTGAATGAGATCAAGAGCGTGCTGGATTCGCTTCTCTCCGCGTCCAAGGCGCCGGCGCCAGTCGTGGCGCCGCCGCGCGACGTCACGCCGGACTTGAAGGCGATCAAGGACTTGCTCAACGAGCTTCTTGCCGCGACCAAGGCTCCGCAACCGGCGGCAAAACCCGCCGTCGACGTCACGCCCCAGTTGAGCGAGATCAAAGCATTGCTCGACCGGACGCTGAACGCCGCCAAAGCACCCGATCCGTCACCGACAGTCGCGATCGAGGCAGAGCTGCGCGAGATCCGGGCCATGCTCGACACGTTGATGAAGCCGTCTCAGCCCGTCGACGCCGCGCCCAAGGCTGATGAGGCGGCTCCAAAGCCGGCCGAGCCGGCCCGGCCGGGGAAGAACCGCAACAAAAAGCACGGCGGCGCCCCTGCCGAGCACTGAGGCTCACCCGAACGTTCCGACGTGCGGCGGGTCGCTCAGCGGTTGCCAGTCCTTTCCTCCCATCCAGGATGGTGCGTTGCAACATTTATGTTGCGTCGCACCATCCAGAATGATATAGCTGAGTCACTCCGGTTTCATAAGGGACGGAGCGAGCCATAGCTCAGAAGCATTGAGGATGGAGACAGCCATGACCACCGAGACCAATACCGTGTTCGACACCGTCAAGGACGCCTTTGCACCGGTGACCGACGCGTTCAAGAATCTGCAGACGATGGAAGTGCCGGAGTCCGCGCGGGAGTTCGTCAAGAAGACCGCGTCGACCGCCAAGGAGCGCGCTGCGGAGGCCCTCGCTGGCTCCGAGAAGGTGACGTCGGCGATCGAGACCGCCGTGTTCGACGGCGTGACCGAGGCCGGCAAGATCAGCCGGAACATTCAGCAGGCGCTGTATCAGGACACCGAGGCCTTCTTCGACGGCATCGACCGGCTGGCGTCCGCCAAGTCGATCAGCGAAGCCGTTCAGATCCAGGGTGAGCTGGCCCGTGCCCGTGGCGAGGCGCTCGTCGCCCGCGCCAAGTCGACCAGCGAGTATGTCGGCAAGCTCGTCACCGAGGGTGCAAAGCTCGCCCAGGAGAACATGGCCAAGGCCTACAACAAGACCGCCTGATCGCCTCGCGCATCAGCCGATCGACCTGCAAGGCCCGCATCGTGCGGGCCTTTTCTTTTGTGACCAGGCGAAACCGGATAAAGCGGAGACATGGCGCAGCCTCTGTCCCGCATCGTCAATCAACTGAAGAGCGAGCCGTCGCGCACGGGCTCGCTGATCATCACCGTGTTCGGCGACGCCATTGTGCCGCGGGGCGGCAGCGTCTGGCTCGGCAGCTTGCTCGCCTTCTTCGAAGGGCTCGCCATCGACGGCAGCGTGGTGCGCACGGCGATGTCGCGGCTGACGGCGGAAGGCTGGTTCGAGCGCAGCAGAATGGGCCGCAACAGTTTCTATCGCCTGACCCGGCGCGGCGAGCAGACCTTCGCCGGCGCCACCCGCCACATCTACGATTCGCCGCCGGCGGAATGGAACGGCAGCTTCGAACTGCTGCTCATCGGCAGCGCCGAGGATCGCGAGCAGGCGCGGACTGCGCTGCGCGATGCGGGCTTCGGCAGCCCGCTGCCCGGTGTGTTCGTGGCCCCCTCGAGCATCGCCGTCCCTGACGCAGTGGAGGGGGCCATCCGCCTGCAGGCGTCCGCCGGCTCCGACATGGCGCGACGGCTGGTCGCCGAGAGCTGGGCGCTGGAGCGGACGGCGGAGGCGTACCGCAAGTTCAGCGCCTCCTTTGCGCCGCTCAAGGACAGCATCGCGCGCGGCGAGGTGTTGTCCGACGGGCAGGCCTTCACCGCCCGGATCCTGCTGATCCACCACTATCGGCGCATCGTGCTGCGCGATCCGCTGCTGCCGGCCGAGCTGCTGCCGGGGAATTGGCCTGGACGGCAGGCCCGGGCGCTGTGCGGCGAGATTTATCGGTTGCTGCTGCCGGGTTCCGAGCGCTGGCTCGACGCGCATGCGACAAATGAGGAGGGGCCTCTGCCGGCGGCCGGAGCGGCGCTGCTGCGGCGTTTCGCCGTTGAGAATGAGGGCCGTTGATATATTACAGAATTCGATTGCACGGATGAAATCTCGTTATATATTGGCGTCAACCAAGTCCTGGGAGGACGCCGCCGCATGTACACGCAGGCGCTCAATTCGCCCGAGGAGGGCAGCTTCGCCGAGGACGCTGGACGCGCCTCGCGCTTTCAGGCGCGCATCGATGCCGAAGAGCGCATCGAGCCGAACGATTGGATGCCGGCGGCCTATCGCAAGACGCTGGTCCGGCAGATCTCGCAACACGCCCATTCCGAAATCGTCGGCATGCTGCCCGAGGGCAACTGGATCACGCGCGCGCCGAGCCTGCGCCGCAAGGCGGCGTTGCTCGCCAAGGTCCAGGACGAGTGCGGCCACGGGCTGTATCTCTACGCCGCCGCCGAGACGCTCGGCGCCTCGCGCGAGGAGCTGGTCGATGCGATGCTCGCCGGCAAGGCCAAGTACTCCTCGATCTTCAACTACCCGACCCTGACCTGGGCAGACATCGGTGTGATCGGCTGGCTGGTCGACGGCGCCGCGATCATGAACCAGATTCCGTTGTGCCGCTGTTCCTATGGTCCCTATGCGCGTGCGATGATCCGCGTCTGCAAGGAGGAATCGTTCCATCAGCGGCAGGGCTACGAGATCATGCTCACGCTCTGCCGCGGCACGCCCGAGCAGAAGGCGATGGCGCAGGACGCGCTGAACCGCTGGTGGTGGCCGGTGCTGATGATGTTCGGCCCGCCCGACCAGGCCAGCCAGCACAGCGACACCTCGACCAAGTGGAAGATCAAGCGCTTCTCGAACGACGAGCTACGCCAGAAGTTCATCGATGCCACCGTGCCGCAGGCGCAGTATCTCGGGCTCACCATTCCCGATCCCGAGATGACGCAGGACGAGCAGGGCCATTGGGTGCACGGCCCGATCGACTGGAACGAGTTCAAGCAGGTGCTGGCCGGCAACGGCCCGTGCAACCGCGATCGCATGGCCGCGCGCCGCAAGGCGCATGCCGAGGGCGCCTGGGTGCGCGAGGCCGCGACCGCCTACGCCGAGAAGCGCGCGCGGCGCCGGATGGCACAGGCTGCCGAATAGGACAGGGAGATCGAAATGGCGACGCCGAACACGCCGTTGTGGGAAGTCTTCATCCGCAGCCGCAACGGGCTTGCGCACAAGCATTGCGGCTCGCTGCACGCGCCGGATGCGACCATGGCATTGCAGGCGGCGCGCGATCTCTACACCCGCCGCGGCGAGGGCCTGTCGATCTGGGTGGTGCCGTCGAGCGCGATCACCGCGTCCGATCCTGCCGACAAGGGCATGATGTTCGAGCCGGCGGAGTCGAAGATCTATCGGCATCCGACGTTCTACGAGGTGCCCGAGGAAGTCGGGCATATGTAAGTGCGGACGGCCGTCAGCCGTCGTTATTGCGAGCGCAGCGAAGCAATCCAGACTGCCGGCTCGGATGAATTCCTGGATTGCTGTGCTCGCAATGGCTGAGTTCGTGGCGGGCCTGATCGGATCACAACCATGACCGCTCCCTCGATCACCGTCTGCGAAACGCCGCTGGTGCTCTACACCTTGCGCCGCGCCGATGATGCGCTGATCCTCGGCCATCGCCTCTCCGAATGGTGCGGCCATGCGCCTGTTCTCGAAGAGGACATGGCGCTCTCCAACATGGCGCTCGACCTGATTGGCCAGGCGCGCGAGCTCTATGGCTACGCCGCCAAGGTGGAGGGTCACGACAATGACGAGGACAAGCTCGCCTATCTTCGTGATGTCAGGCAGTACCGCAACCTGCTGCTGGTCGAGCGTCCCAATGGCGACTTCGCGTACACGATGGTGCGGCAGCTGTTCTACGCGGCCTTCGCCGATCTGTATTGGCGCGGCATGATGGACTCGACCGATGCGACGCTGGCGGCGATCGCGGCCAAGTCGGAGAAGGAATGCGCCTATCATTTGCGCCACGCCAGCGAATGGGTGATCCGGCTCGGTGACGGCACCGACGAAAGCCACGCCCGCGCGCAAGCCGCGATCGATGACCTCTGGGCCTATACCGGCGAGATGTTCAGCGTCGACGAGAGTGAGCGCGGTCTGATCGACGCGGGTATCGCGATCGATCCGACGCAACTGCTGCCGGAATGGCTGTCGATCGTCTCGCATGTCGCGCGCGAGGCGACCCTGGTGCTGCCGGAGAACGAGTGGATGCAGCAGGGCGGCCGCGACGGCCGCCACAGCGAGCATCTCGGCCATCTCCTCTGCGAGCTGCAATACATGCAGCGCAGCTTCCCCGGTGCGACATGGTAGTTCCGGATTTCAGCCCCGCCGAGCTGCGCCAGCGCGCCTGGGACGCCGCGGCATCGGTGGCCGATCCGGAAATCCCGGTGCTGACGATCGACGATCTCGGCGTGCTGCGCGAGGTCGAGGTGGTCGGTGACCGCGTCGACGTCGCGATCACGCCGACCTATTCGGGCTGTCCGGCGATGAACATGATCGCGCTGGAGATCGAGCTGGCGCTCGAGCGCGCCGGCTTCCGTGAGACCCACGTTCGCACAGTGCTGTCGCCGGCCTGGACCACGGACTGGATGAGCGAGGCGGGGCGGCGCAAGCTGCGGGAGTACGGCATCGCGCCGCCGCAGCCGTCGAGCGGGCGCCGCGCTCTGTTCGGCGTGGCCGAGGTCGCGTGTCCGCAATGCGGATCCGTCGACACCGAGCAACTCGCCGAGTTCGGCTCGACCTCGTGCAAGGCGCTGTGGCGCTGCAGATCGTGCCGCGAGCCGTTCGATTATTTCAAGTGTCACTGATGCAGCAGCCGTCATCGCGAGCGCAGCGACTTGTCCGCCGAAGCCCGAAGGGCGTAGGCGGAAGCGATCCAGAGTCCCGCGCGCGGTCCTGGATTGCTTCGTCGCTTCGCTCCTCGCAATGACGGGAGGATGAACCCGATGTCGACCACGCCACGCTTCCACCGTCTCGCTATCCGTGACCTGCGCCGCGAGGCGCCCGATGCCGTGTCGCTGACCTTTGCCATTCCGAACGAGCTGGCGGCGGACTATCAGTTCGCGCCGGGGCAATATCTCACGTTGAAGACCACGCTCGGCGGCGAGGAGGTGCGGCGCTCCTATTCGATCTGCTCCGGCCCCGATGATCACGAGATCCGCATCGCGGTGAAGCGCGTCGATGGAGGCGCGTTCTCCAGCTTCGTCACTGACGAACTGAAGCGCGGCGACGAGATCGACGTGATGACGCCAACTGGACGTTTTGGCGTGGCATTGCAGCCGGAGGCCGCGCGCACCCACGTCGGCTTCGCGGCGGGCTCCGGAATCACGCCGATCCTCTCGATCGTGAAGGCCGTGCTGGCGCGGGAGCCGCACAGCCGCTTCTTCCTGTTCTACGGCAGCCGCACCACCGCAGGCATGCTGTTCCGCGAACAGCTCGAGGAGCTGAAGGATCGCTTTCTCGACCGCTTCTCGCTGTTCCACGTCATCTCCGGCGAGGAGCAGGATCTGCCGATCCTGCACGGCCGGCTCGACGGCGAGAAGGTGCGCGTGCTGCTGCGCTCGCTGGTGCCGGCCGAGAGCGTCGATCACGTCTTCATCTGCGGTCCCACCGGGATGAGCGAGGATATCGAGGCCGCCTGCCGCGCGCTCGGGATCTCCGACGACCGCGTCCATGTCGAGCGCTTCGTCTCCGGCGCCGGCGGCAAGCCGCGGCCCAAGATGGTCGTTCCGGACTCGGCGCCGCCGAAGGCCATCGCCGCCCTGATCATCGACGGCAAGCGCCGCGAGGTTCCGGTCGCCGACGGCGAAGCCATCCTCGACGCCGCGCTGCGCGCCGGCGTCGACCTGCCGTTCGCCTGCAAGGGCGGCATGTGCTCGACCTGCCGCGCCAAGCTGGTGGAGGGGAGAGCGGAGATGGAGCTGAACTACTCGCTGGAGCCATGGGAGCTGCAGGCTGGTTTTGTGCTCACGTGTCAGGCCAGGCCGGTGACGGAGCGGGTGGTGGTGGACTACGATCATGTGTGAGGAACTACGCTCGCCGTCATTGCGAGGAGCGAAGCGACCAAGCAATCCAGAATCTTCGCGCTGCCCTGGATTGCTTCGCTTCGCTCGCAAGGACGAGCCGCGACCATTTGCCGAACCTCACACTCGCGACACCAACAATTACCCCACCGGCCGCTTGTCCTTGATCCGTTTCGCCTTGCCGGCCGAGCGCTCCAGCGTGTCGGGTGGGACGACTTTCACCTTTGCCGTGAGGCCGATGGTGTTCTTGATGTGGATGGAGATGCGCTCGGCGTGCGCGCCGAGGCCGGTCTCGTCCCAATGCTCGGGGCGCGACTCCGCGTAGATGGTCAGCTCGTCCATGCGGCCCTCGCGCGTCAGCTCCAGCATGAAATGGCCGCCGCACCACTCGGTCGACAGCAGGATCTCCTCGATCTGTGACGGGAACAGGTTGACGCCGCGCAGGATGATCATGTCGTCGGAGCGGCCCGTGACCTTCTCCATCCGTCGCATTCCCGGCCGCGCGGTGCCCGGCAGCAGCCGCGTCAGATCGCGGGTGCGATAGCGGATGACGGGAAAGGCCTCCTTGGTCAACGAGGTGAACACCAGTTCGCCCATCTCGCCGTCGGGCAGCACCTTGCCGGTGTCGGGATCGACGATCTCCGGATAGAAATGATCCTCCCAGATGTGCAGCCCGTCCTTGGTCTCCAGGCATTCCTGCGCCACACCAGGGCCGATCACCTCGGACAGGCCGTAGATGTCGGTGGCGTCCATCGCGAACGCATCCTCGATCTCGGCGCGCATCGCATTGGTCCACGGCTCGGCGCCGAAGATGCCGATCCTGAGCGAGCTCTGCCGCGGATCGAGGCCCTGACGCTTGAACTCGTCGAGGATTGCCAGCATGTAGCTTGGCGTCACGGTGATGATGTCAGGGCGGAAATCATTGATCAGCTGCACCTGCCGCTCGGTCATGCCGCCGGAGATGGGCACCACCGTGCAGCCGAGCTGCTCGGCGCCGTAATGGACGCCGAGGCCGCCGGTGAACAGGCCATAGCCGTAGGCGTTGTGGATGATCATGCCGCTCCGGCCGCCGGCGGCGCGGATCGAGCGGGCCATCACGGCCGACCAGGTCGCGATGTCGTTCCTGGTATAGCCGACCACGATCGGCTTGCCGGTCGTGCCCGAGGAGGCGTGTACCCTTACCAGTTGCTCGCGCGGCACGGCGAACATGTTGAACGGGTAATTGTCGCGCAGGTCGGTCTTCACCGTGAACGGAAACTTGGCGAGGTCGGCGAGCTCGCGGAAGTCGGAGGGATGCACCCCCGCCTTGTCGAAGGCGCGGCGGTAATGGGCGACGTTGTCGTAGGCGTGCTTCAGCGACCAGGCGAGCCGGCTCGTCTGCAGCGCCATGATCTCGTCGCGCGAGGCTCGCTCGGCTGCGTCCATCTCGGGAACGTAGCTGCCGGTCGATTGAAGCTTGGTCGATGTCATGGTCAGGTCCTCCGGCAGGGGCGCGGGGCGATAGGGAAGCGGATCAGCTCGCGGCGGCCGGGACCAGCGTGCCGCCGATGCTGCGGGAATGGCCGCGGAATTCGGCGATCACCGTGTCGCCTGCCGTAACGCGGACATCATAGATGCCTGAGCGCCCGCTGCGGGATACCTCGTGCGCGCGAGCAAGCAGAACGTCGCCGAGCTTGCCGGGGCGGATGAAGCTGATGCTGCCCTGCGCCGCCACGGTGCGGTCGTTGTGCGAGTTGCAGGCAAAGGCGAAGGCGGAATCGGCCAGCGTGAAGATGAAGCCGCCATGGGCGATGCCATGGCCGTTGACCATGTGCGGCTGCACCGTCATCTGCAGCGTGGCGCGTCCGGGGCCGATCTCGACGATGTGCATGCCGAGCCCCTGGCTGGCGCGGTCGTCCTGCCACATGGCGTCGGCGCAGGCGCGGGCGAGAGCGTCGGCGGAAAGTGTCGCCACGCCGCTCACCGTGCGGCCTCCATGCATGCGCAATGCGTCGGCCACCCCTCAGGATGCGCTTCTGAAATCACGGCGTTCTCTCCCGTCGATGCTTGTTGGAACAAGCATTCTCATCTAGTTAGGTGCGACATCGTGGCAAATATTCTGCGCGCGTCAAGCGAAAGCGCTGCCTGCGCAACGCGCGTGTTGTCCGCAACCGGAAGGAATCCTGAACGTGCCCGAAGCCGCCAATCTGTCCATGATGGCCGGTCTCATGATCGGCCTGGTCTATGGCGTGGTGGGGCTGCTCAGCGGCTTCTGCATGATGAGCAGCCTGCGCGGCTGGTGGGCCGACGGCGACCGCCGGCTGGTGCGAACTTACGCCCTGGCGATGGGCATCGCCATCATCGCCACGCAGCTGCTCGCGGCCAACGGGGCCGTCGATCTCGGCAAGTCGATCTATCTGCAGCCGACGTTCTCGGTGCCACTGATGCTCTTGGGCGGTGTTCTGTTCGGCTACGGCATGGTGCTCGCCAACGGTTGCGGTTCGCGCGCGCTGGTGCTGCTCGGCCGCGGCAATCTGCGCTCCTTCGTCGTCGTGACCGTGCTCGCGATCGCGGCGGAGATGACGTTGAAGGGCCTGATCGCGCCGCTGCGCATCGCGCTGATGCAGGGCTCGCAGACCACGGCGACCGCGACGTCGCTGCCGGCTGTGCTGTCGGTCGGTGGCCTGCATGGTGCAGCGGCGCGGCTGCTGCCGGCGCTCGGGCTCGGCGGCGCGCTGATCGTCTTCGCCCTTGCGCATGCGCCATTCCGGCGCGCGCCCGGCCAGATGCTCGCCGGTCTCGTCGTCGGCCTGCTGATCGCGGCCGGCTGGTTCGCGACCGGCACTCTCGGCGCGGACGATTTCAACCCCGTGCCGGTCGCGTCCCTGACCTTCGTCGCGCCGATCGCCGATGCCCTGCAATACATCATGCTGTCGACCGGCTCGACTGCCAATTTCGGCATCGCCACCGTGGCCGGGGTGCTCGCCGGCAGCCTCGTCACCGCGTTGGCCACGCGGCGCTTCAGGCTCGAAGGCTTCCACTCTCCGCATCACATGCTGCGCTCGGTTGGCGGCGCCGCGCTGATGGGCATCGGCGGCGTGATGGCGCTGGGCTGCTCGGTCGGGCAGGGCCTGACGGGGCTGTCGACCCTGGCGCTGCCGTCCTTCGTCGCCATCGCGGGAATCTTCATCGGCACGGCGGCCGGCCTGCGCGGAGCGTTGCGCGTCAGGCCGTTGAAGAGCGAGCCGCAGGCGGCGCGTTAGTCTCATTGTGTCACGACCACCGTCATTCCGGGGCAATCGTCGATGCGAAGTCGCGAAGCGGCTGCGCGTCGGCGATTGAACCCGGAATCTCGACATTGCCGGAAATGGACGCAAGGCAATCTCGGGATTCCGGGTTCAAGGCCTCACGGCCTTGCCCCGGAATGACGGTGGTTTGACTCAGTCGAATGAGCTCACTCCGTCGCGCGCGTGACGATACGGATCTCCGACGTCAGCGTCCGGTGCACCGGGCATTTGTCGGCGATCTCCATCAGCTTCCTGCGCTGCTCCTGATCGAGCGCGCCGTCCAGGTGGATCTCGCGGTCGAGCTGATCGATCAGCCCGACCTTGGTCTCGCACTCCGCGCAGTCCTCCGCATGGATCTTGCTGTGGCGCAAGGTGACCGTGATGCGGTCGAGCGGCAGGAATTTGCGGTCGGCATAGAGCCGCATCGTCATCGAGGTGCAGGCGCCGAGCGCCGCGAGCAGGAGGTCGTAGGGGCCCGGGCCGGTGTCCTGGCCGCCGACCGAGAGCGGCTCGTCGGCGGTGAGATGATGCGGGCCGAGCGCGATGGCCTGCTGCAGCTTGCTCGACCGGGTCTCGCGCACGACCACGTCGCGCGGACCATCCTTGGCTGCCGGCTCGGCGGCCGCCGGCGCGACGTAACGGCCGGCCCAGCTCGCGATCACCTCGGCGATGTAGGCTGCGTCCTCCTTCCTGCTGATGAGATGATCAGCGTGATCGAGCGAGATGAAGCTCTTCGGATGCCTGGCGGCGACGAAGATCTTCGTCGCGTTGTCGATGCCGACGGTGTCGTCGACAGGCGAGTGCATCACCAGCAGCGCCTTGTGCAGATGTTTGACCCTGTCGAGCAGGCGCTGCTCGATGACGTCGTCGAGGAACGAGCTGCTGATGCGGAACGGACGGCCCGCGAGCGAGACCTCGGCCGAGCCGTCGCGGCGGATCGCCTCGAGGCTGTCCTTGAATAGCGCGGTGACGTGGCCCGGGTCGGAAGGCGCCGCGATCGTCACCACGGCTTTCGCATCGGGAATGTCGCCGGCGGCGGCCAGCACGGCGGCTCCGCCGAGGCTGTGGCCGATCAGGATCGCCGGCGCCTGTCGGGTCTCGCGCAGATGATTGGCGGCGCGGACGAGGTCGGCGACGTTGGAGGAGAACGTCGTATTGGCGAAGTCGCCTTCGCTGGAGCCCAGGCCGGTGAAGTCGAACCGCAGCACGGCGATGCCATGCGCCGTCAGCGCCATGGCGATGCGCCGCGCCGCATGCGTGTCCTTGCCGCAGGAGAAGCAATGCGCGAACAGCGCATAGGCCCGCGGCGCGCCATCAGGCAGATCGAGCGCCGCGGAGAGCTTGTCGTCGCCTGCGCCTTCAAACTGGAAACGTTCGGTCGGCATGATGTGGTCTCCATCCGTTGCGTCTTAACCGCCGTGCGAGGCGATGACACGGCATCGTTCCCCGTTGTCATACAACAGATCTGGCCATACACGCAGACATGGTGGCGTACCCTCGCGGCCTGCACGGCCCGAGCTCTGCGGATATTCCGCCCTCTTGAAACAAGAGGGCGCAGGGAAGGTCGGGAGCCTGCCGCCCCCATGGCCCGCCTGCGGAAAAAATGCAGGCGGCAGAACCACAGGTACGGCTGAGGACATCCCGGCCTTCCCTGCGCAATGGTTGGAACGGCTTATACGTGCTCTCTCCGGGGAACGGCCTTCTTGCCCCCGTCATCGCGATGCGCGTCATCCGCACCACGACTTGACGCCAGCACCGCGGCGCCGAGACCACACGATTTCACCGTGCGCACCGGATCGTTCGTCCGCACGGAAGACCATGCTGCGACCCGTCGCGCCCACCGCATCCCGCGCTCCACGTCCGTGACGATCGCGATACGCCCCTCTGCAACGAGGCGGGATGGCGAGGAATAAATCACGATTTTCAGAAAAGCGCAAGGGGAGATTATTTAGGGGGCGAGGCTGGACGTGGGACCACATGATTGACGCCAACACCTTCCGGTCAGACCGAGGGCTGTCGCATTTGACGAACGGAGTTTTGTGCCGCCTGTCTCCAGGTCGTCATGGCCGGGCTTGTCCCGGCCATCCACGCCGTTCGGCATGCTGGGAACGACGTGGATGCCCGGGACGAGCCCGGGCATGACGGAGTAACTGGTGTGATGGTTCGTTACGACGTAGGTCAATATGCGATTGGACTGCGGTCGGCCCGGACCAGCGATCGATCTCACGACCAGGCGCCGATCAGTCTCGCGGAGGCAGGAGCTCGATCTCCTGTTCGCCATGCCGGATCGCGGTCGGCAGGTCCTGCGAGACGAGATCGGTAATCCATCGGACGAGCGCCGGCAGCGCTTCGTCCTTCGCTTGCCGGCGGAGTGGGGGTAAATCCCGCTCGTGCGCGGTGCCGACCTTGATGTTGAGACGCTCGTAAGGAATGTCGCCGTCCGGCGGCCGATATCGTGCATCGAACAGACGCCTGCCGTGGCTGCGAACGAGGTGGATGCGAATGCCGCCGAGATCTCTTGCGGTCAGTGCGGCGAGGATGACGCTCGGCTTGAGAAGGTACCCATAGCCTTTGGGGATCTTGCCGGTTTCTGAGGTGAACTCCATGCTGCATCTCTGGCACGTTCGGATATCGCGGTGACCGCGCTTCGGGTCGGAAGCGATAGCATGCAGTCCGTAGGGTGGGCAAAGCGAAGCGTGCCCACCAATCTTTTCTCATCGGCGGGGCGATGGTGGGCACGACGCGTTCCGCGTCTTTGCCCGCCCTACGGCTCCGCGGGCGTGTCGATACGCGAGCCCGTCAGTCCGAATAGCGCTGCTCGGCCCAGGGATCGCCGCGGTTGTGATAGCCGCGCACCTCCCAATAGCCGGGCTTGTCGGAGTCGAGAAACTCGATCGCCTTCAGCCATTTCGCGCTCTTCCAGAAATACAGATGCGGCACGACGACGCGCACGGGGCCGCCATGCTCTCCAGTCAACGGCGCGCCGGACCAGCTATGCGCGAGCAACGCATCCTCGGTCGCGAAGTCTTCGAGCGTCAGGTTCGTCGTGTAGCCGTCATAGGAATGCAGCACGACGAATTCAGCGCTGTCACGCGGCCGGCAGGCGGCGAGCAGGTCACGTGTGGCGAGCCCTTCCCATTGATTGTCGTAGCGCGACCAGGCCGTGACGCAGTGGATGTCGGAGACGAACTGGCGCTGCTCCTGGGCGAGGAAGGCGCGCATGTCCCAGAACAGCGGGTTCTCGACGGCGCCATAGACATCGAGTCGCCAGCGCTCTGATGTGACCGACGGTGTCAGGCCGAGGTCGAGCACCGGCCAGTCGCGGGTCAGATGCTGCCCCGGCGGCAGGCGCTGGTCCTCCGGCCTGATGATGCGGCCGGTCAGGAATTTGCCCTCGCGCGCCCAGCGTTCCTTGCTGCGGGTCAGCTTGCTCTCGGGCGGCAGGCTGGACTCGTCGGCCATCTCGACACCTCGTCAATTCGTGCGGGCTTTTTCGTGCGGGCTCATTCGTGCCGGTGCATCGCAGACGCATGCTTGGTGTCGCGCATGGTCGCATAGATCAGCAGCGACAGGAAGATCACGCCGGTGAGATAATAATAGAACCACGTCTCGTGCCCTATACTCTTGAAGTAGAGGGCGATCGCCGGCGCGGTGCCGCCGAACAGCGATACGGTGATTGCATAGGGCAGGCCGACACCGAGCGCGCGGACATTGGTCGGAAACAGCTCGGCCTTCACCACCGCATTGATCGAGGTGTAGCCCGCCGTGAAGATCCAGGCGCCGCAGATCAGCAGGAAAGCTGTGAACGGCTCCTTGGTGCCCTTCAGTACCGTCAGGATCGGGATCGTCGACAAGGTGCCGGCGACGCCGAAGAAGATCAGCAGCGGCTTGCGACCGATGCGGTCGGAGATCGCGCCATACAGCGGCTGCAGCACGCAGGCGAACAGCAGCGAGCCGAAGATCACCATCGTGGTCTGGTCCTCGGTGAGGCCGACCGAGAGCTTCACGAAGGTCTGCATGTAGGTGGTGAAGGTGTAGAACGCGGCGGTGCCGCCCGCGGTCAGGCCGACCACCAGCAGCAGCTCCCGCGGATATTTGAACAGGGCGGTGATCGAGCCGGAAGGGCCTACGGTCTTCTTGGCCTCCACGAAGGCTTCGGTCTCGTGCAGGTTCCGCCGCATCACCGCGACGAAGATTGCGAGGCCGGCACCGATCGCGAACGGAATGCGCCAGCCCCAGGCTCTCAATTCTTCCGGGGTCAGGAACACCTTCTGCAACAGCAAAAGCACGATGATCGCGGTGAGCTGCCCGCCGATCAGGGTGACATATTGGAAGCTCGAATAGAAGCCGCGATGCTTGGCGTCGGCGACCTCGGAGAGATAGGTGGCGCTGGCGCCATATTCGCCGCCGAGGCTGAGGCCTTCGATCACGCGGGCGAGCGCCAGGATGATCGGCGCGGCGATGCCGATGGTGGCATAGGTCGGTGTCACCGCGATGATCAGCGAGCCGAAGCACATGCAGAGCACCGAGACGGTCAGCGACAGCCGCCGGCCATGGTGATCGGCGAGATAGCCGAACAGCCAGCCGCCGAGCGGGCGCATCAGGAACGTCGCGGCGAACACAACAGCGGCGTTGAGCTGCTCGACCACCGGGTCCTTCGACGGAAAGAAGGCCGGCGCGAAGTACAGCGCGAACGCCGTATAGGCATAGAAATCGTACCACTCGACCAGGTTGCCGGCCGAGCCGATCAGGATCGCCTTGATGCGCCGCTCGACGTCGGTGAATGTGGTAGTGTCCGCGGCAGGCGGCAGCGCCTGGTCTGTCATATCCGGTCTCCGGCAAGCATGATTTGCGGCCCTTCTACGGCAGCCGCCCGGATTGCCAACAGCCGATAACGGACATGGGTCCCATGTTCAGAGCATGGAACTCGGCGGATGGCGGCCTTGAAAAAAAGCCCCGTTCGTCGGCCATCGCGCCACGAAAGCAAGTCCCGATCCTCATGGTGAGGAGCGCCGCAAGGCGCCTCTCGAACCATGAGGCCGCCGACCAAACTAGCCCTTCGGCGCGCGCGGATCGATCGGGGTCGAGCTGGCCACGCCAAGAACATCTTCCAGCAACTTGGCGCCGGCGAGCAGCTCGGCGTCGGCGCGCGGCGCCGCGATCATTTGCAGGCCGATCGGCAGGCCCGTTTCCGTGAAGCCGCAGGGCAGCGACAGGGCTGGGCAGCAGGCCAGCGTGATCGCATAGACGATGCCGAGCCATTGCACGTAGTTGTCGAACTTCTGCCCGGCGCATTCGGCGACGTAGCGGTTCTCGACCGGGAAGGGGGGCACGATGGTCGCCGGCGCCAGCAGCAGATCATACGTCTCGAAGAACTTCACCGCGCGCGCGGTGATCGCGATGCGCTGCGCCTCGGCGCGCGCGATCTGGGCGACCGTGAGCTTCAGCCCTTCCTCGATGTTCCAGATCACCTCGGGCTTGAGCAGGTCGCGCTTGGTGCGCAGCAGCTCCGCCTTGCTCATCGCGAAGTCGAGCGCGCGCAGCACGTGGAAGCATTCATGCGCCTCGCTGAAATCGGGATGCGCCTCCTCGACGATCACGCCGAGCTCGGCGAAGCGCTGCGCCGCCTTGCGGGTGACGGCAGCGACTTCGGGATCGACGGGCGTGATGCCGAGATCGGGCGAGTAGGCGACGCGGACCGGCTTCTGGCCGGAGCGCGCGGCGGCCAGGAACGACGTCGCAGGCGAGGGCAGCGAGATCGGATCCGCGACGTGCTCGCCGCTCATCGCGTCCAAGAGCAGCGCGAGGTCCGCGACGTTGCGGGCCATCGGGCCCTGGACGGCGAGATTGCGGTCGATGGTCACCGCCGGCGTATTCGCGACGCGGCCGAAGCTCGGGCGCAGGCCGACGATGCCGCAGAAGCTGGCGGGATTGCGCAGCGAGCCGCCCATGTCCGAGCCGTGCGCCAACCAGGCCATGCCGGTGGCGAGCGCCACCGCGGCGCCGCCGGAGGAGCCGGCCGCCGAGCGGGACGTGTCCCAGGGATTGCGCGTCGCGCCGAACACCTCGTTGAAGGTGTTGGCGCCGGCGCCGAACTCCGGCGTGTTCGACTTGGCGTAGATCACGCCGCCATTGGCTTCGAGATGCTCGACCATGAGATCGGAGCGTTCCGGAATCCGGTCCTTGAAGATCGGCGAGCCCTGGGTGGTGAGCACGCCGGCGACGTCGGTGAGATCCTTGATCGGCACGGGCAGCCCGGCCAGCACGCCGCGCTCGGCAGCCGGCTTCTGCATCAGCGCCTTGGCGTGATCGCGCGCGCGATCGAAGCACAGCGTCGGCAGCGCATTGACCTTGCCGTCGACGGCTGCGATGCGCGCTTCCAGCGCGTCGAGGCAATCCAGCGGCGTGACCTTGCCGGACTTCAACTTGTCGACGACGGCGCAGGCGCTCTCGCGGATCAATCCCTGGTCGGCCAAAGCTTAGTTCTCCTGATGGCAAGCGTCCCGGCGCTTCGCTGTAGATCACGTTTCGGCTGAGGTGGAAAGGTCGCGGCGATCAACCCCACCCTGCGCTGATGCCGCCATCGACGGTATAGATCACGCCGGAGGTGTAGCCGGCACGGTCCGAGGCCAGGAACGCCATCAGGTCGGCGATCTCGCTGACATGCGCGGGGCGGCCGAGCGGCAGGGTCTTCTGGAACTCCGTGTAGCGGCTCTCGTCGCCGAACAGGTCGCGGGCCCGCGTCTTCAACAGGGTGACGTGACGATCGGTGCCGACCGGCCCGGGATTGATGCCGACGACGCGGATGTTGTCGGCGAGGCTCTTGGAGCCGAGCGCGCGGGTGAAGGCCATCAACGCCGCATTGCCGGCGCTGCCGCAGATGTAGTTGGCGTCGAACTTCTCGCCGGCCGCGCCGATGTCGTTGATGATCACGCCGCCGCCGCGCGCCTTCATCTGGGCATAGACCAGCCGGGTCAGGTTGATGAAGCCGAACACCTTGAGGTCCCAGGCATGCCGCCAGGCCGCCTCGTCGATCTTGTCGATCGCGCCCCCCGGAATATCGCCGGCATTGTTGACGAGAATGTCGATGTCGGACGCCTCCTGCGCCAGCCGCGCGACGTCTTCGGATTTCCGCAGGTCCACCACATGCGCGGCTGCATCGATCTGGTGCTTCGATCGGAGCTGCTCGACCAGGGCGGAAAGGCGATCGCCGCTGCGCGCAGCGAGCCGGACGTGGCAGCCTTCCTCGGCAAAGGCTTCGGCCGCCGCGGCGCCGATTCCCTTGGACGCGCCGGTGATGAGAACGCGCTTGCCGCGCAGATGAAGGTCCATGGAGGCTCTCGCTGAGGGGAGGGAGACCGGATTGTCGGGCGCGTCAGCCATGCGGTCAATCTTGCACCGCAGCGTTGCGCTTCCCGGCCGTTTGGTCCATTCAGGCGATCGACAAATCAGCCTGGACAACCGGCGCCAACACTCAAGGATCCGCTCGATGAGCAAGAAGCCCTATCGCATCGCAGTCATTCCCGGCGACGGCATCGGCAAGGAGGTCATGCCCGAGGGCATCCGCGTGATCGAGGCCGCCGCCAAGAAGCATGGCGTCGCCGTGCAGTTCGACCATTTCGACTTCTCGAGCTACGACTACTACGAGAAGCACGGCCAGATGATGCCGGACGATTGGAAGGCGCAGATCGGCGGCCATGACGCGATCTATTTCGGCGCCGTCGGCTGGCCGGCCAAGATCGCGGACCACGTCTCGCTGTGGGGCTCGCTGATCAAGTTCCGCCGCGAGTTCGATCAGTACGTGAATCTCAGGCCCGTGCGCCTGATGCCCGGCGTGCCGTCGCCGCTGGCTGGCCGCAAGCCCGGCGATATCGATTTCTGGGTGGTGCGCGAGAACACCGAGGGCGAGTATTCCTCGGTCGGCGGCCGCATGTTTCCGGACACCGACCGCGAGTTCGTGACGCAGCAGACGGTGATGACCCGCACCGGCGTCGACCGCATCCTGAAGTTCGCCTTCGAGCTGGCACAGTCCAGGCCGAAGAAGCATCTGACCTCGGCGACCAAGTCCAACGGCATCTCGATCACGATGCCGTATTGGGACGAGCGCGTCGAGGCGATGGCGAAGAACTATCCGGGCGTGAAGTGGGACAAGTACCACATCGACATCCTCACCGCGAACTTCGTGCTGCACCCGGACTGGTTCGACGTCGTCGTCGGCTCCAACCTGTTCGGCGACATCCTGTCCGATCTCGGCCCGGCCTGCACCGGCACCATCGGCATCGCGCCGTCGGGCAACATCAACCCGGAGCGCCATTTCCCGTCGGTGTTCGAGCCGGTGCACGGCTCGGCGCCCGATATCGCGGGGCAGGGGATCGCCAATCCGATCGGCATGATCTGGTCGGGCGCGATGATGCTGGAGCATCTCGGCGAAAAGACCGCGGCGCAGTCGATCGTCGGCGCGATCGAGCGCACGCTGGCCGAGCGCACCTTGCGCACGCGCGATCTCGGCGGCAATGCCGACACGGTGGCGTGCGGCAAGGCGGTCGCGGAGATGGTGGATTAGGAACGCTGTTTGTCGTCGCTCCGGCGGACGCCGGGTTACATAGCCACGGTTAGTAAGGCGGATTAGCGGAGCGTAACCTGCCTTACTCATCGTTGCTGGACGACGGCGGATTACGCTCCGCTAATCCGCCCTACGCGATTGCCACCGTCCGCTCTCGATCAATCACGCGGTATAGGTTGCCTGCGTTGGCCGGGACGACAGCGGTAGTTTAGGCGACAGCTCGACCAACAACGTCATTGCGAGGAGCGCAGCGACGAAGCAATCAGGGTCGCCGCGGGACTCTGGATTGCGTCGCTGCGCTCGCAATGACGGAGGAGAGAGCGTTTACTCTGTCGCCACCCGCCGGCAGTGCTCCCACGCGGCGTGGATCAGGTTTTCGCTCGCCTCCGGGGTGCGGAAGGCCGAGTGCGCGGACAGCGTCACGTTCGGGATCGTGGTCAGCACGTGACCGGCGGGCAGCGGCTCGGTGTTGAAGACGTCGAGGCCGGCGTGGCGGATGTGGCCGGAACGCAGGGCGTCGATCATCGCGGCCTCGTCGATGATGGCGGCGCGGGCGGTGTTCACGAAGATCACGCCCTTGCGCATCTGCGCGATGCGCTCGCGCGACAGGAAGCCGCGGGTCTCGTCGTTGAGCAGGAGGTGCAGCGAGACGACATGGCTCTGCTGCAGCAGCGTGTCGAGGTTGACGAAGTCGACGCCCGGATGGCTCTTCGGCGAGCGGTTCCAGGCGATCACCTTCATGCCGCTGCCCGACGCGATGCGCGCGACCTCGGCGGCGATGCCGCCGAAGCCGATCAGGCCGAGCGTCTTGCCGGTCAGCTGCATGCCGTCGTCGCGCAGCCAGTTGCCGGCGCGCATCTCGCGGTCCATCTGCGCGATGCCGCGCGCCGAGGCCCACATCAGCGCAATGGCGGCTTCGGCAACCGCCGTGTCGCCATAGCCCTTGATCAAATGCACGGTGATGCCGAGCTGGCTAAGCTCCTCGGGGTTCATGTAGCTGCGCGCGCCGGTGCCGAGAAAGACGACGTGCTTGAGGCCCTTGCACTGCTTCGCGACCTCGGTGGGCAGGGCGGTGTGATCGACCACGCCGATCTCGGCGCCGTCGAGGATCGTGGGCCAGTCCTCCGGCTTGATGTCCGGATCGAGATGCACGCGCATCTCGGGATCGCCCGATTTGCGCTGCCGCTCGAAGATCTCGGCCAGCGACTCGTTGGCGTCGATGAATACTCCGCGCACGGATACCTCCTAGTTGTCCTGCCTGGCTAGTGCGGCAACAGAGGCGAACTCCCTCCCCCCTTGTGGGGGAGGGTTGGGGAGGGGGTAGCCCCGGGCGACACCGCCGTTGTGGACCCCCACCCCCGACCCCTCCCCGCAAGGGGGAGGGGAGCCCAGCGTGCCCGCGCTATTCAGGCTTGTGATTGATCATTGATATTGGAGTAGATTGAAGCAGTAGATCACGACGCCACGCCCGCCAGCGATAGCACGGTGTGCAGCAGCACATTCGCGCCGGCGGCGCAGTCGGATTGCGTCGCGTCCTCCAGCTCGTTGTGGCTGATGCCGTCCTTGCAGGGCACGAACACCATGGCGGCCGGCATGATCGTGTTCAGATTGCAGGCGTCGTGGCCCGCTCCCGACGTGATGCGCCGGTGCGAATAGCCGAGCGTGCCGGCGGCGCGCTCGACGGCATCGACCAGCTTCGGATCGAAATGCGTCGGCGGCTTGCGCCAGACCTGGTCGATCGCGATCTCGACGCGGCGCTTCTTCGCAATTTCACCCGCGGCCGCGCGCAGGCTGGCATCGAGTGCGTCCAGCGTATCGGCATTGGCGCTGCGGCAATCGATGGTGAAGGCGATCTCGCCGGGGATCACGTTGCGCGAGGGATTGGCGATGACGGCCTCGCCGATGGTCGCGACCGCGTTCGGCCCGAGCTTGATCGCGATCTGCTCCAGGGTCAGCGCAAACTCCGACAGCGCCAGCAGCGCGTCGCGGCGCAGCGGCATCGGCGTCGAGCCGGCATGGCTCTCGAAGCCCGTGACCTTGCCGTCGTACCAGAACACGCCCTGGCCGTGGTCGACCACGCCGATGGTCTTGTTCTCGGCCTCCAGGATCGGACCCTGCTCGATGTGCAGCTCGACGAAACCGGAGAATTTCTGCGTGCCGACGGCCGTCGCGCCGCGATAGCCGATCTCGTCCAGCGCCGCGCCCACGGTCATGCCTGCGGCATCTGTCCGCGACAAAATGTCCTCGACCGTGAAGTCGCCGACATAGGCGGCCGAGGCCATCATGGCCGGCGCGAAGCGCGAGCCTTCCTCATTGGTCCAGTTGACGATGCACAGCGGCGCGTCGGTCTCGATGCCGGCGTCGTTGAGGGTGCGGATCACCTCCAGCGCGCCGAGCGTGCCCAGAATGCCGTCGAACTTGCCGCCCGTGGGCTGGGTGTCGAGATGCGAGCCGAGCCCGACCGGCGGCTTCGCCATGTCGCGCCCCTTGCGAAGTGCAAACATCGAGCCGAGCGTGTCGACGCGCACTTCGAGCCCGGCATCCTCGCAGGCTTTCCGGAACCAGTCGCGGACCTGCTTGTCCTCCTGGCTCAGGGTCAGCCGCCGCACGCCGCCCTTCGGCGTGGCGCCGAACCTGGCGGTCTCGTGGATGCTGTCCCAGAGGCGGGCGGAATCGATCTGCAGATTGGTGACGGCGCGGCTCATGCTTGAATTCCCTGTACTCCGGCATCCTGTCCATCGCGCGCCGCGACGAGCCCGTCAACCGATGCAGAGGGATGGCTGGCCGTCTGCGCCGTCCGGACTGCGAGCTCGGCGACGCGCTCGATCGCGATCATCTCGGGCGACGACAGCCAGCTCGCGGTGAAGGTCAGCGGTGGAATCCTCAGGTCCGTCTTCAACTCCTGCAGGCGGCCGCTCTCGATCTCGTTGGCGACGATCGCGGCCGGAATAACGGCGACGCCGAGCCCCTCGACCGCCATGTGGATCACGGTCGCCAGCGAGGCGCTGGCGTGCAGCCGCATCGGCGGCAGATGCGGGCGGTTGAACAGCGAACGCACGTTGTCATAGGGCTGGGTGTTGCGCGGAAAGGTGATGATCGGAAACCGCGCCATCTGCTCGGCGGTGACCACGCCCGTGCCGAAGCCGAGGGCAGGGCTGGCGAGGAAGCTGATCGGATAGTCGCACAGCACGCGGCTGCGGATGCCGGACTCGGAGGGCGCGCCCAGCGCGAAGGCGAGCTCGATCTCCTGCGCCAGCAGCCGCGCGTGCAGATGGGGCGTGACGTCGACCTCGATCTCCAGCGACAGATTCGGATAGCTCTCGTTGACGCTCTTGATCAGCCGCGGCAGCCAGTCGTGCACGATGGTCTCGGCGACGCCGAGCCGGAGCACGCCGCGCATCGCCGAGCGGTCGCCGACCTCGGCCAGCATCTCCGCGCGCAGGCCGATCAGCTTCTCGGCATAGACCAGCATCTGCCGGCCGCTCGCGGTCGGGGACGCCACGCGATGATCGCGGTTGAGCAGCTTGACGCCGAGCTCGCGCTCGAGCTGGGCGATGCGCTGGGAGATGGCGGGCTGGGTCGTATTGAGGCGCTGCGCCGCGCCGCGGAAGCTGCCAAGCTTCACGACCCAGAGGAAGGTCTCGATGGAACGGAAATCCAGCATCGCGCCCCGCTCGGATCAATTTGTCTTATCGATCCTGATTAAAAACGAAGATTAGACTTTATAGCATGGCTGATGTTCAGTGAGTTTGTCGAGATATTAGGCAAGTGGCACAAATGACTGTTTCTGCGGCAGTGCAGCAATCAGCCGGCGAGACGGATCTTCTCCCGAGCCATCGGGCCCGCCTGGATTATCGCGCGGGCAGGGGCTGGAGCACGGCGGGCGTCGCCAACGGCTTCGTCCAGGGCAATCTGGCTGTTATCCCCGAGCAGTACGCCGGCGCCTTCCACCGCTTCTGCCAGCTCAACCCGAAGCCGTGCCCGATCATCGGCATGTCCGATCCGGGCAATCCGCACATTCCGGCGCTCGGCGCCGATCTCGACATCCGCACCGACGTGCCGCGCTATCGCGTCTGGCGCGATGGCGAGATGGTCGAGGAGCCGACCGATCTCATGGCGCATTGGCGCGACGACCTCGTCGCCTTCGTGCTCGGCTGCTCGTTTTCCTTCGAGGAGGCGCTGATGGCCGACGGCCTGCCGATCCGCCACATCGAGCAGGGCTGCCGCGTGCCGATGTATCGCACCAACATCGCCTGCACGCCGTCGGGGCCGTTCGCGGGGCCGATGGTGGTGTCGATGCGTCCGTTCAAGCCGGCGCAGGCGATCCGCGCGGTGCAGATCACGACGCGCTTTCCCGCCGTGCACGGCGCGCCGGTGCATCTCGGCCATCCCGACCAGATCGGCATCGCCGACATCAGCAAGCCGGACTACGGTGACCCGGTGCCGGTTGGCGCCGACGAAATTCCTGTCTTCTGGGCCTGCGGGGTGACGCCGCAGGCGGTCATCGCTGCGGCCAGGCTGCCCTTCGCCATCACCCACGCACCGGGCCTGATGCTGATCACCGATCTCAAGAACAAGGATCTCGCCGTCCTCTAATCAGGCAGCCATGCTGCTCATTGAGCCTTTACCGTCGACCTCAACCGCTTCATCGATGCGCTTTCATCAGAGGATCTTGCCATGACCATCACGCGCCGAAACGTCCTGCTTGGAGCCACCGCCGCCGCTGCGCTCGGTCCGATCGCCGCCCGCGCCCAGACGTCGGAAGTGAAGATCGGCGTCATCTATCCGTTCTCCGGCGCCAGCGCCCAGATCGGCGTCGATGCGCAGCGCGCGTTCGAGACCGCGGCGGAAATCATCAACGGCAAGTATGATTTCGATCTGCCGCTCGCCCGCACCGAAGGCCTGCCTAGTCTCGGCGGCGCCAAGATCAAGCTGGTGTTCGCCGACCACCAGGCCGACCCGCAGAAGGGCCGCGCCGAGGCCGAGCGCCTGATCACCCAGGAGAAGGTCGCAGCCGTCATCGGCTCCTATCAGAGCGCCGTCGCGGTGACGGCGAGCCAGATCTGCGAGCGTTACCAGATCCCGTATCTGTCGGCCGACAATTCCTCGCCGAGCCTGCATCGCCGCGGCCTGAAGTATTATTTCCGCGCCGCCCCGCATGACGAGATGTTCTCGCAGGCGATGTTCGACTTCTTCGACGCGATGAAGAAGAAGGGCACCAAGATCGACACGCTGGCCCTGTTCCACGAGGACACCATCTTCGGCACCGATTCGAGCAATGCCCAGCTCAAGCTCGCCAACGAGCGCGGCTACAAGATCGTCGCCGACATCAAGTACCGCGCCAACTCGCCGTCGCTGTCGGCCGAGGTGCAGCAGCTCAAGGCCGCCAATGCCGACGTGCTGATGCCGTCGAGCTACACCACGGACGGCATCCTGCTGGTCAAGACCATGGCCGAGCTCGGCTACAAGCCGAATGCGATCGTGGCGCAGGACGCCGGCTTCTCCGAGAAGGCGCTGTATGACGCGGTCGGCGACAAGCTCGAAGGCGTGATCTCGCGCGGCTCGTTCTCGCTCGATCTCGCCGCCAAGCGGCCGATGGTCGGCAAGATCAACGACATGTTCAAGGCCAAGTCGGGCAAGGACTTCAACGACTACTCGTCGCGCCAGTTCATGGGCCTGATCGTGATGGCCGACGCCATCAACCGCGCCAAGTCCACCGACGGCGAGAAGATCCGCGACGCGCTGGCCGCGACCGACATGCCGGGCGAGCAGACCATCATGCCGTGGAAGCGGGTGAAGTTCGACGAGAACGGCCAGAACAACGACGCCGATCCGGTGCTGCTGCAATATGTCGGCGGCAAGTTCGTCACCATCTTCCCGACCCAGGCCGCGGTGGCCCAAGCCACCTGGCCGATGAAGTAAGCGTCTTCGGCCCGAGGGGCGGGGAGACCATGGCGGAGCATCTGTCGTGCTCCGTCATTGCGGGGAGCGCAGCGACGAAGCAATCCAGGGGCCGCAAAGAAGGTCTGGATTGCTTCGCTTCGCTCGCAATGACGGGGAGCAAGTGAAGTGACAGCAGAAACAATCATCCAAAGTCTCGCCAGCGGCCTCTTGATGGGCCTGCTCTACGGGCTGATCGCCGTCGGCCTGGCGCTCATCTTCGGCCTGATGGACGTCGTGAACTTCGCCCACGGCGAGTTCCTGATGATCGCGATGTACGCGACCTTCTTCCTGTTCGCCTATTTCGCGCTCGATCCGCTGCTGTCGGCGCCGATCGTCGCCGCTGCTCTCTTCGTGTTCGGCGCGGTGGTCTATCTTCTGATTGTCAGATTTGCGGTCAGGGCGAAGGCCAATACCGGCATGGTGCAGATCTTCTCCACCTTCGGTCTCGCCGTGCTGATGCGCGGTGTCGCGCAGTACTTCTTCACCCCTGACTATCGCAGCATTCCGCACTCCTGGCTGGGCGGCAAGACGATCTCGATCGCCGGCATCTATCTGCCGCAGCCGCAGCTGGTCGGTGCCCTCATTGCGATCGCCGCCTTCGCCGGCCTGTACTTCTTCATCCACCGCACCGATTTCGGCCGCGCGCTGGAGGCGACGCGTGAGGATGCCGGCGCGGTGGCGCTGGTCGGCATCGACAAGAACAAGGTGTTCGCACTCGGCTGGGGCCTTGGTGCGGCGCTGGTCGGCTTTGCCGGTGCGGTCATGGCGATCTTCTTCTATGTCTTTCCCGACGTCGGCGCGTCGTTCGCGACCATCGCCTATGTGACGGTGGCGCTCGGCGGCTTCGGCAGCGTATTCGGCGCCTTTGCCGGCGGCATCGTGGTGGGCCTCGTCGAGGCCATCACCACGCTGATCCTGCCGCCGTCGCTGAAGACTGTCGGAATCTACGGGGTCTATCTCCTCGTCGTCTTCATCCGCCCGCGCGGCCTGTTCGGATCGATCTGATGGACAAGGCATTCATCCAACGCCGTCGGCGCGACCTCGTCCTCGCCGCCTTCCTTGCGGCCATCGCCGCCGTCGTGCCGTTCTTCGTCAAGGACGTCTACGTCCAGAACATCATGGTGCTCACCCTGATGTACGCGGCGCTGTCGCAGAGCTGGAACATCCTGTCCGGCTATTGCGGCCAGATCTCGCTCGGGCACGCGCTGTATTTCGGGCTCGGGGCCTACACCACCGCAATTCTGTTCACCAAGTTCGGCGTGCTGCCGTGGTTCGGCATGCTCGCCGGCGGTCTGATCTCGGCGCTGATCGCCATGGCGCTCGGCTATCCCTGCTTCCGGCTCGGCGGCCATTACTTCGTCATCGCGACCATCGTCATCGCCGAGATCACGCTGCTCTTGTTCCAGAACTGGGATTGGGCGGGGGCGGCACTCGGCATCGACATTCCGGTGCGGCGTGACTCGTGGCTGACCTTCCAGTTCACCCGCTCCAAGCTGCCGTACTTCTACTTTGCACTCGTGCTCGCCTGCGTCGCCTGGTTCGTGACCTGGTGGCTGGAGGATTCGAAGTGGGGCTATTGGTGGCGCGCGGTGAAGGACAACCCGGTCGCCGCCGAGAGCCTCGGCGTCGACGTGTTCAACTCCAAGATGGGCGCGGCGGCCGTCTCGGCCTTCCTGGTCGCGATCGGCGGCAGCTTCTATGCGCAGTTCGTGTCCTACATCGATCCTGAAAGCGTGATGGGATTCCAGTTCTCGCTCTTGATGGCGCTCCCGGCCGTGCTCGGCGGCATCGGCACGCTGTGGGGACCGATGCTGGGCGCGGTCATCCTGATCCCGCTGACCGAGTTGACCCGCTCCTTCATCGGCGGCTCCGGCCGCGGCGTCGACCTGATCGTGTATGGCGGCCTGATCGTTGCGATCTCGCTGGCGCGGCCGCAAGGTCTGGTCAGCCTGTTCTCCCGCAAGCCGAAGCCGGCCGTTCAGCCCGCGAGAGAGGCGGTGGCGTCATGACCGCGCTGCTGGAAACCCGTAAAATCACCCAGCGCTTCTCGGGCCTGACCGCCAACTCCGACGTCTCCATCAAGGTGGGGCATGGCGAGATCGTTGGCCTGATCGGTCCGAACGGCGCCGGCAAGTCGACCTTGTTCAACCTGATCGCCGGTGCGTTCAAGCCGACCGAAGGCGCCATCATCTTCGACGGCGAGGACGTCACCGCGCTGCCGGCCGCCGAACGCTGCCAGCGCGGCATCGGCCGCACCTTCCAGGTGGTGAAAAGCTTCGAAAGCATGACGGTGATCGAGAACGTCATCGTCGGCGCGCTCGTCCGCACCACCAACATGCGCGAGGCGCGGCGGAAGGCGCATGAGGTCTTGGAGTTCTGTGGCCTCGGCGCCCGCGCCGATGTGCTCGCCAGCGATCTCGTGCCTTCGGAGAAGCGGCGCCTGGAAGTGGCGCGTGCGCTCGCCACTGAGCCGAAGCTGCTGCTGCTCGACGAGGTCCTGACCGGCCTGACGCCGGTCGAGTCACAGAAGGGCGTCGAGCTCGTGCGCCGCGTGCGCGACACCGGCATCACGGTGCTGATGGTCGAGCATGTCATGGAGATCGTGATGCCGCTGGTCGATCGCGCCATCGTGCTCGATCTCGGCAAGGTGCTGATCGAAGGCAAGCCCACGGACGTCGTCCGCGATCCCAAAGTCATTTCCGCCTATCTCGGAGACCGCCATGCTGTCGGTGCGTGACATCACCACCGCCTATCAGGGCCTGGTTGCGATCTCGAATATCTCGATCGATGTCGAGAAGGGCGAGATCGTCTGCGTCGCCGGCGCCAATGGCGCGGGCAAGTCGACCTTGTTGAAGTCGATCGCCGGGGCCGAGCGGCCGCGTGCCGGCAGCATCACCTTCGACGGCAGCCGCATCGACGGCATGGCGCAGCACCTGATCACGGCCAGGGGCATCGCCTATGTGCCGGAGAACCGCCGGCTGTTCCCGCGGCTCTCGGTGCGCGACAATCTGCGGCTCGGCAGCTATCTCTATCGCGGCGAGGCCAACCGCGAGGAGCCGCTCGACTTCGTATTCACACTGTTTCCGCGGCTGTCCGAGCGGCTCGAGCAGCGCGCCGAGACCTTGTCCGGCGGCGAGCAGCAGATGCTGGCGATCGGCCGCGCTCTGATGACCCGGCCGCGGCTTCTGATGCTCGACGAGCCGTCGCAGGGCATCATGCCGAAGCTGGTCGACGAGATCTTCCAGGCCGTCAAGCGCATCCGCGACGCCGGCATGACCGTGCTGATCGTCGAGCAACGCATGGCCGAATGCCTGGAGATCGCCGACCGCGCCTACATCCTCCAGACCGGCCGCGTGCTGATGCAGGGCACGGCAGCGGAGATCAGCGGCAACAAGGATGTGCGGAAGGCGTATTTGGGGCTGTGAGGCGATATGTTCAATTGCCTGCTCTGCGTCGTTGTGTTCGCGGCGCGTAGCGAAGCCATCTAGAGTCCCGTCCGAGGCCCCTGGATCGCGTCGCTGCGCTCGCGATGACAGCGTTCGTGGAAGGCGCGGTGTCCGCCACAACCGTCATTGCGAGCGCAGCGAAGCAATCCAGGGGCCAAGGCAAAGTTCTCTTTGGCTAAGATGTCGAGCAACAGCGGCGACTGTTCGGTCAGCCGCCGCGGCTACACCATCCCCTTGCCGGCGTCGGACCCCTGGCGGCGCTGCCGCGCCTGCAGCATCAGGATCACCGACAGCGCGGCGAAGATCACGACGAAGGACACCGCCGATGTCAGCGTGCCCAGCGCGTAGATGTCGGGCTTGGTGACGGTCGTCGTCAGGCCCTGCAATTCCAGCGGAAGCGTATTCACCGAGCCGATCGCCTGGCTGGAGCGGGCGAGTTCGTCCCAGGACAGGGTGAAGCCGAACAGGCCGATGCCGACCACGGATGGCAGGATGATCGGCAGCACGACGTGGCGGAAGGTCTGCCAGGGCGTGGCGCCGAGGTCGCGTGCGGCTTCCTCCAGCCGGCCGTCGAAGCGGTTGAAGATCGCGAACATGATCAGGAGTCCGAACGGCAAGGTCCAGGTCAGATGCGCGCCGAGGCCCGAGGTGAACAGGCCCATCGCGGTGGTGTAGCCGTCTGCGAGCCAGCCGAGCCCGACATCGGCGCCGTGCTTGTTGATGAAGTCGTCGATCAGCCGGAACTCCAGCGCGATGCCGAGCGAGGTGATGATCGAGGGCATGATCAGGCTGGCGATCGCTGTGTAGAACAGGATCGAGGCGCCACGGAACGGCTTGCGGAACGCCATGCCGGCCGCGACCGACAGCACCACCGTGATTACCATCACCACGAGGCCGAGCGCCAGCGAGCGCTTGAACGCGGCGCCGATGTCGACGATGCCGCCGCCGGAAAACACCTTGCCGAACCAGGTCAGCGACACGCCGTTCATCGGAAACGTCAGGCCGCCATCCGGTCCTTGGAACGACAAGATGTAGATCGCGATCATCGGCCCGTACAGGAACAGCACATAGGCTGCGAAGAAGGCCGCAAGGATGTAGAAGGAGCGGGGGCGCTTGTCTCCCATCTCAGAGCTCCTTGCGCACGTCGACGATCCGCGTCAGCGCGGAGATGATGATGATGGTGATGCCGAGCAGGATCACGGCATTGGCCGCGGCGGCCGGGAATTGCAGTGCCGACAGCCGGGACTCGATGATCTTGCCGGCGGAGGCGATCTGCTGGCCGCCCATCACGCCGACGGTGACGAAGTCGCCCATCACGATGGTGATGACGAAGATCGAGCCGATCACGATGCCGGGCTTCGACAGCGGAATGACGATGTTGACCAGTGTCTGCCAGCCCGATGCGCCGGCATCATAGGCGGCCTCGATCAGGCGCTTGTCGATGCGGATCATCGAATTGAAGATCGGCACCACCATGAAGAACGTGAACAGGTGCACCAGCGCCAGCACCACCGAAAATTCGGAGAACAGCAGCCATTCGATCGGCTTGTTGACGATGCCCACACCTTGCAGGCCCTGATTGACGAGGCCGTTGCGTCCCAGCAGCGGGATCCAGGCGATCATCCGGATCACGTTGGAGGTCCAGAACGGGATCGTGCACAACAGCGACAGCACGATCTGCCAGGTCTTGCTGCGAACGTGGAAGGCGAGGAAATAGGCGACCCAGAAGCCGATCATCAACGTCAGGCCCCAGGTCAGCAGGCACAGCTTCAGCGTCTTCAGATAGGTCTTCAGGATCGTGCACAGTTCGGGCAGGTTGGCGACGCAGCCTTCGAAGGTGTCGGTATAGCCGCGGAAGCTGAACGCCGGGATCATCTCATATTCGTTGTAGTCCCAGGCGCTGACGACGACGACGAGCACCAGCGGCAACAGGAAGAACAGCGCGAATACCAGCATCATCGGGCCGGCCTGCAGCCACGCGATCGAGCGCTGGGTCAGCTTGCGGAAGGTGCTCTCCGCGGGCGCTACGGTGTCGGGCGAATTGTCGATCGTCACGGCCACGTGGGGAAACCTGTCGTCCGGTGCGGATGTTTCGAAACGTCTGAGACGAGCTGCCGCGCCCACGACGTCGCGGGCGCGGCAGCAATGGCGGTCACATCAGGCGGCGATGAACTCGTTCCACTTGCGGACCATGTAGTCGTTCTCGTCCATGACGGCGTTCCAGCAGACGACGTTGCCCATGCGGTCCTCGTAGGAGCCGCCGTCGCGCACGGCGCCGGCCTTTTCCATCAGGGTGCCGTCGGGGGCCTTGATGTCGTTCTTCGCCGGCTTGCCTTCCATCCAGTAGCCCCACTCGTCCTCGGTCATGTTGGCCTTGGCGGTGGAGAGCACGGCCGAGTAGTAGCCCTGGCGGTTGAGATAGGCGCCGGCCCAGCCGGACAGGTACCAGTTGACGAACTCATAGGCCCAGTCGAGCTTCGGGCTGCCGCCCACCGCCTTGGAGACGCAGAAGCCCGAGGCCCAGGAGCGATAGCCTTCCTTGAGCGGCTGGAACACGCAGGGGATGCCCATCGAGCGCACCTTGGTGACGGCCGGCGACCACATCGACTGGATCACGGTCTCACCCGAGGCCATCAGGTTGACGGACTCGTTGAAGTCCTTCCAGAACGCGCGGAACTGGCCGGCCTTCTTGGCCTCGGTCAGCACCTTCATCGTCAGGTCGATCTCGGCCTTGGTCATGTTGCCCTTGTCGGCATATTTGTATTGGCCGGTCGCCTCGACGACGAGGGCGGCATCCATGATGCCAATCGAGGGAATGTTGAGGATCGAGGCCTTGCCCTTGAATTCGGGGTTGAGCAGCTCGGCCCAGGAGTTGATCGGGCGCTTGATCAGGTCGGGGCGGATGCCGAGCGTGTCGGCGTTGTAGACGGTCGGGATCAGCGTGACCCATTCGGTCGGGGTTGCCGAGAAGGTCTTGGAGTTTGCGCCGTCGAGATAGAGCACCTTCCAGGGCGCGGTGCCCTGGCCGCCGATCTTCTTGCCGTTCGGCAGCTCGCCCTTGGTGAAGACGGGCGTGATGTTGTCGAATTCCTTGATCTTGCGCGCGTCGAGCGGGAAGATGTTGCCCGACGGCACCAGCTTCTTGAGCGAGAAATATTCGGTGTCGAGCACGTCGAAGGAGTTCGGCTGGGTGATGACGCGCTTGGTGACGTCGTCGGTCGTCGCCGTGATGTATTCGATCTTGATGCCGGTGTCGGCGAGGCACTTCTTGGAGATCTCGTCGCCCTCGTTCACGGCGGTGCCGAGATAGCGCAGCACCTTGGCGTCGGCGGCGTGGACGTAGGGCGCGCTGAGCAGCGTGCCGGAGCCGGCGAGACCGGCAACGCCCGCCGCGCCCTTGAGCAGCGAGCGGCGGCTGATGGATGTCGTCTTCGATCGATCAGTCATGATCATCTCCTTGGGAAAGAACGAGCAAACGAAAATCAGGTGACCAGCTCCGCAGCCGGAGCGGCTGCGGCAGGGCGGGGCGTCAGTGCGTCAGCGAAGGCCATGTTCCAGGTGACGACGACGCGCTCGCCGATGCTGTGGGTCTGTGCATCGAACTGATCGTCGCTGAGCTGCGCCGAGATCTCGGGGCCACCGTCGGTCGCGACCGCGACCAGCACATAGGTGCCCTGATATTCGATCTTGCTGATGGTGCCGGGCACCACCGGGCCGTCGATCGCCGCATTCGGCGCCTTGAGCTGGATGCGGTCGACGCGCACGGCGAAGGTCTCGCCGTTCAGCGGGATCACGTTGTGGCCGCCGATGAAGCGGGCGGCGAATTCGGTGCGCGGATGATTGAAGATGTCGCGCGGGCTGCCCTGCTGCTCGATGCGGCCGCCATTCATCAGCACCACGAGGTCGGACAGCGCCATGGCCTCGTCCTGGCCATGGGTGACGTGAACGAAGGTGAGCCCGAGCTCGCGCTGCAGTCGCTTCAGCTCGGCGCGCATGCGCAGGCGCAGGAACGGGTCGAGCGCCGACAGCGGCTCGTCGAGCAGCAGGATCTGCGGCGAGGTGATCAGCGCACGGGCCAGCGCCACGCGCTGCTGCTGGCCGCCGGAAAGCTGCGCCGGCAGGCGGCCAGCATAGCTCTGCATGTCCACCAGTTCGAGCAGCTCGCGTGCCTTGGCGTGGCGCTCGGGCTTGGACACGCCTTTCATCTTCAATGCAAACGCGACGTTGTCGATCACCGACAGATGCGGAAACAGCGCATAGGACTGGAACATCATCGCGGTGCCGCGTCCTGCGGGCGGCAGCTCGGTCACGTTCCTGGCGCCGACGATGATGTCGCCCGACGTCGCGGATTCGTGGCCGGCGATCATGCGCAGGGTGGAGGTCTTGCCGCAGCCGGACGGGCCGAGCAGACAGCAATAGGAGCCGGCGGGAATCCGCAGGTCGATTGCGTCGACGGCGGTGACGTGACCGTACATCTTCGTCACCTTCACCAGTTCCAAGCTCGCGCCCGCCGCCATCCGCCCTCCGTCGTCCTGTCCCGTGTCGGTCATGATCGCAGCTCGCTCCGTCGGGCGCCCGCGATCCGGCCCGTCTGATGTCTGCAACGGATATGCCAAGGGTCGCCGTGGGCGCGGAGCAGCGCGTGAAAATTGCGCGCTGGATGAGATGCGTATGCAACGCTCGAAAGGGCATTCCCCGGTCCCGGCGTCAGTCCGCTCAGATGGGCCGCCGATCCGGCCAAACAGCCGCGCCCACGCCGATGTGGAGGCATTTTGCCCTGTCCTTTCGTGCTCCGGGCGTGCTCAGCGATAGGCTGCAATCGATGGTGGAAGAGCGGGGCGCATCCGCGCGCCGCGGCAGCGATGAGCTGCCGGTGTTGTCCCTGCTCGACCGATCCGTCCCTGATTGCTGCCGAAGTCGCACTTTGCCTGAATATTAGGCATCGTTGTCCTCCCGAGGCAAGGCAGCTTGATGAGCGACAAGGCGGCGCAGGCTACCTCGCATGCAGGCCGGGCTGGCGGGACGCTAGATCCGCCGTGCCCGCGATCTCGCCTGCGCGGCGGCCACCAGCATGCGCTCGGCAATGCCGCGCAGCTCGCTGACCGCGATCGGATCAGAGGCGGCGAACGCGTCATAGGAGTCGGCTGCGATCGGAAACCAGCGATAGAAGCGGGCCTCCTCGTAGAGCACCCGGGCAGCGGCATCGATCTCGGCCGGCGTCGTTGCGAAATATTGCATGCCCATCCATCCGCCGGCGGGATCAGTGATGACCGTTGTGATCGGGCAGGGTGAGGCCGAAGACTTTGACCAGATCGTCGACCTGCTGCGGCGACAGATGACGCGGGTTGAGCCCGCGCAGCAGCAGATAGAGCTTTGCGGTCTCCTCGAGCTCCTCCATCGCGAACACGGCGGCTTCCAGCGTGTCACCGGACACGACGGGCCCGTGATTTGCGAGCAGCACCGAGGCGTATTTGCCGGCGAGACCCTTGATGGCATCGGCTACCGCGGGATCGCCCGGACGATGATAGGGCACCAGCGCGGTCTGGCCGCAGCGCATCAAGTAATAAGGTGTCAGCGGCGGCAGCGCGGCGCGCGGATCGATCTCCGGCAGCATCGAGATCGCGACCGAATGGGTCGAGTGCAGATGCACGACGGCGCGCGCGGCGTCGCGCGTCTGGTACAGCGCCGTGTGCAGCGGCACCTCCTTGGTCGGCGCATCGCCCGAGACCAGTCGCCCTTCGGCATCGAGCCGCGACAAACGGGCCGGATCGAGGAAGCCGAGCGAGGCATTGGTCGGCGTCACCAGCCAGCCGCCATCATCGAGTCGCACGCTGATGTTGCCGGACGAGCCCGGCGTCAGTCCGCGCTCGAACAGCGAGCGGCCGAACCGGCAGATGGCCTCGCGAATCGCAGTTTCCGCCACGGGTCTTTCCTCGCATGTCGCTGTTTTGCCGCTTTGTCTCACGCTTTGGCAACGCGGCCAAGCCGTGATACCCAGAGTGCAGTCCGGGGCAACCGGACGTCTCCGGGAAACGCTTCAGGGATCTGCCGCATGCCGTCGCCATCGCAATTGAAAGTCGCCGTGATCGGGCTTGGCTCGATGGGATTCGGCATGGCGACCTCGCTGAAGCGCGCAGGCTTCGAGGTGACCGGATGCGACGTCTCGGCGGACGCGGTGGCGCGTTTCGTGGCCGACGGCGGCAAGGGCGCGACGACTCCCGCCGAGGCGGCTGATGGCGCCGACATCGTGGTCAGCGTCGTGGTCAATGCGGCGCAGACGGAAGCCATCCTGTTCGGCCCGGGCGGTGCTGCCGAAACCATGCCGAAGGACGCCGTGTTCGTCTCCTCCGCGACCATGGATCCTGACGTTGCGCGGCGGCTGGCGAAGCAGCTCGAAGCCACCGGCCGGCACTACCTCGACGCGCCGATCTCCGGCGGCGCGCAGCGCGCCGCGCAAGGCGAGCTGACGATCCTGGCCTCGGGCAGCGCGGCGGCGTTTGCCAAGGCGCGGCCGGCGCTCGATGCGATGGCGGCCAAGCTCTATGAGCTCGGCGATGCCGCCGGGCAGGGCGCTGCGTTCAAGATGATCAACCAGCTTCTCGCCGGCGTGCACATCGCAGCGGCGAGCGAGGCCATCGCCTTCGCCGCCAAGCAGGGCCTCGACATCCGCAAGGTCTATGAGGTCATCACCGCCTCGGCCGGCAATTCCTGGATGTTCGAGAACCGCATGCCGCACGTGCTCGACGGCGACTACACGCCGCGCAGCGCGGTCGAGATCTTCGTCAAGGACCTCGGCATCATCCAGGACATGGCACGCAGCCATCGTTTTCCGGTGCCGGTCTCGGCCGCCGCGCTGCAGATGTTCCTGATGACGTCGGCCGCCGGCATGGGCCGCGACGACGACGCCTCTGTGGCGCGGATGTATGCGCAGGTCACCGGCACGACGCTGCCGGGCCCCTCCAAGTAGCAGCACGACGAGTATTCACGCCATGCCCCGCTTCGCCGCCAATCTCTCGATGATGTTCACCGAGCATCCGTTCCTCGACCGCTTCACGGCCGCCGCCAAGGCCGGCTTCACTGCGGTCGAATTCCTGTTTCCGTATGACCATCCGGCCGAGGAGGTCGGCCAACGGCTGCATGGCAACGGCTTGACCCAGGCGCTGTTCAACCTGCCGCCCGGCAATTGGGATGCCGGCGAGAAGGGCTTTGCGGCGCTGCCGGAGCGCTTCGACGATCTCAAGGCGAGCCTCGAGACCGCGCTGCCCTATGCCATGGCGACCGGCGTGAAGCGGCTGCACATGATGGCGGGGATCGCCGAGCGCAGCGATCCGAGGGCGGTGGAGGCGTACTACAAATCGGTCGCATGGGCGGCCGAGTTCTTCGCGCCCCACGGCCTCGACGTCGTGATCGAGCCGATCAATCCGCGCAACGTGCCCGGCTACTTCCTCAACGATTTCGGCTTCGCCCGCGATCTGATCCGTGAGCTGAAGATTCCGAACCTGAAGCTGCAGTTCGACATCTATCATTGCCAGATCATCCATGGCGACGTCACGATGCGGCTGCGCGAGATGATGGACATCATCGGCCACATCCAGATCGCCAGCGTTCCCTCGCGCAACGAGCCCGACGGCGAGGAGCTCAACTATCCGTTCCTGTTCGGGGAGCTCGACCGGCTCGGCTATGCCGGCTTCGTCGGCTGCGAGTACAATCCGCGCGGCCGCACCGAGGACGGGCTCGGCTGGTTCGCGCCCTACAAGGGAGTGAAGCCGTGAGCCTGAAGCTCGGCTGCATCGCCGATGACTACACCGGCGCCTCCGATCTCGCCAACACCCTGACCCGCGCCGGCCTGCGCACGGTGCAGACCATCGGCGTACCGGCTGATGACCTCACGCTGCCCGAGGTCGATGCCGTCGTGGTGTCGCTGAAGAGCCGCTCGATTGAGGCGTCGCTTGCCGTGGCCCGCTCACGCGAGGCCGACACATGGCTGCGCGCACGAGGCGCCGACCACGTGCTGTTCAAGATCTGCTCGACGTTCGATTCCACCGACGCCGGCAATATCGGTCCTGTCATGGACGCGCTGGCGGGCGATGCCGGTGAAACGATCGTGCTGGTGACGCCGGCGTTCCCGGAAACCAGGCGGACCGTCTATCAGGGCAACCTGTTCGTCGGCGGCGTGCCGCTCAATGAGAGCCCGCTCAAGGATCATCCGCTCAACCCGATGCATGACGCCAATCTGGTGCGCGTGCTCGGCCGGCAAAGCCGACGGAAGATCGGTCTGGTCGATCTCGCCACCGTGGTGCATGGGCCGGAGGCGATCAGCCACCGGCTGCAGGAACTGGCCGGGCAGGGCATGGGTGCCGCGATCGTCGACGCCGTGTTCGATGCGGACCTGACCGCGATCGGTGCGGCCGCCTTGAAGAGCCGGGTCTCCGTCGGCGCGTCCGGCATCGGGCTCGGTCTGGCGCGCGCTTTGGTCGAGGCCGGGCGCGTGCATTCCCACGGCTTGGCGCATCACGCCGATGCCCCCGTCGGCGGCTTGGCCGCCTGCCTCGCCGGCAGCTGCTCGCAGGCGACGTTGCAGCAGATCGCGCAGGCCGAGACCATCATGCCGGTGCTGCATCTCGATGCGGCGGGTCTGGTCGCCGGTCCGGACGAGACGCAGCGCGCGCTCGCCTGGGCGCGTGAGCGCATCGCCAAGGGGCCTGTGCTGATTGCCTCCAGCGCGACGCCGGATCAGGTCAGCGCGCTGCAATCCAGGCACGGCCGCGAGGCGGCGGGGCACGCCATCGAGCAGGCGATGGCCGATCTCGCCGAGGGGCTGATCCAGGCCGGCGTGCGGCGGTTGATCGTCGCCGGCGGCGAGACCTCGGGCGCTGTCGTTGATCGGCTGGGGATTCCGGGCTTCCTCGTCGGTCCGGAGATCGCGGCCGGCGTGCCCGTGCTTCGCACGATCGGCGCCGACGCAGGCGACATGCTGCTGGCGCTGAAGTCCGGCAATTTCGGTGGGCCGCAGTTTTTCGCCGACGCGCTCGGGCTGATGCGCTAACTGCGCGTCAGCCGACTCCCGGCTGCGTCGGCCCGTGCCGGATTTTGGAACGACGTGCTTGGCCTCGGTCCCGATCTCATCATCTGCTTAGTTTGTGAGCCGTCGCTCGGCGCGGCAGCGCCGTCGTGCCGCCATAAGCATCGGGACGCACACTGAAAAAGCAGAAGTTTTTTGCGTGTAATGCCCGATAACTCCCGTAAATTAACGGTCTCTAGGGACCTCACCGCTATACCTCCAGTACGGACCGTCGCGTGACGCGTTCATCTGTGGGTAGGGCAATGAAACTGAATCGGATCGGCTACAAACTCGGGCTCGCTGGCGCCATCGGCGCATCTCTCGCCGTCGGCATGATCGCTAACCAGTTGATGGCGGAAAGAGCGGTCAACCACGCCAATCAGCAGGCCGAGCGCGCGCGGCGCGTCGTCGAGAGCGTGCTGTCGGCCAGCATCAACATGCAGCAGACCCAGCTCGGTGGCCGTTCGGCGCGGCTGGCGCGTGCGCCGGCCGAGGCAGAGAAGGCAGCCGCCGACATTCAGCAGTTCTCGACCGGGATGGTGACGGACATCGACGCCGCACTCGCCAACGTGTCGACCGCCGACAATCGCGCCCGGCTGACCCGGATCAAGGAGCTGATGACGAGCTATGCCGCGGGAGCGGTCGATCTCGCCGAGGCGCAGAAGAAGTTGCTGACGCAGATCGAAAAGCGCAGTGCTGTCTCCAACGACTGGAACACCAGCCTGAAGGCTCTGCTCGCCTCGCCGTCGCTGCCGAAGCTCGCCTTCCGCGAGCGGGTCGAGCGCCAGCTTCACGCTGCCGATGCCAAGTTGAACTACATGCGGTCGCAGGCCTGGCGGTTCGGTATGACTGGCGATGCCGCGACGATCCTGACGGTGAAGCAGACGGTGCCGGGGCTGAAGAGCTCGCTGACCGACGCCCGCATGCTGGCCGACGACCGCGAGATCCAGGCCACGATCACCAAGCTCAATGGCCTCGCCTCGGACTTCGTCGCCGCGAACGACGAGGTGGTGAAGACCGAGGGGATCAAGGAGGCCGTGCTGCGCGACCGCACGCTCATCTATCTCGGCGAGGCCGGCGAGCTGATGTCCTCTGCGATCCAGGACGCGCGCGCGCGCAACGCGAGCGCGCGGTTCGAGGCAGACCAGGTCGCCGCGCAGGCGAGCTATATCACGCTGTTTGTCGGATTGGCGGTTCTGTTGTCGGTGATCGGTTCGGTCGTGTTCTCGTTCCTCGGGATCGCGCGGCCGTTGACGCGGCTGAACGCGGCGCTCGGCGAGATGGCGCGCGGCCGGCTCGACATCGCCATTCCCGGCGCATCGCGGGGTGACGAAATCGGCGATCTCGCCAAGACCGTAACGGTGATCCGTGGCAATGCGGAGGAGAAGGCGCGCGCCGAGGCCGAGGAAAAGAGCGCGCAGGACGCGATCACGGCGCGCCAGCGCAAGGCCGACATGCAGCGGCTGGCCGAGCAGTTCGAAGCCGCGGTCGGCGAGATCGTGAACACCGTCTCGTCGGCCTCGAGCCAGCTCGAGCAGTCCGCCACCACGCTGACCCAGGCCGCGACGCGCTCGCAAGGCTTGACGACGGCGGTTGCGTCCGCCTCGGAGGAAGCCACGACCAACGTCCAGTCGGTGGCGTCTGCGACCGAGCAGATGGCCTCGTCGGTCACCGAGATCAGCCGCCAGGTGCAGGAATCGGCGCGCATCGCCAACGACGCCGTCGGCCAGGCCCGCACCACGACCGGGCGCGTCAGCGAGCTGTCCAAGGCTGCCACCCGCATCGGCGACGTCGTCGAACTGATCAACACGATTGCCGGCCAGACCAACCTGCTGGCGCTCAACGCCACCATCGAGGCCGCACGCGCCGGCGACGCCGGCCGCGGCTTCGCGGTCGTCGCCTCGGAGGTCAAGGCGCTGGCGGAGCAGACCGCGAGGGCGACTGGCGAGATCGGCCAGCAGATCTCGAGCATCCAGGTCGCAACGCAGGAGTCGGTCAGCGCGATCAAGGAGATCTCCTCCACGATCGAGAAGCTGTCGGAAATCTCCTCGACCATCGCAGCCGCCGTCGAAGAGCAGGGCGCGGCGACGCAGGAGATCTCGCGCAACGTCCAGCAGGCGGCGCATGGCACGCAGCAGGTCTCGTCCAACATCGCCGACGTCGAGCGCGGTGCGGCCGAGACCGGGTCGGCCTCGGCCCAGGTGCTCTCAGCGGCACAGGCGCTGTCCGGCGACAGCAACCGTCTCAAGCAGGAGGTCGCGAGCTTCCTCGGTTCGGTGCGGGCGGCGTAACGCCGAGACGCGGAAGCGGCCAACTCGGATTGCGCAGGGGATTAAAAGGCCGGAGCATCGAACGCTCCGGCCTTTTGCGTTGTCACGCGTTGCATCGACGCCGGCAAACTAACCTGCGTAGTCAATCTGCGTTTTTAACTTGTGTTAAGAATCGGCGCGTAGGGTCCGGACGTTCGCGGCCAACGCGCAGTCGAGTCCCACGGGCAGACGGCGCTTCTCTCGTTCGGTCGCATGGCACGAGACGACGCGTCGCACGGCAAGCCGGAGCGCGTTACCGATCTGGACGGGCAACGATCAGTTTTCGATCGTTGCTCCGTATTTGCACGGACATCGTCTTAACCAGACTTAATATTGGGTTCCGTAGCTTCCACGCGTGGGCTGCGGGCCCGTTTGCGTGACGACGAGGGCGAGCCCCCCGACCGTCGACGTGATCTGTCCCCGAGCGCCCCAAGCATGAGTCGCGCCCGTGGAGACTGACATGTCGTTTGCAATGCCTCATCGCCTCAAGCTCACCATCGGGATCAAGATCTACGCCCTGATCGGTCTGAGCTTCCTCGGTCTGATCGGCCTGACTGCCTTCAATTCCCGTGAGCTCGCTGCCGGCCTCAAGCAGCAGAAGCAGCTCGAGCTGCGGCATCTGACCGAGCTCGCGCTCGCCATCTTCGCCGAGGAGCATGCTGCCGCGCAGAAGGGGACGATCTCGGTCGCCGACGCGCAGAAGCGCGCTCTGGAGCGCGCCTCCCAGCTCCGCTATGGCGGCAACGAGTATTTCTTCGTCACGGACATGACCGCGAAGATGCTGATGCATCCGATCTCGACCAAGCTGATCGGGCAGGACGTCGCGGACATGAAGGATCCGAACGGCAAGAAGCTGTTCCAAGAGATGATCGACGTGGTTCGCCAGCATGGCCGCGGCTTCGTCGACTACGATTGGCCGAAGCCCGGCTCCGAGACGCCGCAGCCCAAGCTCACCCATGTCGCAGGCTTCGCACCCTGGAATTGGCTGGTCGGGACCGGCGTCTATATCGATGACCTCTCGGCTCAGGCCTGGGCCTCGACGCGGCAGTCGTTGATGGCGGCCGGGATCGTGCTGCTGATCCTGCTCGTCGTGTCGACGCTCGTCGGGCGCGGCATCACCAGCCCTCTGCATCGCATGACCAGCGCGATGAAGAGCCTCGCCGGCGGCCGTCTCGACGTCGAGGTCCCCGGCGTAGGACGCGGCGACGAGATCGGCGAGATGGCCGGCGCCGTCGAGGTGTTCAAGAGCAATGCGGTCGCACGTCACGCGCTGGAAGCGGAGCAGAAGGAAGCCGAGCAGCGGGCGCTGGCCCGCCGCAAGGCCGACATGCACAAGATGGCCGACGACTTCGAAAGCGCCGTTGGCGAGATCGTCGAGACGGTCTCGTCGGCTTCGTCCAGACTGGAAGTCTCGGCGGATACCTTGAGCAAGACGGCGGTCCGCGCCGGCGAGCTCGCAACCACGGTGGCGGCTGCGTCGGAGGAAGCGTCGACCAACGTGCAATCCGTCGCCTCGGCCACCGAGGAGATGACGTCCTCGGTCACCGAGATCGGCCGCCAGGTGCATGAATCGGCGCGCATGGCCAACGAAGCGGTCGAGCAGGCGAAGAAGACCAACGAGCGGGTGAGCGAGCTGTCGCGCGCGGCGAGCCGCATCGGCGACGTGGTCGAGCTGATCAACAGCATTGCCGGGCAGACCAATCTGCTGGCGCTGAACGCCACGATCGAGGCGGCGCGTGCCGGCGAGGCGGGGCGGGGCTTCGCCGTGGTCGCCGCCGAGGTCAAGGCGCTGGCGGAGCAGACCGCCAAGGCGACCGATGAGATCGGCCAGCAGGTGGCCGGCATCCAGGCGGCGACACAGGAATCGGTTGCGGCGATCAGGCTGATCTCCGGCAGCATCGAGCGGCTGTCGGAGGTTTCCTCGACGATTGCAGCCGCTGTCGAAGAGCAGAACGCCGCGACCAAGGAGATCTCGCGCAACGTGCAGCAGGCGGCGCACGGCACGCAGCAGGTCTCCGTCAACATCACCGACGTGCAGCGCGGCGCCACCGAGACCGGCTCGGCCTCGACCCAGGTGCTGGAGGCGGCCCAGGGGCTGTCGACAGACAGCAACCGCCTCAAGCGCGAGGTCAGCCGCTTCCTGCAGACGGTCCGCGCGGCCTGACAGGCCGGGGCAATCTCACTAGCTCAATTAACGATCCGACCAGCGTGTCTCAACGAGTTCAAATCCCGTCATGATGGCCTTCCTTGACCTCCGGCCCCGCCACGAGGTGGTGAACCGGATGCGATCGCTCGCGACTTCCTCGGTGATCATCCTCACCCTCATGCTCACGACCTCGGTCGGTGCCGCGCCCGGCGACAACCTCGCCGTCGTGCGCGACCTCGGCGGCAGGATCGGTCCCGCCATCGGAGCGGCCCTTGCCTGCAGCGAGATCCCTCGGCCGCGGATCCAGGCCATCATCGGCAAGTTCCAGGCCGTCATCCGGGAGGCGTCGAGCGACGACGGCGATCGCAACGAGCTGACGCGCGAGTTCGACCGCTCCATCGCCGACGGTCGCGCGGCCGTGGCGAGTGGCCGTCAGGACTGCCGGCGGGCCGAGCTTCAGCTCGCAGACATCGAGCGATCGATCGGCGCGCCCGCAACGGCGGCCGGCGCGCTGCCGGACTCTGCGCCCTCCATCGCTGCGGCTGGTGCGACGAGCGCCGTGCCTGCTCCATCGGTTCGCGGCGTCACGGAGCGCGACATCACGTTCGGCAGCGTCTTGCCACTGTCGGGCGCGAACAAGGAATCGGGTCGGCTGCTCAAGGTCGGCATCGAAGCCGCCTTCAACCGCGCCAACGACGCCGGCGGGGTCAATGGCCGGATGCTCAAGCTCGTCGTCGCCGATGACGGCTATGATCCGAACCGCACGCTCGACGCCATGAAGCAGCTCTACGAAAAGGAGCGCGTGTTCGGCTTCGTCGGCAGTTTCGGGACCGCGACGGCGGCCGTCGCGATCCCATATTCGCTCGAGCGCCGGATGCTGTTCTTCAGCCCCTATACCGGTGCGAACGTCTCGCGCCACGATCCGCCGGACCGCTACGTCTTCAACTATCGTCCGAGCTATTCGGAAGAAGCCGATGCGCTGGTCCGTTACCTGGTGAAGCTGCGCCGCGTGCCGCCACGCCAGATTGCGCTGTTCGCGCAGGACGATTCGTTCGGCGATGCAGGCTTTGCCGGCGTGGCAAAGGCGTTTCGCGTCCTCGGCCTCAGCGACGCCGCGATCCTGCGCGTCAACTACACCCGCAATACCGTCGATGTGGAGCCGGCGATCAACCAGCTCAAGGCCCAGAAGGTGCCCGTCCGCGCGGTCATCATGGTCGCGACCTCGCGCGCGGCGGCGAAGTTCATCGAAAAGGCGCGCGACGCGCTTCCCGGCGTCCTCTTCGTCAATGTGTCGGCGGTCGGCGCATCGGCGCTTGCCAATGAGCTCATGCTGCTCGGTTCGCGCTACGCGGCCGGGGTCGTCGTGACCCAGACCGTTCCCGCCGTCTCCGGCTATTCGAGCGTGGTGCTCGACTACAAGGCCGCGCTGGCTCGACACTTCCCCGGCGAACCGCCGGACTACACCTCGCTCGAGGGCTACATCGAGGCGAGTATCCTGGTTCAGGCCCTGAAGCAGGCCGGTCCGCAGCTCGATACCGAGCGGCTGATCGATACGCTGGAGTCGATGCGCAACATCGATCTCGGTCTTGGCGCCTCGCTCAACTTCGGCCCCGCCGAACATCAGGCCTCGCACAAGATCTGGGGCACGGCGCTCGACGAGACCGGCGCCTATCAGCCGATCGAGCTGGAATGACGCGGCTATCGCCGGGGTGCAGCGCGGCTCCGGCGAGACCGGCTCGGCGTCGTCCCAGGTGCTCTCGGCGGCGCAAATGCTGTCCGGCGACAGCAACCGACTGAAGCTCGAGGTTGGACGTTTCCTGGACACCGTGCGCGCAGCCTGATCCCGGCGCGCAGATCCCGACCAGACCAGGGCGTGGCCGCGAGGCCGCGCCCTTTTTTCGTGGGCCGGTCGGCGCGGATGGCGGGCGAGGCAGCCGGCCAGGCGCGCGGGACCACCGATCGCCTCGGCGGGCTGTCGAAGGCCGCGACCCGCATCGGCAAAATCGTCGAGCCGATCAACATCACCGCCGGCCGAACCAACCTGCTGGCGCTCTTGCGCTTCCTGCAAACGGTTCGCACCGATTGATCCAGTTTCCTGCATCAACGGCGGCAACATGGTTGGGCCGTTCTGTCTGGCTCGTATCGAGGAGACACGCCGGCGACAGGTCTTGTGAGATTGCGGCCGTCCGTGAACGGGGTCCAGCGACCCGTATTTCAACGGTTGCGGCATTTTATCTTAGGTTAATCGGCGACTGCGACAATCGATGCATCGTTTGCAGCAAAATTAGTCATGCCGATGCCGGCATGACTCGCGGCCATCATCGTCGATTGAAAGACTCGCCATGCGTAAGAATTTGCCCGTCACCAACGTCGAGTATCCGATCACGGATGACACGCTGATCGTGTCCAAGACCGACACGAAGGGCAAGTTGACCTTCTTCAACCAGGATTTTGTCGATGCGGCCGGCTTCACCGAAGCCGAGCTGATGGGGCAGCCGCACAACATCGTGCGTCATCCGGACATGCCGCCTGAAGCTTTCGACAATCTCTGGACCACGCTCAAGGCCGGCCGTCCCTGGGTCGGAGCGGTCAAGAACCGCCGCAAGAACGGCGACTATTACTGGGTGCTGGCGACGGCGTCGCCGATCTGCAAAGACGGCCAAGTCGTCGGCTACACCTCGGTGCGCACCAAGCTGCCCGCCGACCAGCGCGCAGAGGCCGAGCAGGTCTATGCGGCGATCCGCGAAAAGCGGCCACATGGTTACAAGATCGACGACGGCATCGTCCGCCGCCGCTCGGTGTTCGACCATCTCTCGATGTTCACCGGCACGATCGCGGCAAGGCTGCGAACGCTGGTCGGATTGCAGACGCTGTTCCTGCTCGTGCTTGGTGTCATCTCGTTCGGGGAGGGCGGGCTCGCCGGAATGACCGCCGTGGCGATTGCTGCTACCGGTGTCGTGCTGTGTGGCATGGTCGGACTGCGCACGATGAACGTGATCGTGGCGCCGCTCGATCATGTGAACGAGACGATGGAAAGCATCACCCAGGGCAAGCTCGACACCCGCATGCACATCGAGCGCGACGACGAGATCGGCCGCGCCTTGCGTAACCTGCAGACCGTCCAGACGATGGTGCGGTTCAACGCCAGGGAGCTCGGTGAGCAGGAGCGGCGCGCAGCCGCCTCGCGCAAGCGGGAGATGTCGGAGCTCGCCAACAGTTTCGAAGGCGCCATCGGCAACATCGTCAATACGGTGTCCTCGGCCTCCAGCGAGCTCGAGAGCTCGGCCAACTCGCTGTCGAGCACCGCCGTGCGAGGGCAGGAGCTTTCCACCACCGTCGCCGCGGCCTCCGAAGAGGCGTCGGCCAATGTTCAGGCCGTCGCCTCGGCGACCGAGGAACTCACTTCGTCGGTCCGTGAGATCAGCCGCCAGGTGCAGGAGTCCGCGCGCATCGCCTCCGATGCGGTCGAGCAGGCACGCCGCACCAATGATCGTGTCGGCGAGCTGTCGAAGGCGGCGACCCGCATTGGCGACGTCGTCGAACTGATCAACACGATCGCCGGGCAGACCAATCTGCTGGCGCTCAATGCCACGATCGAGGCCGCGCGGGCGGGCGAAGCCGGCCGCGGCTTTGCCGTCGTCGCCTCCGAGGTCAAGGCGCTGGCCGAACAGACCGCCAAGGCGACCGGCGAGATCGGCCAACAGATTTCTGGCATCCAGGGGGCCACGCAGGAGTCGGTCGGCGCCATCAGAGAGATCTCGACGACGATCGAGCGGCTGTCGGAGATCGCCGCGACGGTGGCGGCCGCGGTCGAGGAGCAGGGCGCAGCAACCGCCGAGATCTCGCGCAACATCCAGCACGCCGCCGCAGGTACACAGCAGGTGTCCGCCAACATTTCCAATGTCCAGCGCGGCGCCAGCGAGACCGGCGACACCTCGGGGCAGGTGCTCAGCGCCGCGCGCCAGCTCTCCGGTGATAGCCAGCGTCTCAAGCTGGAGGTCAGCCGCTTCCTGCAATCGGTTCGCGCCGCCTGACCCAAGACATTGACGAAGCGGAGGACAGCGGCCGAGATTGGCCGCTGTCGCATCCGATAGTCGAACGACACAGCCCTAACGATAGCCGCGGACAGAGCCGACGACGCCCCCGCGAACCACGTCGACGCTCATGCGTGCGCCGTTCGTCAGGCGGCGCCCCGCTCGACCGGATCATCCCCCACCGTTGCAGACTCCCCACACCTGACGCCCCGGCCAGAAAGGCCGTTGTCGCGCCATAATCCCGCTAAGGTGCGGAGATTAACTTGTGTTAGGCATTTATTCAACCGACGGTATATTTGAGTGGCAGGCAATGTGATTGCGGGTGGTTTTTCGCGAAGGACCCTGGTGCTATCGGCCGCGACGGCCGCGGCTGCTTTGGGTCTCGATGCGGGACTAGCCGTCGTTGCCGCCAAGCCGCACCGCCGCACTGAGGATCCCGCACGCGGCTATCGCCGGATCACGATCGGCGAGGCGGAGGTGATCGCCCTCTACGACGGCGTGTGGGAAAAGCCGCACGAGGCCGGCTTCATCAGCAATGCCAGCATCAGCGACGTGAAGGACGCACTGCGCGCCGCTGGTCTGAGCCCGGCCTTCGTCCCGGTCCCGATCTCCACCTTCGTGGTGCGGCTGAAGGGCAAGACCGTGCTCTGCGATGCCGGCGGCGGTGGTCAGGTGCAGGGCTACAATTCCGACTCGATCTTCGTTTCGGGTCGCATGCTGGACAATCTGAAGGCAGCCGGCATTCGCCCGGAAGACATCGACACCATCCTGATCTCGCACTTCCATCCCGATCATATCTTCGGCCTGCTCGGCGAGAACACCGACGCGCCGGTGTTTCCCACCGCCGAGATCATCGTGGCTGCGGCCGAGTACAAATTCTGGACCGATGCATCTCTGACCAGCCGGCTGCCGCCGTGGCGGCAGGCGCTGGCGCGCCGCATCCAGAGCGTGATCCCGGGCTGGAAGAACGTGCTGCCGGTCGAGGGCGAGGACGAGGTGGTGCCCGGCATCCGCTTCGTCAGCGTCCCCGGTCATACCCCGGGGCACACCGCGTTTCATCTCGGCTCCGGAGCGGAGCAACTGATGATCTCCGGCGACACCGCCTATGTGCCGGCGTTGTGCCTGCGCCATCCGGAATGGCACGGCGCCTATGACCAGGACGGCGCGGCTGCCGAGGTCAGCCGGCGCAGATTGCTCGATCGTATCGTTGCAGAAAAGATGTTGGTTTGTGGATCTCATTTTCCGTGGGCCGCGTTCGGTCGGCTCACCCGCGATGGCGCCCATTATGCGCTCGACCTGCTCCCCGCGTGATCCCGGACCGGCCTCGGAAGAGAGGTTCGGGATCGCGCCATGACGACGCATTATGAGGTGCTCGGCGTATCGCCGCGGGCCGATCTCGACACGATCAAGCGGGCGTTCCGCCAGGCCGCCAAGGCGCACCATCCCGACCTCCGGGGCAGCGCCGATGCGGCGTCGGAGCATCAGCTCAAGCTGATCATCGTCGCCTACAACGTGCTGCGCGACGCGGGCCTGCGTGCCGAATACGACGCCCATCTCGCCTCCGAGCGCGACCGCGTCCGCCGCGAACGCTGGGACGCCATCCTGCAGTTTACCGCGGCGACCGCCGTGCTCAGCGCGGTCCTGATCGGCCTCGAGATTCTGCTGTTGCCCTCCGCCGGTGACTGGATGAGCAGGCAGGCGACGCGCTCGATCGTGACACCGTCGCCGCAGGCCCGATCGGGGCCGCAGCGCAAGGTCGCAGGTGAGACCGTCCCGGCGCCTGCCGTCCAGGACGCGACCGGAGCCGTGCTCCCGGTGCCGCCTCCGGCGGCGGAGGCGCCGCCTCCGCCGGCAGAGCCGAAAGCGGCAGAGCCGGTCGTCCCGGCTGCGCCGATGACCGCCGCATCCTTGGTGAAGCGCGCGATGGACCGCAGCCGGCAGGGCGATCTCGAGGGCGCCGTCGCCGATTTCGACGAAGCAATCCGGCTCGCGCCCCGCAATGCCGATCTTTATCACTACCGCGCCAGGGATCTGGTCCGCATGGGTCGCTTCGACCGGGCGCTTGGCGATTATGAGCGGGCGATCCGGCTGGATCCGCACAACCCGATGCTGTTCCACGATCGTGGACTTGCGTTCCAGCGCAAGGGAGATCTCGACGAAGCCCTTGTCGATCTCGACCACGCCGTGCGCATGGGCTTCAGCGATGCCGCAACGTACAGCGACCGGGGCACGGTGTGGCTGGCAAAGGGGCACTACGACCGCGCGCTCGCCGACTTCAACCAGGCGCTCAAGCTGGATCCGGAATTGGCGGTCGCGGCCGCCCGGCGTGACGAGGCGCTCGCGCGCAAGCGCGACCAGCAATTGGCGGGCGACGACAGCGCGCCTCCGGCGGCTGCGGAGACCACGGGCACGGTGCCTGCCAACGTGAAGCCCAGGCGAAGTGGGCGCTGAGCGCCGGCCCGTGATCCGCACTCCGACATCCAGGACGCGGCGGGCAGCGTTGTGCTCACACCTGTCGGCGCGACCGTTCCATCGCGCGGCGGTTTGCGATCCAGGAGCGCGCCATGAGCGTCTACGTGTCCGTCACCGGCTTCCGCCCGCATCGCGGCCTCACGCGGCGGGCGCGATTCTGGTGGCACACGCTGCGCGCCGTCCGCCAGGCGCGTGCGGCTCCCGGGAATCTGCGCGTCGAGCTTCGTCCGGTGAATGGCATCTATCACACGCTGACGGTCTGGACCGACGAAGCCAGCATGCGCGCCTATGTCAGAAGCGGCGCGCACCGCCGCGCCATGATCGGCTTCCACGACCTCGGTGGCGGCAGGACGCTCGGCTTCGCGGCGGAGCGCGATCCCGATTGGGAGACGGCCTATGCGCGCTGGCAGCACGAGGCGCGGGAGGTGTGAGTCGACGGAAGCGAACTAATTCGTCCGCCACTCCGGCACACCATCGGCGACCATCGTGATCGTGCCGAGCGCGCCGACCGGCGACCGGTCCTGATCCATCAGCCGCGCCAGCGTGGCTGCGTCCTGCGCCGGCACGCGCGCCAGCGTGCGCGTGTCCTGCTCGGTGCGCAGCATCACCACGCCATGCTCGACTTCGCCGTTGCGATCGAACAGCGCGGTGAAGCTCTCGACCCTGCCGCCGCCGCCGGCCTCGCTGACGAACTCCGGCGCGGCGGCGCGATGCCGATCGGCCTCGGCCTGCACGCTCACCTCCTGCGACAGCGATGACGGCGGCTCGCGCGAGATCACCAGCGCATGATGCTTGGTGACGAAGCCGCCCTGGCCGTACAGCAGGCCGCGCCTGGCGCCGCCGCGCAGCCGCCGCACCATCGCGCAGGCGGCATGCGTCATGTAGGTGTTGAGCGGCGCGCCGAAGAAGGTCAGCCCGCCGGTGACGGTCGGCTCCACGTCAGCGCCGAGGCCGAGGATCCGCCGCGCCATCTTCGGCACGCAGGGAAAGCAGCTGTAGAGCTCGATGACGTCGAACGCCGCGCCGTTGCCGCCGACGATGTTCATCGCGGCCCGCAGCACGGCGTTCTGCGGATGACTTTCGGCGAACTGATCGCGCGTGAGGTAGTCGCGCGGATCCTCCGCCGATGCGCCGCCGAGCGGATAGATCATGCGGCTGTCGGCAATGCCCGCCGCACGCGCCTTGGCCAGGCTGGTCAGGATCAGCGCCGCGCCCATGTTGACCATGGGATTGGCGACCATCAGCTTGGTGTAGGGCCAGGCGATCGGGCGGTTGTCGGCCGACGGAGTCGTGATCTCCTCGGGCGCGAAGTGCCGCTTCAGCCAGGCGTTGGGATTGTAGGCGGCAACCGCGGAAAAGCGCGACCACAGCTCGCAGGATTCGGCGAGCGCCTGCCGCGTCGTCTGGCCCCATTTGGCTGCGCTCGCGACTTCGTAGAACGGATAGACCGTGACCGGACGGAACACGCCGAGCTTCACCGCCAGCGGCTTCTGGAATGCAGCGCCGCGCTTCGGCTCCTCGACATCATGCGCGAACGGCGTCCACGGCAGGGTCACGCCGGCGCGTTCGGCCTTGGTCGCCGTCGATTGCGCCTCGGCGCCGCAGACCACGGCGACCTCGCATTCGCCGCGCGCGATGCGCAAGGCGGCCTCGTGCAGAAAGCGGATCGGGCTCTCGCCGCCGACGGGACCGCAGTGGCAGTGCGCCGGGCTCACGCCGAGCCGCTGCGCGAGAAGCTGCTCGGGATCGCGGTAGCGCCAGCTCAGGAAGTTGACGACGTCGAGCGAGCCGGTGTCCTGGATGAGCTTGGCGCCCGCGTCATTTTCCGCGCGGCGGATCGCCTGTTCGAGCAGCGCCAGCGGCTCGAGACCGTCGCCGATGTTCTTGGGGCGATCGACGATCTCGCCCACGCCGACGATCACGGGAATGCGGTCGGGGGGCAGGGGACTTGCAGTCATCGGCGTTTCCAGGAGCCGGCCCGCGACGGACCGTCATTGTTGTCTTGTCTCCGTTCTGTCATCGCAGGTTCGACCGCGCAATGCAGAAAATGCTGATGGCGCCCGCGCGCAGCGTGGCTTCCGCTCGACGGCATATGCGCCTAAAACGCTCGCTCCTGACGCTCACGCCGGAGTCTGCCGTGTCTGAACAGAACAGCTATGTGCCGCCCAAGGTCTGGACCTGGAACAAGGCCAGCGGCGGCCGCTTCGCCAACATCAACCGGCCGATCGCAGGTCCGACGCACGAGAAGGAATTGCCTGTCGGTCGTCATCCCTTGCAGCTTTATTCTCTGGGAACGCCGAACGGCGTAAAGGTCACAGTGATGCTCGAGGAGCTGCTGGCGCTCGGCCACAGCGGCGCCGAATATGACGCCTGGCTGATCCGGATCGGCGAGGGCGATCAGTTCGGTTCGGGCTTCGTCGCCATCAATCCCAATTCCAAGATCCCGGCGCTGCTGGATCGCAGCGGGCCGGAGCCGATCCGCGTGTTCGAGTCCGGCGCGATCCTGGTTCATCTGGCCGAGAAGTTCGGCGCCTTCCTGCCGACCGAGCCGGCCAAGCGCGCCGAATGCCTGTCCTGGCTGTTCTGGCAGATGGGGGCTGCGCCCTATCTCGGCGGCGGCTTCGGCCATTTCTATGCCTATGCGCCGACCAAGATCGAGTATGCCATCGACCGCTTCGCGATGGAGGTGAAGCGCCAGCTCGACGTGCTCGACCGCCGCCTGGCCGAAAGCGAGTATCTCGCCGGCCCCGACTACACCATCGCCGACATCGCGGTGTGGCCGTGGTACGGCGCGCTCGCCAAGGGCCTGCTCTACGAAGGCGGCGAGTTCCTCTCGGTGCAGGACTACAGGAATGTCCAGCGCTGGACCGACCAGATCGCGCAGCGCACCGCTGTGAAGCGCGGCCGCATGGTCAACCGCGTCTCCGGCGATCCCAAGAGCCAGCTCCACGAGCGCCACGACGCCAGCGATTTCGATACCAAGACGCAGGACAAGATCGGGCAGGGCACGTAGTTGCGCCTGTAGGGTGCACAAAGGAGCGGCGAGCTCATCGCGGCGTGCAACAACCGTGGAGCGCGCCGTGCCCAACGTCATCCCTCGCCGGCGCCGTCGGTGGGCACGCGCCGCCTGACGGCCCCGATTGCCCGCCCCTGCGGTTCGATGCACGATTGCTCTTGTTGCACGTGCGAAGTCTCGGCCGTTGCCGCGCTGCGATGCTATGATTGCGGACGTTCGCGGCTTTTCTCGCAGTGAGAGAATGTGCAACGATCAATTCGCAGCGGCCGTGCATGCCGCCAGATTTCGATGAGAGCCGGCGGTGATGACCGCGGGTTCAAAACGACCACTCCGGAGGGAGAGCCATGATCGACAGACGTGATCTGCTCAAGGGAGCAGGGCTGGCGGCGCTGCTGGGCGGGTTTGGCGCGACGCGCGCGCTGGCCGAGGACACCGTGACGTTGCCCTTCGCCAACGGCGAGCGCCCGCTGGTGAAGTATCCGCAGAAGCGGCCGATGATCGGCCTGACCAGCCGGCCGCCGCAACTCGAAACGCCATTCGGGGTGTTCAATGACGGCGTGATCACACCGAACAATGCCTTCTTCGTCCGCTATCATCTGGCGGGCCTGCCTTACGATCTCGATCCGGACAGGTTCACGCTCGCGATCAAGGGGAAGGTCGACAAGCCGCTCAAGCTGTCGCTCAAGGACATCCGGAAGATGAAGGCGACCGAGATCGTCGCCGTCAACCAATGCTCCGGCAACAGCCGCGGCTTCTTCGAGCCGCGCGTCGCAGGTGGCCAGCTTGGCAACGGCGCCATGGGCAATGCGCGCTGGCGGGGCGTGCCGCTCAAGACCGTGCTCGACATGGCGGGTGTCCAGGCCGGCGCCAGACAGGTCACCTTCGGCGGCATGGACGGCCCGGTGATCGACAAGACGCCGGACTTCGTCAAGGCGCTCGACCTCGATCACGCCATGAATGGCGAGGTGATGCTGGCCTACGGCATGAACGGCGAGGATCTGCCGTTCCTCAACGGCTTTCCGCTGCGCCTGATCGTGCCCGGCTATTACGGCACCTACTGGGTCAAGCACCTCAACGAGATCACCGTCATCGACAACGTGTTCGACGGCTTCTGGATGAAATCGGCCTATCGGATTCCGGACACGCCGAACAATGCGATCGAGCCCGGGACCGCGCCGAAGGCGACGATTCCGATCAATCGCTTTACGGTCCGTTCCTTCATCACCAGCGTGAGCGATGGCGCGAAGCTGAAGGCGGGCAGGGCGGTGCTGCGCGGCATCGCATTCGACGGCGGGGCGGGAATCAAGCAGGTCGCGGTCTCGACCGACGGCGGCAAGACCTGGACCGACGCCAAGCTCGGCAGGGATCTCGGGAAATATTCCTTCCGCGAGTGGAAGCTGGCGGTGAAGCTTGCCGCGGGATCCCACGATCTCAAGGTGCGTGCCACCAGCAATTCCGGCGAGACGCAGCCGGAGACGCCGCGCTGGAATCCGGCCGGCTATCTGCGCAACGTCATCGAAACCGTCCGCGTCACGGCGGCCTGAGGAGCAGCACCCATGCAGCGGACGTTTTTCCTCGTCGCCACGCTAGCCACCGGACTTGGCTGCCTTGCGGGCAGCCCCATCGCCCTGACCGCGGCGCCGGTCAACTACCAGGTTCCGCAGGAGACTGCCGCCTTCAAGCCCGGGCCCGATCTCGCCGTAGTGCAGGGCAACTGCACGGCCTGTCACTCCTCCGACTATATCAAGACGCAACCGCCGATGCAGAACAAGAAGGAGTTCTGGCAGGCCGAAGTCACCAAGATGATCAAGGTTTATGGCGCCCCGATCGACGCGGCCGATGTCGGCAAGATCGTCGACTATCTCGCCGCAACCTACTGACGCCCGGGCCCGGCGGCCAGGGCGTTCAGCCAGCGCCCTTCGCCGGCGGGAAATCCATCCGGTCGTCGGTGCGGCAATAGCGGTCGGCGAACATGCGCCCGACAGGATGGAATAACTCCATCTCGACCCGCATCTTCTCGGTGTCCCACAATTCGTCACGGATGTGGAAGGCGAGGCCTTCGCCGAGCACCAGCACGCGATCGCCATTGACGTCGATGAGCTGCCAGGTCTTGCACTCCATCGCGAACGGTGCCTCCGCCAACCGCGGAACGCCGATCATCCGGGACGGTTTGAGCTTGAGCCCAAGGTGATCCGGCTCGCCGATCTCGGGCGGAAAGTCGCCGCCGGTCTCGTGCATCGCCTGCGCCAGGGGCTCGTCGGTGATGTGGACCACGAACTCGCCTGAGCGGCGGATGTTGACCAGCGTGTCCTTGATCCGGCCGTCCGGCCGCAGGTTGATCGCGAACACGCACAGCGGCGGGTCCTCGCCGAGCACGTTGAAGAAAGAGAACGGTGCGGCGTTGACCACCCCGGTCTCGCCTCTCGTCGTAACCCAGGCGATCGGCCGTGGCAGCACGAAGGAGGTCAGGATCTTGTAGCGCTCGCGCGGGCTGAGATCGGTGGCGAGGTATTCCATGTAGAGGCCTCTGATGCGTCGGTTCCCCGACCGTAGTGGGCCGTGACGCGATCCGGAAGCCAATAAAGCGGGCAGGAGTGCGCCCCTCGGCGTCGTCGCGGGAAATTCCCATGTTTCCGGGAACGGCTCCGCCAGCGCCACGTTCGGACAGCACGGCAACTACAAATGGAGGTCGCCCATGAAACAAATGATCAGTCTGGTTGCTTGCGCATTCGTCGTCTCGGCCACGTCAGCGCTGGCGCAGGGCAGCCCACAGACCACGCCGCCGCCGAGTGCGCAGAATTCCGGAGCAGGCATCCAGGGCGCGCCTGGCAACAAGAACGGACCGGGCACTGAGAGGAAAGGCGGCACCGTCGGCTCGTCCACGATCAACCGCCATAATCCGGACGTCAGCGCTCAGGACCCGTCGAACATCAAGGGCATGCCGGGGAATAAGAACGGCCCACCGGCCAAGAAACCGCAGGACTGACGCCTGCGATGGCAGCTGCGCAATCGCGCAGCTGCCATCGCACGCCAGCGCTGAGGTGTCGTCAGATCAGGGCAGGGCCGCTGCGCCGTTGGTCACGATCAGATTGTCGGTGTCTGCCGGGGCCAGTTCGCTTGTCGCATCGCCGCCGAGATATTTGTCGAGCGTCGCCTGGATCCGTTCCCGCGCCGTGTAGGGGCCGCGGTCGCTCATCCAGGTGTGCTGGAACTCGGTCTTGATGATGTCGATGCCGCTCTTCTTGTCGACATGCGTTGGCAGAACGCCGGGGTCGGTCTTGAACTGCGGATCATCCGAGCGGAACGACAGGATCTTGAGCTTGTCCCTGATGACGAAAGGAACGCGCAGATTGTCGAGCGTCACCACCTGCGAGACGATGTTCGGATGCTCCTTGGCGAAATACATCGCGGTATCGCCGCCATTGGAGTGGCCGACCAGGGTCAGGTGATCGTAGTCGGCATTCGGATGACGCTTCTTCATCTCGTTCAGCACGCAGAGGATGTTGGCCTCGCCTTTCCGGTAGACGTCGAGCCGGCCGACATAAGGCATCCCGACCTTGGTGACGAGCGGCGGATCAGTCGGAAGGTCCTGCTGGACGCTGGCGACAAGGTAGCCGCGCGCGGCGAACACGTTCGCGAGGAAGGAGTACTCGGTGTTCTTCACTGTGTTGCCGTTGCTGATGATGGCGACCGGCAGCCGCCACAGCCCGGCATTGGCCTTCATCTCGTAGTCCTTGCGCACGGCGACATCGACATTGATCGACCGCTGCCGCGCGGCATCGAAGAACTCGCGGCTTTCGTGCTGAATGCCCCATTTGGCCATTGCAAAGTAACCGGCCACAGCCAGGGCAGACACACAGGCCAAAACCGTCACACCGCGCTTCATGGTATCCTTCCTTGGACGTCTCTCCGTTATGTGATGGAAGACAACGCCCGGGTCACGGGGGTGTGGCAGCCAGGGGTGGATTAAATTTCCGAAATCTTGCAGTGCAGCACGGGAACAATCCGCGGTTGGTGAACCGGCGCACCGGCTCACCTCCCACTGCGAGGAGTCAGAATGCGGTATAGCCGCCGTCGATCACGAGGCAGTCTGCGGTGTGATAGGACGACGCCTTGCTCATGAGGTAGACGGCGATGCCGCCGAAATCCGACGGCTCGCCGAAGCGGCGCACCGGGATACGCGGCATGACGTTGGCGACGAACTTCTCGTTTCCCATGATGCCTGCGGTCATGTCGCTCTTGATCCAGCCAGGCAGGATCGCATTCGCGGTGACGCCGTGGCGTGCGAGTTCGACCGCGAGCGCGCGGCACAGCGCATTGATTGCCGCCTTGGTTGCCGCATAGTGCTCGTTCCGCGCGGTGCCGAACAGCGAGGCGAGGCTGGAGGTCGCGACCAGGCGGCCGAACGGATCGCCGGCTTCGGCGCGCGCGGTCATGTGCTTGGCGGCGGCCTGGAAGGCATGGAAGACGCCGTCGAGATTGGTCGCGAACATTGTGCGCCATTCCTCCTCGCTGCGCTCGATGAAGGGCTTGCGGCCGCCGCCGCCGATGCCGGCGTTGGCAAAGCAGCCGTCGACGCGACCGAAGGTGTCCAGTGTCGCCTTCATCGCCGCGTTGACGGAAGCAGGGCTCGTCACGTCGCAGACATGGGTATCGACCCTGCCGGGCCCCGCGGCCATCGACGCCGCAGCCGCCTTGTTCTTCTCGGCGTTGCGGCCCCAGATCGAGACGTTGCAGCCACTGGACGCAAGTGCCTGGGCGATTCCGAGGCCTATGCCTCCATTGCCGCCGGTGACGACGGCCACACGGCCGGTGAGGTCGAACATGCTCATGGGGTTCTCTTGGGCGTTTCCGTGATGATGTGAGCGCGCTGCGCGCCGCTTCGGTTATTGGGATGATCCAACCATGGACAAGCGAAGCGCAAAAATCAAATATGCTGACAGAACCATGCCGCGCTTCAAATTTCCGCGGCGAAGAATGCACTGACCGAAAAGCTCTTGAGAGGAAAACATGCAGTTCAAGCACGTCACGCTCGATTTCGACGGGCCCGTCGCCGTCCTCACGCTCGATCATCAGGAGGTCATGAACGCGGTCTCGATCGACATGCTTGGCGGGCTCGCCGAGGCGCTCGACGAGATCGAGGAGAAGAAGGCCGAGGTGCGCTGCCTGGTCGTAACCGGCGCGGGGCGAGCGTTCTGCACCGGTGCCAATCTGCAGGGCCGCAATGCGCAGGCCAAGCCCGGCCGCAGCAATGCCGGCGCCGCGCTCGAGACCGCCTTTCATCCGTTCCTGCGCCGCTTGCGCAATCTACATTGCCCGATCGTGACGTCGGTCAACGGCCCGGCCGCCGGTGCTGGCATGAGCTTCGCGCTGATGGGCGACATGATCCTGTGCGCGAAGTCCGCGTATTTCCTGCAAGCCTTCCGCCGCATCGGTCTCGTTCCCGACTGCGGCTCGACCTGGCTGTTGCCGCGCCTCGTCGGCAAGGCGCGCGCGATCGAGCTGTCGCTGCTCGGCGAGAAGCTGCCGGCCGAGACGGCGCTGCAATGGGGCCTCGTCAACCGCGTCTATGACGATGCGGCCCTCAAGGAGGAAACGATGAAGCTCGCGCACGAGCTCGCCAACGGGCCGACGGTGGCGCTGGCGCAGATCCGCAAGCTTTACTGGGACAGCCCGGAGAACTCGTTCGAGGAGCAGCTCAACGCCGAATTCCAGTCGCAGCGCATCGCGGGCGGCACGTCGGATTTCAAGGAGGGCGTCACCGCGTTCCTCGAAAAGCGCCCGGCCAAGTTCAAGGGCCAATGATCGAGGCCGAGCTGTCGCGCTGCGTCGCCTCGTTCATGCCGGGGGCGACCGGCGTGCGCGGCGCCGCGAAACTCTCCGGCGGCGCCAGCCAGGAGACTTGGCGCTTCGACATCGTCCATCCCGGTGGTGATGTCGGCGCCATCCTGCGCCGCTCGCCGAAGGGCTACGGCGCCGCGCCCGGGCGTGCCGCCGGGCTCGACAACGAGGCGGCGCTGATGCGGCTCGCTTGTGCGGCCGGCGTGCCGTCGCCCGAGGTACTGCACGTGCTACGGCCGGAGGACGATCTCGGCGCCGGTTTCATCATGCGCCGCGTCGAGGGCGAGACCATCGCGCGCAAGATCCTGCGCGATGCCGAATTCGCCGAGGCGCGGCCGCGCCTCGCGCGCCAGCTCGGCGGCATCGCTGCCGGCATCCACGGGATTCGACGCGAGACGCTGCCCGCGTTGCGCGAGATGAACGCGACCAGGGAGATCGCGGAGCTCGAGCGCGAATATCAAAGCTTCGACTGGCCGCGCCCGGTGTTCGATCTCGCGCTGCGCTGGCTGTCGCACAACGATCCCGGCCCCTCGGCGGAGGTGACGCTGGTGCATGGCGATTTCCGCAACGGCAATCTCATCATCGGCCCCGACGGGGTGCGCGCTGTGCTCGACTGGGAGCTCGCCCATCTCGGCGATCCCATGGAGGATCTCGGCTGGATCTGCGTCAACTCCTGGCGCTTCGGCGAGATCGACAAGCCCGTCGGCGGCTTTGGCTCGCGCGAGGAGCTGTACGCGGGCTACGAGGCCGCTGGCCGCAAGGTCGATGCCGGCAGGGTGAAGTTCTGGGAGGTCATGGGCACGTTGCGCTGGGGCGTGATGTGTTGCGGCATGATGCAGCGGTTTCGCTTGGGTCCCGACCACTCGATGGAGCGCGCCATGATCGGCCGCCGCGCGTCGGAGACAGAGATCGATCTGCTGCGGCTGCTGGCGCCGAGAGGAGAGGGCTGATGCAGGACGAACCGACGCCGACGGAGCTGGTGAAGGCGGTCGCGGATTTCCTGCGCACCGACATCGCGCCGCAGATTTCGGGACACCAGGCGTTCAAGCTGCGCGTGGGACTCAACGCGCTCGATCTGGTGGTGCGGCAGTTGACGCAGGCTGCTCCGGCTGATGCCGCGGAGCACGCGCGGCTGAAACAGCTATTGAGACGAGACGGTGACTTGCTCGAACTGAATCGTGTGCTTTCCGAGCAGATCGCCAGTGGTGCCGTCGATCTCGGCACGCCGGGCCTGAAGGACCACCTCTGGCAGACCACGCTCGACAAGCTCGCTGTCGATCAGCCCAACTACGCGTCCTACAGGCGCGAGGCGGGGAGGGGCACCAGCGATGCTTAGCTCTCCGCCGTCATTGCGAGGAGCGCCAGCGACGAAGCAATCCAGACTGCTTTGGGACTCTGGATTGCTTCGCTTCGCTCGCAATGACGGCGGCGGGAGCTGGACAGGCGTTGCGATCACCTCGGCCGTCGTCCCGGGGCGCGACGCAGTCGCGAGCCCGGAATCCAGACTCCCGTTCGTGGTCACGGATTCCGGGCGCGCGCTCCGCGTGTCCCGGAATGATCACCTTGGCGATGCGCTACCGCCCCAGCCATTTCGGCGGTCGCTTCTCGGAAAACGCCTTCGGCCCCTCAATGTAGTCCTGCGAGTGGATCATCGCCTGCACCGCCGCGTAGTCGCGCTGCTCGGTGATGGCCTGCTCCAGCGACACCGCGAGGCCCTTCTCGATCGCCTGTTTGGAGGCGCGGATCGACATCGGCGAGTTCTTGGCGATGGTCTCGGCCCAACGCTCCGCGGCCGCCAGCGCCTCGCCCTGCGGTACGACCTCGTTGACGAAGCCGAGCTCGTGGCCCTCGCGGGCGCCGACGTGGCGGCCGGTCAGGATCATGCCCATCGCGCGCTTCATGCCGATCTGGCGCGGCAGCCGCTGCAGTCCGCCGGCGAGCGCGGCGAGGCCGACGCGCGGCTCGGGCAACGCGAAGGTCGCGTTCTCGGAGGCGATGATCAGGTCGCAGGCCAGCGCGATCTCGAAGCCGCCGCCCATCGCAACGCCGTTGACGGCCGCGATCAGCGGCTTGTCGCAATCGAAGCGCGAGGTCAGTCCGCCGAAGCCGCTTTTGCCCCAGCCGCGCGCGCCGCCGGCCGCCTGCCATTTCAGATCGTTGCCGGCGCAGAATGCCTTGTCGCCCTCGCCGGTGACGATCGCCACCCATTGCTCGGGATCGGCGGCGAAGCCGTCGAACACGCGCTCGAGCTCGTAATGCGCCTCGATGTGCAGGGCGTTGTAGACCTCGGGGCGCGCCAGGGTGACGATCGTGATCGGCCCCTTGCGCGTCACTCTCGAAAACTTCAGCTCCATCGGCCGTTCCTCCTGTTTTCTGATTGGCTGTCGCGCATCAGCTTAGCGCCTGCGCAGGTGTCGCAGTCATCCAAATACGCAACGGCGCTGCGCGCCACAAGCGCGCGACGGGAGGTCGCGCCCATCAGGACCAAGAACAACAACGAAACGCACAGGGAGACACGCCATGGATTTTTCCTTGCCGAAGGAATTGGTCGCCTACCTCGACGAGCTCGATCGCTTCATCGCCGCCGAGATCAAGCCGCTGGAGCAGGCCGACGACAACATCCGCTTCTTCGATCATCGTCGCGAATGGGCGCGCACCGATTTCGAGAATGGCGGCCTGCCGCGGCATGAGTGGGAGCAGCTGCTGCGCAAGGCCAAGGATCGTGCCGACGCGGCCGGGCACCTGCGCTTTGCGATCCCGAAGCGCTACGGCGGCAAGGACGGCTCGAACCTCTGGATGGCGGTGATCCGCGAGCATTTCGCGTCGAAGGGCCTCGGCCTGCACAACGACCTGCAGAACGAGCACTCGATCGTCGGCAATCTGCCGATCGTCACCATGCTCGACCGCTATGGCCGCGACGACCAGAAGGCGATGATCGACGGCTCGATCACCGGCAAGTACCGCATCACCTTCGGTCTCACCGAGCCGCATCACGGCTCGGACGCGACCCACATGGAAACCAAGGCCGTCCCAGCCACCCGCGACAACGTCAAGGGCTGGCTGATCAACGGCGAGAAGATGTGGACCACGGGCATGCACGTCGCCACCCATTGCGCGCTGTTCGCGCGCACCTCGGGCAAGGACGGCGATGCCCGCGGCATCACCTGCTTCCTGGTGCCGGCCAAGACCGAGGGTGTCAAGGTCGAGGAATATCTCTGGACCTTCAACATGCCGACCGATCATCCGCGCGTCAGCTTCACCGACGTGTTCGTGCCGGAGGATGCGCAGTTCGGCGAAGTCGGTCGCGGCCTGTCGCTGGCGCAGTGCTTCGTGCACGAGAACCGCATCCGGCAGGCGGCGAGCTCGCTCGGTGCGGCCGTATTCTGCATCAATGAGAGCGTGAACTACGCGCGTGAGCGCAAACCGTTCGGGAAGGCGCTGGCCGAGAACCAGGCGATCCAGTGGCCGCTGGTCGAGCTGGCGACGCAGGCCGAGATGCTGCGGCTGCTGATCCGCAAGACCGCCTGGGAGATGGACCAGCTCACCCAGGCGCAGGTCGAGCACACACTCTCCGACAAGGTCTCGATGTGCAACTACTGGGCTAACCGTCTGTGCTGCGAGGCGGCCGACCGCGCCATCCAGGTTCATGGCGGTATGGGCTACTCGCGCCACAAGCCGTTTGAGCACATCTACCGCCACCACCGCCGCTACCGCATCACCGAAGGCAGCGAGGAGATCCAAATGCGCAAGGTGGCGGGCTTCCTGTTCGGGTATATGGGGGTGAACAAGAGGTGAGGCGGTTGTAGTTGGAAGGCGGCCATCGTGAGCGTCAGCCAGCAATCCAGACCTTGTTGTTTGGCCCCTGGATTGCTTCGGCGCAAGGGCGCCTCGCAATGACGGCGTGGAAGGAGCGTACCCTCTCTCCACGCCATCGCGAGCGTGGCGAAGCGATCCAGAATGTCTCAGCGAGCACCTCGTTCTTGATCAATTCACCTGCCGATCCTTGCCCGCCCAGTACGGGTCGCGCAGATTCCGCCGCAGGATCTTGCCGGACGGGTTGCGCGGCAGGGCGTCGAGGAAGTCCACGCTCTTCGGCGTCTTGAAGCCGGCGATGCGGGTGCGGGTGAAATTGATGATGTCGGTCTCGGTGGCGCGCTTGCCGGGCTTCATTACGACGATCGCCTTGACGGCCTCGCCCCATTTCTCGTCGGGAATGCCGATCACGGCGGCCTCGGCGACATCGGGGTGGTCGCAGATCGCGCTCTCGACCTCGGCCGGATAGATGTTCTCGCCGCCGGAGATGATCATGTCCTTGATGCGGTCGTGGATGTAGACGTAGCCGTCCTCGTCCATGTAGCCGGCATCACCCGTGCGCAGCCAGCCGTCCTTACCGAGCGTGCGTGCGGTCGCCTCCGGCAGGTTCCAGTAGCCGGTCATGTTGGAGCCGGAGCGGGTGGCGATCTCGCCGACCTGCCGCGGCGGCAGCGGGTTGCCCGAGGGATCGATGATCGCGACTTCGACGCCCGGCAGCGGCTTGCCGGCCGAGCGCATCCGCTCCAGCCCTTCGACGTGATCCTCGGGCGGCAGCGCGATGATGGTGCCCGTGGTCTCGGTCATGCCGTACATCTGCACGAAGCCGCATTTGAACACCTCGATGCATTCCTTCAGCAGCGCCGCCGGGATCGGCGAGGCGCCGTAGAGCATGTATTTGAGCCGCGAGAAGTCGACCTGCCGCGCTCGCGGCTGCCGGACCACGAACTGCATCGCGGCGGGCACCATGAACAGCTTGGTGATGCCGGACTGTTCGAAGAAGTCGAGGATCTTCGTGGGATCGAACTCGCGCGCGATCACGCCGCGGGCGCCGTGGTAGAGGCTCATCAGGCCCCAGCCGGAGCCGCCGATGTGGAAGATCGGCATCGCGATCAGCGAGACGTCGTCGGTCGTCCATTTATTCCAGTCCGGCTTCTCCTCGGGATTGCCGGTGTTGACGAGGTTGAGGAAGTTGGCGTGCGACAGCATCGCGCCTTTCGGCTTGCCGGTGGTACCGGAGGTGTAGAGCTGCAGCGCGATGTCCTTCGGCGTGATCGCCTCGCCGGGAGCGTCGGCGCTCTGCGCGTCGCGCCAAGCCGTGTAGTCCTGCCATTCCGGCGCGCCGCCTTCGGTGGTGATGATGTGCCGCACGCTCGGAATCTGGTCGCGGATGTTGCGGATCATCGTGATGAACTCGGGACCGACGAACAGGGCAGGCGCCTTGCAGTCCTCGACGATGAAGGCGACCTCGGGACCGGCGAGGCGCCAGTTCACCGGCGCCATGACGACGTTGGCCTTCATGGCGCCGACCAGCAGCTCGAAATAGATGTCGCTGTTCTTGCCGAAATAGGCGATCCGCTCATGCGGCTTGATGCCGATCGCCTTCAGCGCGTTGGCAACCTGGTTGGTCTTGCGGTCGAATGCGGCGAAGCTGGTGAGGCGGCCTTCGAACTCATAGGCGGTGGCGGAGCCAAGCGCTTCCGCCTGCCTGCGCACGACGTCGACGAGCGTCGACGCTGCCGTCGTGACGGACATGTTTCCCCTCCGATTGCGTCTTGTTCTTTGTTCGATGTCTTGTCGTGGTCCTCGCCCCGGATTGCGCCGGAGCAAGCATCTCTCGATCAGTCTACAGGGAGCAGGTCGCCGATCAACAGGGTGATTGCGCCAATCAGCTCGTGCGCGTCGCGCGATCCTTTTCGTTCTGCGCCTTGATCGACTCCTTGGCCTTGGTCCAGTCGTCGTCGCTCCAGTCGCGCAGCTGATAGAAGTTGCCGCCCATTGCCAGCGCTTGGGCGCCGTCCATCGCGATGGTCTCGCCGTTGATCCAGTTGCAGCCGCCGGAGATCAGGAACACCGCGAGGTTCTGCAGCTCCTCCATGGTGCCGACCCGACCCATCGGGTTCATCGCCTTGGTCCGCGCGCCGGCCTCGTCACCGGGCTTGATGCGCTTGCTCATGCCTTCGGTCGGGATTTCGCCGGGTGCGATGGTGTTGAGGCGGATGCCGTAGCGGCCCCATTCAGTCGCGAGCGACATCGTCATGGCGTGGATCGCCGACTTGCTCATCGCCGAGGGCACCACGTAAGGCGAGCCGTTGCGCACCCAGGTTACCGTGATCGACACGACGTTGCCCGGCTGCTTCGCGGCGATCCAGCGCTTGCCGACGGCGTGCGTCACGTAGAACGTGCCGTGCATCACGATGTTGGCGACGGCATCGAAGCCGCGCGGGCTCAATTCCTCGGTGCGGGAAATGAAGTTGCCGGCCGCGTTGTTGATGAGGTCTGTGAGACCGCCTTCCTGGAAGATGGCCTCGATCATGTCCTCCACCGCCATGGCATTGCGGATGTCGACGCCATGGCTGGTCACACGGCCGCCGTAGAGGTCCATCAGTTCGGTCGCGGTCTCGTCGCAGACGATTTTCCGCCGGCCGCAAATATGCACTTCGGCGCCGAGTTGCAGGAAGCGTGCAGCCATTGCTTTGCCAAGGCCCGTGCCGCCGCCGGTCACCAGAATGCGTCGACCTTCGAGGAGATTGTCCTTGAACATGGGAGTTTCCGCCTGACATGTTGTGAGTTAATTGGTCGATTGACTAAATCGCTCCGACAGCCTTCTGTAAAGTCACAAAGACATCCGTAGGGAGACCGCTCGATGGACAACCGCCTCGCGATCGAGATCAAGGACGGCGTCGCCGATGTTCGCCTGGTTCGCGCCGACAAGATGAATGCGTTGGACATGGAGATGTTCGAGGCGCTGGTCGCGGCGACCGACCGGCTGTCGAAGGAGAAGGGCCTGCGGGCGGTGGTGCTGTCCGGCGAGGGCCGCGCCTTCTGCGCTGGCCTCGACATGGGCCGCTTCGCGGCGATGAAGGATTCCGGCGGCAACGGCATACCCGGCGGCGAGAAGCGCGACCTCACCGTTCGCACCCACGGCAAGGCCAACTTCGCGCAGCAAGCGGTATGGGGCTGGCGGCAGTTGCCGGTGCCGGTGATTGCTGCAGTGCATGGCGTCGCCTATGGCGGCGGCTTCCAGCTCGCACTCGGCGCCGACATGCGCTACGTCGCGCCGGACACCAAGATGTCGATCATGGAGATCAAGTGGGGTCTGGTGCCCGACATGGCGGGCACGCCGATCCTGGCCACCCTGATGCGCGACGACATCCTGCGCGAGCTGACCTACACGGGCCGGGTGTTCTCGCCGGAGGAAGGCCAGTCCTACGGCCTCGTCACCCGCATCTGCGCCGATCCGCGCGCGGCTGCGCTGGAGACCGCACGTGAGATCGCCGGCAAGAATCCGGATGCGATCCGCGCCGCCAAGCGGATGCTGAACAATCTCTCGGTCGATCCGGGGCCGGCGCTGCTCGCCGAATCGGTCGAGCAGCAGAAGCTGATCGGCAGCCCGAACCAGCTCGAATCGGTGCGCGCCAACATCGAGAAGCGCGCGCCGAAGTTTGCGGACTGAGTCCGTCATTCCGGGATGCTCCGAAGGAGCAGGCCCGGAATCTCGAGATTCTCCGGTGCGCAACTGCGCACCTGAGTTCGATGCTCCGCGCAAAACGGCACCGCCGTTTTGTCGCGGCGCATCGCCCCGGATTGATGGCGGAAACTCAAACCGACGCCAGATCGGATAACAAAGAAAATGGAAACGTCCTCCCTGTTCTGCGGCATCATCTCCGGCGAGCGCCGGCGCAGCCACGCCGAAATCGCCGACCGCGCCGCGCGGATCGCCAGCGGCCTCGCGCAACTCGGCGTACGCCAGGGCGATTGCGTCTGCATGCTGATGCGCAACGACATCGCCTTCATCGAGGCGGCCTATGGCGCGATGCGGCTGGGCGCCTATGGCGTGCCGGTGAACTGGCACTTCAAGCCGGAGGAGATCGACTACATCCTCAAGGACTCCGCGACGCGCGTGCTGATCGCTCACGCCGATCTGCTGCATCAGCTTCGCGGCCTGATTCCACCTGGAGGCACCGTGCTCAGCGTGCCGACGCCGCCGGAGATCCTGTCCAACTACAAGATCGACGCGGATCTGCTCGCAACACCGGAGTTCGCGACCGACCTGGAAAGCTGGCTGACACAGCAGAGCCCTTACGAAGGGCCGCAGGTGCCGCAGCCGCAGAACATGATCTACACCTCCGGCACGACCGGTCATCCCAAGGGCGTTCGCCGCAGTGCGCCGACGGTGGAGCAGGCCGCCTCGGCCGAGCGCATGCGCGCGTTGATCTACGGGCTGAAGCCGAACGCGCGCGCGCTGCTGCCGGGGCCGCTGTATCATTCGGCGCCGAACGCCTTCGGCCTGCGGGCGGGCCGGCTCGGCGGCGCGCTGGTGCTGATGCCGCGCTTCGAGCCGGAGGCGTTTCTCGACGTCATCCAGACAGAGCGGATCGATACCATCTTCATGGTGCCGACCATGTTCATCCGGCTGATGAAGCTGCCGGAGGAGGTTCGCCGCCGCTACGACGTCTCGTCGTTGCGCCATGTCATTCACGCTGCCGCGCCGTGCCCGGCCGACGTCAAGCGCGCGATGATCGACTGGTGGGGGCCGGTCATCTACGAGTTCTACGGCTCGACCGAATCCGGTGCCGTGACCTTCGCGACCTCCGAGGACGCGCTGCGCAAGCCCGGCACCGTCGGCAAGGTCTCGCCGGGCGCGGAGCTGCGCTTTCTCGGCGAGGACGGTCGCATCCTGCCGCAGGGCGAGATCGGCGAGATCTATTCGCGCATCGCGGGCAATCCGGATTTCACCTATCACAACAAGCCGGAGAAGCGTGCCGAGATCGACCGCGACGGCTTCATCACCTCGGGCGATGTCGGCTACATCGATGCCGAGGGCTACGTCTTCCTGTGCGACCGCAAGCGCGACATGGTGATCTCTGGCGGCGTAAACATCTATCCCGCCGAGATCGAAGCCGTGCTGCATGCCGTGCCCGGCGTGCATGATTGCGCCGTGTTCGGCATCCCCGATGCCGAGTTCGGAGAAGCCCTGATGGCCGTGGTCGAGCCGCAGCCGGGCGTGACGCTTGACATTGGGGAGATGAGGGCCCGGCTGAGAGCGTCGCTGGCCGATTACAAGGTGCCCAAGCACATCGAGATCCACGAGAAGCTGCCGCGCGAGGATTCCGGCAAGATCTTCAAGCGGCGGCTGCGCGATCCCCATTGGGAGCAGGCGGGGCGGAAAATATGATGATGGGCCCGCACTTGGCGGCGAAAGGAGGCGAGACCGACATTGAATAGGGCAGGCGACGCCTCTTTCTTGATCTTGCGCTGCGGTATAGATACGGCAGACTGACCCGTAAATGGGCAGCTGCTGGAGAGCGCATCCATGTCGCCGCAAGCCATGACAGAGGAAATCCGTCCCAACCGCGCCGCCGAGGCGCAGGCCATGGAGGAGGACGCGCGGCTCCGGGACGATATCCGGCTGCTCGGCCGCATCCTCGGCGATACCGTCCGCGACCAGGAAGGCGCCGAATTGTTCGACCTCGTCGAGCGCATCCGCCAGACCTCGGTGCGCTTCCACCGCGACGAGGACCGCCAGGCGCGGCGCGAGCTGGAGCAGATCCTCGACGGCATGACGACGGCTGAGACGGTCCGCATCGTCCGCGCCTTCAGCTATTTCTCGCACCTCGCCAACATTGCCGAGGACCAGAACAACATCCGGCGCATGCGTGCCAGGAGCGATTCCAATGGCGGGGCCGGCATGCTGGCGGCGACGCTCGCTCACGCCAAATCCGCCGGGTTCGAGGCTTCCGATCTGCGCAAGTTCTTCTCGACGGCGCTGGTCAGCCCGGTCCTGACCGCGCACCCGACCGAGGTGCGGCGCAAGAGCACGATGGATCGCGAGATGGAGATCGCGATGCTGCTCGACCGCCGCGAGCGGATGCAGTTGACGCCGGATGAGCGCGAGGCCAATGACGAGGCGCTGCGCCGCGCCGTGCTGACGCTGTGGCAGACCAACCTGCTGCGCCGGACCAAGCTGACGGTGCTCGACGAGGTCACCAACGGCCTGTCGTTCTACGACTACACGTTTCTGCGTGAGGTGCCGCGTCTGCTGTGCTCGCTCGAGGATCGGCTCAATGACGGAGCGGAGGTGGCAGGCGATCTCGCCTCGTTCCTGCGAATGGGGAGCTGGATCGGCGGCGACCGCGACGGCAATCCGTTCGTCACCGCCGAGGTGATGCGCGGGACGCTCAAGCTGCAATCCAGCCTGGCGCTGCACTACTATCTCGAGGAACTGCATCTGCTCGGCAGCGAGCTGTCCATCGCCGCGCATCTCGCCGATGTCTCCGAGGAGCTGCGTGCGCTGGCCGAGCGCTCGCCGGACACGTCGCCGCATCGTCGCGGCGAGCCATATCGTCTGGCGGTGTCCGGCATCTATGCGCGCTTGGCAGCGACGGCGAAGAAGCTCGGTATCCAGATCAGCCGGCTTCCCGTGGCGGCGGTGGCGCCTTACGACAGCGTCAAGCAGATGCAGGATGATCTCGACGTGCTGCATCACTCGCTGATCGCCAACAATGCCGAGGTGATCGCCCGCGGGCGGCTGCGGCTGCTGCGGCGTGCCGTGGATTGCTTCGGCTTCCATCTGGCCCGGCTCGACATCCGCCAGAATTCGGCGGTGCACGAGCGCACCGTCGCCGAGCTGATCGACACCGCGATGCCCGGCATGTCCTACATGGCGCTGAGCGAGGATGCCAGGGTCGGCCTGCTTGTCAGCGAGCTGCGCAATGCGCGGCCGCTGGTGTCGCAATTCGTCAAGTACAGCGACGAGACCGTCGGCGAGCTTGCGCTGTTCCGCGCCGCCGCCGAGGCGCACGCGACGTTCGGCGCCGACGTGATTCCCCAGTGCATCATCTCGATGTGCAAGGGCATGTCGGACATGCTCGAGGTGGCACTGCTGCTCAAGGAGGTCGGCCTGATCGACCCTTCGGGCCGCTGCGCCGTCAACATCGTGCCGCTGTTCGAGACGATCGAGGACCTGCAGGCGTCCAGCGGCATCATGGACCGCATGCTGGCGCTGCACGATTACCGCCGCCTGGTCGACAGCCGCGGCGCCGTGCAGGAGGTCATGCTCGGCTATTCCGACAGCAACAAGGACGGCGGTTTCGTCACCTCGGGCTGGGAGCTCTACAAGGCGGAGATCGGCCTCGTCGACATCTTCGAGCGCCACGGCATCCGGCTCAGGCTGTTCCACGGCCGCGGTGGATCGGTCGGCCGCGGCGGCGGACCGAGCTACGACGCCATCATCGCCCAGCCGGGCGGCGCGGTGAACGGCCAGATCCGCATCACCGAGCAGGGCGAGATCATCTCCAGCAAATATTCCAACGCCGAGGTCGGACGTAACAATCTGGAAATTCTCGCCGCCGCGACGCTCGAGGCCAGCCTGCTGCATCCGCGGCAGCCGGCGCCGAAGCGCGAATATCTCACCGCGATGGACCGGCTCTCGGAGCTCGCGTTCAAGGCCTATCGCGGCCTGGTCTACGAGACCGACGGCTTCGTCGACTATTTCTGGGCCTCGACCGTCATCAACGAGATCGCGACCTTGAACATCGGCAGCCGCCCGGCCTCGCGCAAGAAAACCCGCGCGATCGAGGACCTGCGTGCGATCCCCTGGGTGTTCTCCTGGGCGCAGTGCCGGCTGATGCTGCCGGGCTGGTACGGCTTCGGCAGCGCGGTCGAGACCTGGATCGCGGAAAATCCGGAGCAGGGCATGCCGTTCCTGCGCGAACTTTATCAGGAATGGCCGTTCTTCCGCATGCTGCTGTCGAACATGGACATGGTGCTCGCCAAGAGCTCGATCGCCATCGCCTCGCGCTATGCCGAGCTGGTCCCGGACGAGGCCCTGCGCGAAAAGATCTTCGGCCGCATCCGGCGCGAATGGAATCTGGTGATCGAGACTTTGCTCGACATCACGGGGCAGGAGCGGCTGCTGCAGGGCAACCCGCTGCTGGAGCGCTCGGTGCGCAACCGCTTTCCCTATCTCGATCCGCTCAACCACGTGCAGGTCGAGCTGCTCAAGGAGCATCGCGCGCAGAACCCGGACGAGCAGGTGCTGCGCGGGATTCAACTGACGATCAACGGCATCTCGGCGGGGTTGAGAAATACCGGATGAGGGCGAGTGGGGAGTAGCGAATAGAGGGTCTATTCGCTACTCCCTATTCGCCATTCGCTATCTTCAGGGCTTCAGCGCACCCTGCGCACTCGTATAGACCGCATAGAGCGACGTCGAGCCGCAGATGTAGAGCCGATTACGCTGCTGGCCGCCGAAGCACAGATTGGCGACGGTTTCCGGAATGTGAATCTTGCCCAGCAAGGTTCCGTCCGGGGCATAGCAGCGTACGCCGTCCTCGTTCGGATCGCCCCAGCCGACCGAGCACCAGACCCGCCCGTCGCGATCACATCGGACGCCGTCGGAGATGCTGGGCTTAGGCATTTCGGCGAAGACCTTGCTGTTCGCCAGCTTGCCGGCGGCGTGATCGACGTCGAACACGCGGATATGCGCGGGATTGTCGGGCCCGTCGGTGAAGCCAGTGTCGATGACGTAAAGCTTCGTTTCGTCGGGTGAGAAGGCGAGCCCATTGGGCTCGACGAAGTCGTCGGCAACGACCTTGACCTCTCCCGATTTCGGATCGACCCGATAGACATTGTGCTTGTCCTGCTCGGGCGCCGCCTTGAGGCCCTCATAGAAGCCACCGATGCCGTAGACCGGATCGGTGAACCATATTGCGCCGTCGGCCGCGACCACTGCATCGTTCGGCGAATTCAATCGCTTTCCATTATAGCTGTCGGCGATGATCGTGATCGAGCCATCGAGCTCGGTGCGAGTGACCCGCCGACCGCTATGTTCACACGTGATCAGCCGTCCTTCTCGATCGATGGTGTTGCCGTTGGAATTCATCGACGGCTGCCGATAGACGCTGAGGTGACCATCGTCCTCGGAGAACCGCATGATGCGATTGTTCGGGATGTCGCTGAACAGCAGATAGCGACCGGCGGCAAAATAGACCGGGCCTTCGGCCCAGCGCATTCCGGTCGCGACGCGTTCTACGGCCATCGTGCCCGCGAAGGCCGGAAACTCCGCCGGCCCGAATGACAGCTTGGGCTTTTTCGACGACTCCAGGTGAGAGTCCGGATAGCGGCTGCCCGGCAAGGGACCGAGAGGCAGCGGATCTGTCGAGATTGTCGGTGCCCCGGTCTGGCCGAAGGGCGTGACGGTTGCAGCCGATGCTGACGTCACGGTTGCCGCGGCAGCGGCGAATGCCGCGGCTCCTTTCAGCAACCTGCGCCTGTCGAAGCCATCTGCTCCGACCAGCGAGTTCTGCGCGACGTCGTGTCGTAGAGTCGTCATATGTGTCCTCCCATTTTTTTGTTGGGAGGCGACCATACGACAGAATCGTGGCGACGTGCGGGTCGTCTCGATAAAAAACAACTTGAGAGTGTGTGCGCTGCGAATGGACTTTGCGCGCTGCAAATCTCAGATCGGGTCCCAGCCGAACACGTCGGCGGAACGATCGAGCTTGTAGAACGACGGCTTCAGTGCCGGCATGCCATGCTCCGCAATGGTCTGCGGCGTCCAGCCTTCGCCGCGGTGCACCGAGCGCAATGGGCGCGACTGGCTCATCAGGAAGATCTCGTTCATGCGAACGGCGAAGATCTGGCCGGTGACGTCTTTCGAGGCATCGCTGAGCAGATAGGCGACGACGGGCGCGATCTTCTCGGGCCCCATCCGCTTCATGCGTTCGACGCGTTCCTTCTCGGCCTCGGTCTCCGCCGGGATGGTGCCGATCATTCGGCTCCAGGCAAACGGCGAGACGCAATTGGAACGCACGTTGAAGCGGCCCATGTCGAGCGCGATCGACTTCGACAGGCCGACGATGCCGAGCTTCGCCGCGGCGTAATTGGCCTGGCCATAATTGCCGATCAGGCCCGAGGTCGAGGTGAAATGGACGAAGGAGCCGCTCTCCTGCTCGCGGAACAGCCGCGCGGCGGAGTGAGCGACATAGAACGACCCCATCAGGTGGACCTTGATGACGGCTTCGAACGCCTCGATGCTCATCTTGTGGAAGATCATGTCGCGCAGGATGCCGGCATTGTTGACCACGCCGTCGAGCTTGCCGAAGTGGTCGGTCGCGGCCTTCACGATCTTGCTGGCCGGGATCGCTTCGGACACGCTCTCGAAATTCGCCACCGCCGTGCCGCCGCGCTTCTTGATTTCCTCGACCACTTCCTCCGCCGGCGCTGCGCTGGTGCCCGAGCCGTCGGACGCCACGCCGGGATCGTTGACGACGACCTTGGCGCCTTCGGCGGCGCACAGCAGCGCGATCTCGCGGCCGATGCCGCGGCCGGCGCCGGTGACGATGACGACTTTGTCCTGCAGCGATTTGGTCATGAGAGGTTCTCCTTAGCGTGATGTGCTGTTCATCCTGCCCCGTTTGCGTCAGGGCTATTGCATTTGACGAGACGGCTCAGATCAGCCGGGCTGCCTGCCAATATGTTGCTCCGTCATGCCCGGGCTTGTCCCGGGCATCCACGTCGTTCCGAGGGCGCCGGACGACGTGGATGGCCGGGACAAGCCCGGCCATGACGACAAAACGAAAGAGAGCGACCGGAACGGCGAGCGTCGTTACCTCTCGTTGGTGAAGATGATCGTCCCCGATGCGGCGAACATGCCGCCGACGCCGTGGCACACCGAGATCTTGGCTCCTGGTACCTGCGCCGGGGCGATGCCACGCATCTGGCGCACGCTCTCCTGCAACGCATACATGCCGTACATGCCCGAATGCATGTAGGACAGGCCGCCGCCATTGGTGTTGAGCGGCAGCTTGCCGCCGGGCCGTGTGTGACCGGCGGCGATGAACGGCCCGGTCTCCTCATGCGGCATGAAGCCGAGATCACCGAGACCGAACAGCGGCAGATGCGCGAACGCGTCGTAGATCATGAGATGGTCGACGTCGGCATGGCCGATGCCGGCCTCCTTGAAGGCGAGGGGGCCCGCGACCTTGAAGGCGCGCGATGAATTGAACGTCTCCATCTGGCTGACCATCGGCGTCTCCACGCTTTCGCCGGTGCCGAGAACATAGACTGGCCTCTGCGGAAAATCCTTGGCGCGATCGGCCGAGGTCAGGATCAGCGCGCCGCCGCCGTCGGTGACGAGGCAGCATTGCAGCAGCCGGAACGGATAGGCGATCATGCGCGAGTTCAGCACGTCCTCGACGGTGATCGGGTCCTTCATCATCGCGCGCGGGTTCTTTGCCGCCCATTCGCGCTGTACGACCGCAACCATCGCCAGCTGCTCATGGGTGATGCCGTACGTCTTCATGTAGCGCAGCACGGGGATCGGGAACATGCTGGGCGGCCCGTAGACGCCGAACGGCGCCTCGAACTGGCCCTGCAGGCTGTCCGGCGGGATCGAGCGCGGCAGCTTGCCGATCATCGATTTGCCGCTCTCGGCGTGGGTGATCAGCACGGTCTTGCATAGCCCGGCTTCGATCGCAGCCGCGGCGTGGCGGACATGCAGCATGAAGGAGCAGCCGCCGACCGAGGTGCCATCGACCCAGGTCGGTGTGATGCCGAGATAATGGCAGATCTGCTGCGGCGTCTCGACCGCGGTGGCGAAGCCGTCGATGTCCGACAGCTTGAGCCCGGCATCGGCGATGGCATTCAGTGCCGCGTCCGCATGCAGCTGGATCTGCGACATCGTCGGGATGATTCCGAGCTCGGTGGTCTCGGCCGCGCCGACCACGGCCACCTGGTTTCGACGCATGGCGCTATCCTTTCGCCGGCCGGAACAGGGGCAGGGTGATCTGCTCGTCCATTTTCTCGAATGTGACTTCGAGGGCCATGCCGAGCTCCAATGCCTCCGGTGTCTGCGGGCAGCCCGTGATGTTGCTCATCATGCGCGGGCCCTCTTCGAGCGCCACGACGGCAATGGCGTAGGGCGGCGTGAAGCCGGGCGCAGGGGGACGATGGTTGATGACGTAGCTGTAGAGCGTGCCTTTGCCCGTGGCCTTGAAGATGCTGACCTTGCGGCTGGCGCAGGCCGGACAGAATGGGCGCGGCGGGAAGTAGACGTGGGCACAGGCGTCGCAGCGCTGCAGCCGCAATTCGCCGGCCCGGGTGCCGTCCCAGAAATGCTGCGTCTCGGGTGTCGGTTTGGGGCGTGCACGCATCGGCTCGGCCATCCCGGTTGATCCTCCCTGCGGCGGGCTCCGTCGCCCGCTCCTTTGCATCCGTGATGCGCCATTTGACGCAGACGCGTCAACGGTCCATCACGCCACGCATGCGGCCCTCCGGGAGGCGCAGAGGTGTTTGGACGGCAATTGCCGCCTGATGAAAATTGGTCTTTGATGCTGGGAGTATGATCGGAGCCGAGATGAAGCTGCGTGACATCGCCCATTCCAGAACTGGCGACAAGGGTGACACCTCGAACATCTCGGTCATCGCCTACGACCCCAAGGATTACCCGCTGCTGCTCGCACAAGTCACGGCCGAGCGGGTGAAGGCGCACTTCGCCGGCATTGTCCAGGGCGGGGTGGTCCGCTATGAGCTGCCCAACATTGCGGCGCTGAATTTCGTGATGAGCCGGGCGCTCGGCGGCGGGGTCACCCGGTCGCTCGCGCTGGATGCGCACGGCAAGTCGCTGAGTTCCGCGCTGCTCGATCTGGACATCGCGGCCGATGCCGCAGACACGCGATAGGATGCCATGACCGTTTCGAATCCGACCCTGGCCGCGCTGGCCGACGATCTCGCCGCCGGTCGCACCACGTCCCGCAAGCTGGTGGAGGAGTGTCTCGCCCGGATCGCCGATCCCGCCGGTGAGGGCCAGCGCGCCTTCATCCATGTCGACAAGGAGGCCGCGCTGGCGGCGGCCGACGGCATGGACGCGCTGCGCAAGGCCAATGCGGCGCCGTCGCCCTACGCCGGCATTCCGGTCTCGATCAAGGACCTGTTCGACATCAAGGGCCAGGTCACCCGCGCCGGCTCGCGGGCGCTGGAGGATTCCGCGCCGGCCGAGGCCGATGCGCCGGCGGTGGCGCGGCTGCGCCGGGCCGGCTTCGTCGTGATCGGCCGCACCAACATGACCGAGTTCGCTTATTCCGGCATCGGCATCAACCCGCATTACGGCACGCCGAAGAGCGCCTGGAAGCGCGACGTCGGCCATGTGCCCGGCGGCTCGTCGTCGGGCGCCGCGGTCTCGATCGTCGATCGCATGGCCTATGGCGCGCTCGGCACCGACACCGGCGGCTCCTGCCGCATTCCCGCGGCCTTCAACGGCATCACGGGCTACAAGCCGACGCAGGCCCGCGTGCCGCTCGACGGCGGCGTGCCGCTGTCGACCACGCTCGACAGCTTTGGGCCGCTCGCCAACACGGTCGCCTGCTGTGCCGTCCTCGATTCCGTGCTGGCCGACGAGCCGGTCCGCCCGCTCGCGTCGCGCCCGGTGAAGGGTTTGCGGCTTGCGGTGCCCACCACGGTCGTGCTCGACGAGCTCGATGTCGAGGTCGCCGAGACCTTTGAGCGGGCGCTGCAGACGCTGGCGAAGCAGGGGGCGCTCATCGAGCGTATCGAATTCCCCGAGTTCCTCGACGTCGGCCTGATCGGCATGAAGGGCGGCTTCGCCGCCGCCGAGAGCTACGCCTGGCACCGCTTCCTGCTGACAGCCAAGGGCGACGTCTACGATCCGCGCGTGTCCGTCCGTATCATGCGCGGCGAGGCGATCACCGTGCCGGATTACATCGAGATGCTCAACGCGCGCCGCTCGCTGGTGAAGCGCGCCGCTGCACGCATCGCGCCCTACGATGCGCTGGCGATGCCGACCACGGCCAACGCGCCGCCTGTCATCGCCGATCTCGCCGACGACCAGGCCTTCGCCCGCGAGAACATCCGCGCTTTGCGCAATTGCACCTTCATCAACATGATCGACGGCTGCGCCATCTCGCTGCCGGCGCACCGCCACGGCGAGGTCCCGGTCGGCCTGATGCTGGCGCAGTCCGGCGGCCAGGACCGCAAACTGCTGGAGATCGCGGCTGGGGTCGAGGGCGTGGTGCGGGGCTGAGTAGGGAAAGAGCCCGGCGTTCCGACGCCGGATGGGAACCTGTCGTCGTTACGGTATCATCGACATGGATGCTACCGGAAATCGGGTGGTGCCCCGCTGGCCACTCCGTAACACTGTCGTCATTCCGGGATGCGCGCCCTTGCGCGCAGGCGCGGAATACATGACCACGATCGTACGTATGGATTCCGGGCTCGTCGCTTCGCGCCGCTCCGGAATGACAGCTGGAATGTCCGAATGACCAGGCTCAAACAGGCTGCGCTCGACATCGATACTCCCGCCGCGATCGGGATCGACCAGCTCGATTGGGCGATGGTCGAACGCGATCTCGATTCCAGCGGCTGCGCCGTGTTGACGCAGCTGCTGTCGTCGGAGGATTGCCGCGCCCTGGCGGCGCTCTATCCGGACGACCGGCACTTCCGCAGCCGCGTCGTCATGGCGCGGCATGGTTTCGGCCGCGGCGAGTACAAATATTTCAGTTATCCGCTGCCCGATCCGATCGCGCAGTTGCGGCCGCGGCTCTATTCGCATCTGGTGGCGATCGCCAACCGCTGGAATGCGACGATGGGGATCGACATCCAATTTCCCGCCGAGCACGACGACTTCCTGGCGCGCTGTCATGAGGCCGGCCAGATCAGGCCAACGCCGCTCTTGCTGCAATATGTCGAGGGCGACTACAACTGCCTGCACCAGGATCTCTATGGCGAGCACGTGTTTCCGCTGCAGGTCGCGATCCTGCTGTCGGAGCCGGGGCGCGATTTCGAGGGAGGCGAGTTCGTGCTGACCGAGCAGCGGCCGCGCATGCAGTCGCGCGCCGAGGTGGTGCCGCTCCGGCAGGGCGATGCGGTGGTGTTCGCGGTCCACAATCGCCCGGTCCAGGGCACGCGCGGCAGCTACCGTGTCAACATGCGTCATGGCGTGAGCCGGCTGCGTTCCGGCCGGCGGCATACGCTCGGCGTGATCTTTCACGATGCGAAGTAGCATATGACGGATCTGTTCGATGGATTTGAGATCGCCGGACCGGCGCGCGAGCCGCTCGCGCCCGGCGCGGTGCTGCTGCGTGGTTTTGCGCAGCCACATGCGACGGAGCTTCTGGCCGCGATCGAGGCGATCACCGCGCAGGCGCCGTTCCGCCGGATGATCACGCCCGGCGGGCACCAGATGTCGGTGGCCATGACGAATTGCGGCTCGGTCGGCTGGGTGACGGACCGCAGCGGCTATCGCTACGATCCCGTTGATCCAGACAGCGGACAGAGGTGGCCGGCGATGCCGCCGCTGTTGCGACAGCTCGCCGAGCAGGCGGCGAGCGAGGCAGGCTTTGCCGCCTTCGCGCCCGATGCCTGCCTGATCAATTGCTACGAGCCCGGCGCCAAGATGTCGCTGCATCAGGATCGCGACGAGCGCGACGTCGGCGCGCCGATCGTCTCGGTGTCATTGGGCCTTCCCGCGACGTTCCTGTTCGGCGGCCTCAAGCGCTCCGACAAGACGCAACGCTATCGGCTGGCCCATGGCGACGTCGTCGTCTGGGGCGGCCCGGCGCGGCTCGCCTTTCACGGCGTCGCGCCGCTCGCCGATGGCGAGCATGCTCGGCTCGGCCGCCGGCGCATCAACCTGACGTTCCGCCGCGCCCGATAGTCCTGGCCGCTCTGTGACGTTCCTCATTTTGCAGCGGGCATCCCTGGCTCTATGCTGCGCCCGGGAGAGGGGCCATGAGCACTGTCGAACTTGCGGACGAGCGGGCGCCTGCGGCGGCGCGAATAGGACTTCACCTTGCGCTGCTGCAGCTGGTGTTCACGCTGCTGTGGACGACCTACGTGATCTATCTGCCGAAGCTCGCCGCCCAGGCCGGCATCGCGCCCTCCGCCGTCGTTCTGATCCTGATGCTGGACCAGGCGATCTTCACATTGTCCGATACCGCGATGGGACTTGCGGCCGATCGCATCGGGCGCGCCGCCGCGCGGTTCGGTCTCTTCATCGGCCTGCTGACTGCGGTATCCTGCGCCGCCTTTGTCGCGCTGCCTTTCGTGGCGGCGTCCGCAGGTCCAGCGGTCTTCATCGGACTGATCGCGATCTGGGCGCTGACCTCGTCGGTCTTGCGCGCGCCGCCCTTGACGCTGCTCGGGCGCCATGCGGCCCGGCCGGCCATTCCGTTCCTGGCAGCGCTGGTCATGCTCGGCTATGGCGTGGCCGGCGCCGTGTCGCCCTATCTCGGCGTGATCCTGCGCGACTACGATCCGCGCCTGCCGTTCGTCATCTCATCGGCCGTGCTGCTGCTGACGGCGCTCGGTCTCTCGCGCATTCCGCAGGATAGCGGTCGGGCAGCGCAAGCAGCGGCCAAGCTCGAGCCCAGGCCACTGCGGGGACTGCCCCTGCTGTTCATCGGCGCCATGGTGATCCTCGCGCTCGGCTACCAGCTGCATTTCAGCATCAACAGCTCGGCCTTCTATCTCCGCTTCGCCAGGCCGGAGGACCTTTCCTGGCTGATGCCGGTGTTCTGGATCGGCTTCAACCTCGTGCTGTTCCCGGCCAGCGTGGTCGTCAAGCATCGCGGCGGGCTCATCGTGATGGGATTCGCCGGTCTGCTCGGTGCGCTCGCGATCGTGATCGCCGAGCTCGCGGGCGCATTGACCGTGCTGATCGTGGCGCAGTTCATCGCCGGGGCGGCCTGGGGCTGCATGATGATGAGCGCCATTTCCGCGGCGCTCGCGATCGGGACGAACGGCGCCGAGGGCAAGGTGACCGGGCTCGTGTTCTCGGCGCTGGCGCTGGCAACCTTCGCGCGGATCGCTGCCGTCGCCGGCGGTCTGCAGAAGTTGCCAGACTATGCGCCGCTGGTGCAGTGGGCGCCGGTCGCGTGCTGGCTCGTGGCCGGCGCGGGCCTGCTGGCGATGGCCGCCGCCGGATTGCAGGGACGCCGCGCGTCCCCGCCGTGAGGTCGATCAGATCCCTGGAGGCTTCGACGGATGGATGAAGGCCCAGGGCGAGACCTCGGAGTCGCGCGGCACCTCGATGTCGATCAGATATGGCCCGCCATGCGCCAGCGCCGTCTCAAGCGCGGATTTGAACTGATCGGGTGACGTGACCTTGCTGGCGGCGACGCCGAAGGATTCGGCGAGCGTGACGAAATCCGGATTGACGAGATCGGAGGCGACGACGCGGCCGTCGAAGCGTTCACGCTGGTCGCGCCGGACATTGCCATAGGAATTGTTGTTGAACACCAGGGTGACGACGCCGATGTTGTATTGCACGGCAGTCGCCAGCTCCTGCACGGCGAACATGAAACCGCCATCGCCGGTGATCGCGACCACAGGTCTGTCGGGATGCGCCACCTTGGCACCGAGCGCGGTGGGAAAACCCGCGCCGAGCGTGCCCTGATAGCCCGAGGTGATGAAGGTGCGCGGCTCGTAGACGGGAAAGCCGTACCAGGAGGCGAAGCCGACCTGCGACAGTTCGTCGGTGACGATGGCGTCGCGCGGCAGCACCTCGCGGAGCACGTTCAGATAGGCCATCTGCGGCTGTACCTTCTGGATCTCCTGCAAGGTCGCTGCGGTGACCTCCCGGATCGCGGCGCGGCGTCCCGAGCTCTTGCGGTACCCCGCCTTGCTCACAGCCGCGATGAGCGCGGCCGTGCCCGCCTTGGCATCGGCGACGATGCCGGCGTCGACGATCAGGCGCCGCATCTCCACCGGGTCGATGTCGATGCGGATCGACTTCAATCCATCCGGCTTGAACGGCCAGCGGAACGTGGTCGGCAGCTCCATGCGGGTGCCGATGCCGATCATCAGATCGGTGGTCGGCCACAGCTTGTAGGCTGAGGCCATGGTAAGCCCGAGCTCGTGTGCATTGGAGACGATGCCGCGTCCTGACCGGAAGGCGACGACCGGCGCGTCGATCATCTCGGCGAGCTCGAGGATGTCCTCGCGCGCCTCGATTGCGCCTGAGCCGACGAAGATCATCGGCGCCTTCGCGGACGTGATCAGCCCGGCCGCCTTGGCGATGCGGTCGGGATCGGGCTGCGGCGGCGCGAACTGTGCCAGCGGCATCGCCGCGGCGGTGGCCGCCTTCTGCGTGAACACGTCCCACGGCATCTCGAGCGCAGCGGGGCCGCGCCGCCCCGACATCATCTCCTGGAACGCGCGCGCGACCTGCGTCGGCGCGCAGTCGGGATATTCGATGCGCTCGGCCCATTTGACGAAGGTGCGCAGGGTCGCGAGCTGGTCCGGCATCTCGTGCAGATGGCCGCGGCCGCGGCCGAGATAGTCGGTCGGCACCTGGCCCGTGAGGCACAGCACCGGCTCGTTGCAGCCGAAGGCGGTGAGCAGTGCCGCGCCGGCGTTGAGCACGCCGGGACCCGGCACGACGCTGAACACGCCGGGCCTGCCGCTGGCGCGGGCATAGCCGAACGCCATGTAGCCGCAGGCCTGTTCGTGGCGGGCGCCGACGACCTTGAGCTGCGCCTGGTGGAAGGCATCGAACAGGCCATAGACCTGCGCTCCAGGCAGGCCGAACACGGTGTCGACGCCGTGGGCGACGAGCCCGCTGACGATGGCTTCGCCGCCGGTCATGGTGGTCATGCTGACATTCCGTTGCTGACTTTACAGAGCTTCGTCGACGACGCCATTGCGCAAGGTGCCGACGCCCTCGGCTTCGATCTCGATGACGTCGCCGGGCTTCAGATAACGCGGCGGATCGAACCGTGCACCGGCGCCGGTGGGCGTGCCCGTCACGATCACGTCACCGGGGACGAGCGTGGTGAAGGTCGAGATGTAGTTGATGAGGTAGCGGAAGCCGAAGATCAGCCGTGACGTGCGGTCGTCCTGGCGCAACTCGCCATTGACGCGCGTCGTCAGCCGGATATCGGCAATCTGGCTCTCATTCGTGTAGGGCACGATCCAAGGCCCGAGGCTGCCGGTCGAATCGAAGTTCTTGCCTTGGGTGACGTTGAACTTGGCATGCCGCACCCAGTCGCGGATGGTGCCCTCGTTGCAAAGCGTGAGTGCGGCGATGTGATCCAGCGCCTGGGCCTCCGGGATGTGACGGCCGGCCTTGCCGATGATCAGCACGAGCTCGCCTTCATAGTCGAGCTGCGGCGAGGCGCGGGGACGCACCAGGGGCGTTTCATGGCCGACGAAGGAGCGCGGCGTCCGCATGAACATCGACGGATATTTCGGCGCGTCCTGGCCATCCTTGTATTCGGCATTGCGGTCCGGATAGTTGACGCCGATGCAGATGATCTTCTCCGGCGAGGGGATCGGCGGCTGCCAGGTGATCGCGTCGAGGCCGTGATCCGGCGACAAGCCGGCTGCAGCATCGATCAGCCGGGGCAGGGCGCCGGCGGCAATCGCTTCGCGCAGGGTCGGATAGTCCTTGGCAAAGCGCGCGGAGAGATCGACGAGGCCCTTGTCGGTCACGAGCCCGTAGCGGACCGAACCATCGACGGCATAGGTGGCGAGGCGAGGGGAGGTCATGGGCAGTTCTCCTTAGACGCCGAGCCGCTGGATCTTGTGGGTGCCGCGCGCGAGCGAAACGTGCTTGGTCTCCATGTAGAAGTCGAACGAATAGTCGCCGCCGTCGCGGCCGATGCCCGATGCCTTCATGCCGCCGAACGGGGTTGGCAGGTGGCGGACATTCTCCGAGTTCAGCCAGATCATGCCGGCTTCCAGCGCGTCGGCGACGCGCAGCGCGCGGCCCATGTCGCCGGTCCAGACATAGCCGGTGAGGCCGTATTGCACGTCATTGGCGACCGCGATCGCGTCAGCCTCGTCGCGGAACGGGATCACGGTGAGGAACGGCCCGAACACCTCTTCTTGCGCCACGCGCATGGTCTGGCGCGCGCCGGTCACCAGTGTCGGCTCGACGTAATGCCCGCCGCCCGGGCCGTCGAACCGCTTGCCGCCGACGGCGATGATCGCACCGTCCTCGCGTGCAACGTCGACATAGGAGCAGACCTTGGCGAGATGCCGCTCGTGGATCAGCGGCCCGATCTCGGTGGCGGGATCGAGCGGATGACCCACTTTCAGCGCACGCACGCGCGCCGCAAGCTTGGCCGTGAAGGTCTCGGCGATGCTCTGCTGCACCAGCAGGCGGCTGGATGAGGTGCAGCGCTCACCGTTGAGCGAGTAGATCATGAACACGACGGCGTCGAGCGCGCGGTCGAGATCGGCATCGTCGAACACGATCACCGGGTTCTTGCCGCCGAGCTCGAAATGCACCCGCTTCAGGGTCGGTGCGCCCTGCGCCATGATCGCAGATCCCGTCGAGCTCTCGCCGACGAAGCCGATTGCCTTGATCGCGGGATGCTCGGTCAGCGCCTTGCCGGCCTCCTCCCCGAAGCCATGAACGGTGTTGAGGACGCCGTCGGGAATGCCGGCGTCCTTGGCGAGCTTGGCCAGCCACTGCGCCGTGATCGGCGACCATTCCGCCGGCTTGTGTACGACCGTGCAGCCGGCCGCGAGCGCCGGGGCGATCTTCCAGGTCGACAGCATGAACGGCGTGTTCCATGGCGTGATCACGCCGACCGGGCCGATCGGCACCCGCGTCGAGATGTTCCAATGCTCGTCGCTCGGCGTACTCAGGCCGTCACGCGCCTCGGTGCATTTGTCGGCGAAGAAGCGGAAGTTTTCCGCCGCGCGGACCGCGGCCTTGGCCATGAAGCGATAGGCCTGCCCGGTGTCGATGCATTCGAGCACGGCGATGTCGTCGGCATGGTCCTCGATCGCGTCGGCCACGCGATGCAGCAGCTTGCGCCGCATCGCCGGCGCCATGTCGCGCCAGGATCTGAAGGCGAGTGCGGCCGATGTCGCCGCGCGGTCGATGTCCTCTGCATTGCCGCGAGCGACCTTGGCCAGAACAGTGCCGTCGATCGGGGACTTCGTCTCGAACGTCGCGCCCGAGATCGCCGGCACCACCTTGCCGTCGATGAAGTGGCCGATGCCCTCGTCCTTCAGCTTCGCGAGCAGGGGAGCGGCACGGTCGAGATTGGCCTTGTAGATGTCGGTCTTGGGGCTGGCCTTATCCATGGGATGCCTCCGCTTTCAGGGCGTCGTGGATGTTGTTGCGCTTCCAGCTGGTCGCGGCGTCGTTGATCTGCATGTCGAAGGACAATGCGAACTTGGTGCTTGCGAAGACCGGATCGAGATACGCCGAGAGTGCCTTGAAGACGTGCTCGCCGGCCTTCTGCCGTGCCGCGAGGTCGCGGCCTTCGCCGAGCCGCAGCAGCATGGCGAGGAAGGCGGAGTCGGGCTTGCCGTCGGCGATCGCGTAGTGCTCGCAGCGGATCGCGCGCACGCGGATGCCGCCGATCGGAAAGATCCCGGTCTCGCTGGCGGCCTTGCGGACCACTTCGCAGACGTTGGCCATCACGACAAAGGCGTCGAGATTGGCGGAGTATTCGATGCTGAAATGCGGCATGATGCGGTCGCTCCGGGGCAGGCTTCAGGCGAAGTAACAGCTCACCGTCCCATACGGGCCGTAGTCGGCCTGGATCGTGTCGCCCTTGCGCGCCTCGATCGGCCGGATGAACGAGCCGGCAAGGACCACCTGTCCCGGCTCCAGCGCGAATCCATTTGCCGCGATCTTGTTGGCGAGCCACGCAACGGCCGTTGCCGGGTTGTTCAGCACGCCGGCGGCCAAGCCGGTCTCTTCCAGTTGACCGTTCTTATAACAGAGTGCGCCGATCCAGCGCAGGTCGGCATCGAGCGGCCGCAGCGGCCGGCCGCCGAGCACGATGCCGGCATTTGCGGCGTTGTCGGCGATCGTATCGAAGATCTTGCGGGTCGCCTTGGTCGCGGGATCCACCCGCTCGATCCGCGTATCCAGGATCTCGAGTGCCGGCACCACGAAATCCGTCGCGTTGAGTACGTCGAACAAGGTGCAGTCCGGTCCAGACAGACGGTGCTTCATGACGAAGGCAAGCTCCGCCTCGATACGCGTCGCGATGAAGCGGTCGGACGGCACCAGCCCGCCATCGGCAAAGAACATGTCGTCGAGCAGCACGCCCGAATCCGGTTCATCGATGTTCAGCGCGCTCTGCATCGCCTTCGATGTCAACCCGATCTTGTGACCCTTGATGACGCGGCCCGCGGCCACCTTGATGCTGATCCAGGCTTCCTGGATCGCATAGGCATCTGCGATGGTGATATCGGGAAACTCCTGCGACAACTGCCTGATCTGGCGGCGGCTCTTTTCGGCCTGATCCAGGCGTAAGGCGCAGCTATGAATCTGGTCGCTCGCAAGAGGCATGGTCTATCGCTCAGAAAAGAGATGGCGGCAGATGATTAACATGTTAAGTTTCAGTCGGCAAACCGAAAGGACGTTTGCTGCAGTGCAAATGTTCAGAATGGCCCACGGGAGATTGAGGAGATTGATGTGAGCGAGACCAGGGCCAAGGTCGCCAGGCAGGCTGCGAAGGAAGCGCGCAAGGTGCCGATGCGCGACTTCTCGCAGTCGCTGCCGATGGCCTTGTTGCGGGCGCGTGAGGCCGTGATGCGGCAGTTTCGCCCCAATCTGCGACAGCACGGCCTGACCGAGCAGCAATGGCGTATCTTGCGCGCGCTGGCGGCGGTCGATGTGATCGAGGTGACGGAGCTGGCGAGGGTCGCGTTCCTGCTCGGGCCCAGCCTGTCCCGCATCCTGCGCGATCTCGAGGCGCGCGGCCTGATTCAGCGCGAAGTCGATAGCCGCGACATGCGCAGGGGCGTGTTGTCGATCTCGGCCAAGGGCATGAAGCTGATCGCACAGGTCGCGCCGAGCTCAGAGGCGATCTATGCATCGATTGCCAGCCGGTATGGCGCCCGCAAGCTTGCCGCATTGCACAAGATGCTGGGCGAGCTGGAGCAGAGCATCGGCGGCGATCTCGACGCCTCCGACGACGGCGATGGCTGATCTGCCGCGGACCAAGCGCAATGACGCGGTCTCATGCTTGGCAGGCCGTTCGGCGTTTTGATAAGAAGCGATGCAGTCGAGCGGAGAGGGCGTGCGTCGCAGGCATGGCAAACCATGCTAACTCTGTTTTCGCATGCTGATCGAACCCGCGAGTTGTCATGGTCACTATCAAGGTTGCGCATCTCATCGATTTCGTTGCCGACGTCTTTGAACACGCCAATTCCTCGCCGGAGGAGGCCCGCCGGATCGCGACCTATCTGACGACGGCCAACCTGACAGGGCATGACAGCCACGGTGTGATCCGCGTGCCCGTCTATATCCGTTGGCAGAAGATGGGTTCGATCGTGCCCAACCAGACCGCAGAGGTCGTGGTCGACACCCCGTCGCTGGTGGTCGTCGACGGCAAGTTCGGCTACGGTCAGACCGTGACACCACAGGCCGTGAGGATCGGCATCGAGCGTTGCAAGAAGGGCGGCTTGGCTGCGTTGGCGCTGCGCAATTCCGGCCATCTCGGCCGGGTCGGCGACTGGGCGGAAATGGCCGCCGCCGAGGGGCTCGTCTCCATTCATTTCGTCACGGCCGCAGGTTCACTGCTGGTGGCGCCCTATGGCGGAGTCGAGAAGCGGTTCTCCACCGCGCCATATTGTGTCGGCATTCCGCGCCAGGGAAAGGATCCCATCGTGCTCGATTTCGCGACCTCGATCGTGGCCGAGGGAAAGGTCTTGGTGGCGAGCCGCGGCGGCAAGAAGCTGCCCAAGGGCGCCTTGATCGATGCCGACGGGACGCTCAGCGAGGATCCGGCGGTGCTCTATGGACCCTATGAGGCCGAGGGGACGCGCGACCACACCAAGGGGACGGGAGCGATCCGCGCCTTCGGCGAGCACAAGGGCTCTGGTCTCGCCTTCATCTGCGAGCTGCTCGGCGGCGCCTTGACCGGCACCGGGGCGACGTCGGCAAATCGGCGCTTTGCCAACGGCATGCTCGCGATCTACATCGACCCGAAGGTGGTCGATCCGGCGAGCTTCTTTGATGGTGAGATCAGCCGCTATACGGATTTCATCCGGGCGACCAAGCCGGTCTCCGGCGTTGATCAGGTGCTGGTGCCGGGCGATCCCGAGCGCAAGATGCGGGCCGAGCGTACGGCCAATGGCGTGCCCTTGCCCGATGACACCTGGGCGGCAATAGTGAACACGGCACGCGAAGTGGGTGTCAGCGAAGCGAGCATTCAGCGGGCGACATCGTGAAATCAGTGTGACTGCGGGTGGTGCGAAGCATCCATGCTCAGATTGAGCGGGATTGCATTGCGTTGCGCCATCGGCGAGAACGAATTCTAACGAGACGGATCGGTTGAACAACAAGGGAAGGAAACGCAGTCGTGGCGAACAATAAGGTCAAGCAACTCTGGGCCGAAGGCAAGACGGTGGTGAATGCCTGGCTCGCGATCCCCTCGGGCTTCTCCGCGGAGGTCGTGGCTCAGTGCGGCTTCGACAGCGTCACCGTGGACATGCAGCACGGGGTGCAGGACTATCTGTCGATGGTGCAATGCTTCCAGGCCATGCATGGCCATCCGGTCACGCCGATGGTGCGCGTGCCGTGGAATGAGCCCGGCATCATCGGCAAGGTGCTCGATGGCGGCGCCTATGGTGTCATCTGCCCGATGGTCAACACAGCGCAGGAAGCGCGCAACCTCGTTTCCTATTCCAAATATCCGCCGAAGGGTGTGCGCTCCAACGGTCCGATCCGCTCGGGCATGTATGGTGGTGCGGGCGAGTATCAGAAGACGGCCAACGACGAGATCGTGCTGCTGCCGATGATGGAGACCAGGACCGCGGTCGAGAACATGGAAGCCATTCTCGATGTCGAAGGCATCGACGGCGTCTATATCGGGCCCTCCGATCTCGGCTTTTCCTATGGCCTGGTGCCGAAGCTCGATCGTGACGAGCCGGAAATCCTCAAGATCTATGAGAAGATCGTGAAGGAGTGTGGCAAGCGTGGGCTCAATCCCGGCATTCACTGCAGCGGCGCCGAGGGTGCGGTCCGCGCCATCAACATGGGCTTCAAGCTCGTGACCTTGTCGAACGAGGTCGGCCTGATGCAGGTCTATGCCCGCCAGCAGGTCGCGCAGACCCGCAAGGAATCCGGCGGCAAAGCGTAACGAGAAAGGCGAATGGCGAGGAGGGCGTAGCGAACGGGGATCCGTCCATTCGCTATGAGCCGCTCGCCATTCGCATATGTGTTCGCGATCGACGTATTGATACGAGAGAGACAGCCATGGCTCCCACCCCCGTCATCCGTCTTCATCCCGAGGACAGCGTCCTGATCGCGCGCGCCAGCCTGCCCCCGGGGCTGTCGATCGCCGATGGGGTCACCACGACCGACCGGATTCCGGCCGGTCACAAGGTCGCGGTGCGTCCGATCGCACAGGGCGAGCCCATCCGCCGCTACGGCCAGATCATCGGCTTCGCGACCGCGCCGATCGCGCCCGGGCAGCACGTTCATACGCAGAACTGCGGCATGGGCGATTTCGCCAAGGACTACGCCTATGGCGTTGACGTGAAGCCGACGCCGAATTTCGATCTTCCGGCGACGTTCGAGGGCATTCGCCGGCCCGATGGCCGGGTCGCGACCCGCAACTACATCGGCATTCTGACCTCGGTGAACTGCAGCGCGCATGTCGCGGGCCTCGTTGCCGACGTGTTCAAGCGCAATCCCTTCACCGGTGACGATCCGCTCGCCGACTTCCCGAACGTCGACGGCGTCGTGGCGCTGACGCACAAGACCGGCTGCGGCATGACGCTCGACGAGCCGCTGAAGCTGCTGCGGCGAACCCTCGGCGGCTACGCGCGGCACGCGAACTTCTCTGCGGTGATCGTGCTCGGCCTTGGTTGCGAGGCCAATCAGATCGGCGGATTGATGGAGGAGCAGAAGCTCGCCGGCCGCCTGCGCGCCATGGACATCCAGGAGGTCGGCGGCACCCGCAAGACCGTCGAGGCCGGCATCGCTTTCGTCAGGGAAGCGCTCGCCGACGCCAACAGGGTCAAGCGCGAGACGGTTCCGGCTAGCGAGCTGACTGTCGCCCTTCAATGTGGTGGGTCCGACGGCTATTCCGGCATCTCGGCCAATCCGGCGCTCGGTGCGGCAAGCGATCTGCTGGTGCGACATGGTGGCACAGTGATCCTGTCGGAGACACCCGAGACCTACGGCGCCGAGCATCTGCTGACGCGCCGCGCAGTCAGCCGCGACGTCGGCGAGAAACTCGTCTCCCTGATGCGCTGGTGGGAAGAGTATACCGCGCGTGAAGGGGCGGAGATGAACGCCAATCCCAGCCCGGGCAACAAGGCCGGCGGCCTGACGACGATTCTCGAGAAGTCGCTCGGCGCGATGGCCAAGGCCGGCAGCACCAATCTGGTCGATGTGCTGCATTATGCGGAAGCCGTCACCAAGAAGGGCTTCGTGTTCATGGACACGCCCGGTTACGACCCGGTTGCGGCGACGGGGCAGGTGGCCGGCGGCGCCAATCTCGTCTGCTTCACCACCGGCCGCGGCAGCGTGTTCGGCTGCAAACCGGCGCCGTCCATCAAGCTCGCGACCAACACGCCGATGTACAAGCGGATGGAAGACGACATGGACGTGAATTGCGGCACGATCCTCGACGGCGAGGAGACGGTGCAGGAATGCGGCCAGCGCATCTTCGAATTGATGTTGAAGACCGCCTCGGGGCAGCCGACCAAGAGCGAGAGCTTCGATTTCGGCGGGGCCGAGTTCGCGCCCTGGGTGCTCGGCGCGACGATGTAGCTGGATCACTCAGCTATTCGGCGGCCCTATCGGGGCTGCGGTTCGGTGTCCCGGCATCTGATCGCAGCTGAGATCGCAAGTTAACTGAGACTGGATCGCAACTGAGATCAGATGACAGGTGAGCGCGCCGCCATGGGCTGGCTGTCGTGGGCAGTCCGTCATGGGCTGGCCCTGCCGACGCTCGCGCGACAGCGGCGCCGAGCAATTTACCGCTGGTGGCCCAGGCCGATGCCGAGCGCCAGAGCCTTCTGACGGAGCGAGCCTTCGGTCCGCTTCATCGCCTTGGCGATCTTGGCAACCGGGGTCTTGGACTTCGAGTGCTGTTTCAGCAGCTTGATGTCGGCGGGCGTGTAGGGTTTCCGCGCCAACTTCTTGGTAGCTGCCTTCTTAGCTGTCTTCGCCACTTGATTCTCCTTTTGGCAATGATGGTCCTAAATAGCATGTGTAGTCGAGCTATCAAGCGATTGCGGCAAATGCAACGCTATTAGTTCTTGTTAGTTCATCATTCGGGGTTAATCCCTGCTTTGAGGGACTGGTCAATCTTCCGTGAGCGCCTGCGCGTCGTCCTGTGGACAACTCTCCGCGTGCGGCCGGATAGGTTGTTTGTTCTTCTCTCGTTCTTCGTGACGGGCCTGATTGAGGCGCGCAGCGGCCGGAAAAGCGACCGGTGCGTGCAGCGGAGACACCTGATAGGGCGGCTCAACTGGGCCGGCGCGGTCCAAATGCCGCCTTTCGGGCTTAGGATCGTCCAATAGGCAGCTCTGCCCTTTGTTAGTGCTTGATCCCTAAGCACAGCAATGTTCTGCTTAAAAAAGTTGCTGGAGCGCCGAAGCCTCGTGTCAATCTACGTCGCATTACATCACGTCACTCATTACAAATATGATCGTCCGGTCGAACTGGGTCCGCAGACCATCCGCCTGCGTCCTGCACCACATACCAGGACCCCCGTGCTGAGCTATTCGCTCAAGGTCACGCCGCCCAACCATTTCGTGAACTGGCAGCAGGATCCGCAAGGCAATTGGCTGGCCCGCTACGTTTTCCCCGAGAAGGTGAACGAACTCAAAATCGAGGTCGACTTCACGGCGCAGATGACCGTGATCAATCCGTTCGACTTCTTCGTCGAGCCTTACGCCGACAGTTTTCCCTTCGCCTATCCGGAGGGCCTCAAGGTGGAACTGGCGCCCTATCTCGAGACAATCGAGCCGGGGCCGTTGTTCGCGGAATACTTGAAGTCGATTCCCCGCGATGCGGACAACACGGTCAACTATCTCGTCGAACTCAATGCGCAGTTGCAGAAAAAGATTCGTTATATCATCCGGATGGAGCCTGGCGTTCAAACGCCGGAGGAGACGCTGTCGTCGGCCGCCGGCTCCTGCCGCGACTCGGCGTGGCTGCTGATCCAGACGCTGCGGCATCTCGGGCTCGCCGCCCGCTTCGTCTCCGGCTATTTGATTCAGCTTCGTCCCGACATCGATCCGATCGAGGGGCCGGTCGAGGTCGAGAATGATTTCACCGATCTGCATGCCTGGGCCGAGGTCTATCTGCCCGGCGCTGGATGGATAGGCTTCGACGTCACCTCGGGCATGCTGGCGGGCGAGGGACACATCCCCGTTGCAGCGACTCCCCACTATCACTCGGCCGCGCCGATCAGCGGGAGTGCCGGAGTTGCCGAGGTCAACTTCAACTTCGAGATGAATGTGAGGCGCATCCGCGAAGCGCCGCGGATTACCCGGCCATTTTCGGATGAGGCGTGGGACCGGCTCGACCGCCTCGGCGAAGCCGTCGATGCCGATCTCGCCGAAAACGACGTGCGCCTCACGATGGGCGGCGAGCCGACCTTCGTGTCGATCGACGACATGGAATCGGCGGAGTGGAATACGGCTGCCGTCGGCCCGGCCAAGCGCGGGCTCGCGGACAGCCTGATCCGGCGTCTGCGCGCGCGTTTCGCGCCCGGTGGCCTGCTGCATTACGGACAGGGCAAGTGGTATCCCGGCGAAAGCCTGCCGCGCTGGGCGTTCGGACTGTATTGGCGCAAGGACGGTGAGCCGATCTGGCGCAATCCGGATCTGATCGCCAACGTCGATGGCCCGCGCAGGGCGACGATCCAGGATGCAGAGCGTTTCCTGGACACGGCCGCCGAGACGCTCGGGCTCGAACCGGACTACGTGCTGCCCGCGTTCGAAGATCCCGCGCATTGGCTGCAGAAGGAAGCCGCACTGCCCGAGAACGTCGATGCGCTCGACTCCAAGCTCGCCGATCCCGAGGAACGCGCGCGGATGGCGCGGGTGTTCGATGAAGGGCTGCACATTCCGCGCGGCTTCGTGCTGCCGATCCAGCGCTGGAATGCACAGCCGCGGCGCTGGCGCAGCGAGCGCTGGGGCCTGCGGCGCAAGCGGCTGTTCCTGATTCCCGGCGACTCACCGCTCGGCCTGCGGCTGCCGATCGGCTCGCTGGCCCACATTCCGCCGAAGGATTTCCCGTACATCCACGAGCAGGACCCGATGGAGCAGCGCGGGCCGCTGCCGATGTTCACGCAGGGGCGTCCGGTGATCGTGCCGCAGGTACCGCCGCTGCCGAAGCTCGATCGCGCGCCGAAGCCGCAGCAGGACGTTCAGTATCAGTACTGGGGAGGGCTCGGCGTCCGCACTGCGATGTCGGTCGAGATCCGCGATGGCATTCTGTGCGTGTTCATGCCGCCGGTCGAAACCATCGAGGACTACCTGGAGTTGGTCGCAACGGTCGAAGCGACGGCCGAGTCGATGCAGATCAAGGTTCACGTGGAGGGCTATGCACCGCCGTTCGATCCGCGCATCGAGGTCATCAAGGTGACGCCCGATCCCGGCGTGATCGAGGTCAACATCCAGCCGGCCGCGAGCTGGCGGCAATCGGTCGACATCACCTTCGGACTTTATGAGGATGCCGCGAAGGTGAGGCTCGGCGCCAATCGCTTCCTGATCGATGGCCGCCACACCGGCACCGGCGGCGGCAATCATGTCGTCGTCGGCGGCAGCTCGCCGCAGGATTCGCCCTTCCTGCGCCGCCCCGATCTGCTGAAGAGTCTCGTCCTGTATTGGCAGCGGCACCCGTCGCTGTCTTATTTGTTCTCCGGCATGTTCATCGGGCCGACCAGCCAGGCTCCGCGCATCGATGAGGCGCGCCACGACAGCCTTTATGAGCTCGAGATCGCGCTCGCCAACGTGCCAAGGATCGGGCAGAGCGTGCCGCTGTGGCTGGTCGACCGGCTGTTCAGGCATCTGCTCGTCGACATCACCGGCAATACCCACCGCTCGGAGATCTGCATCGACAAGCTGTACTCGCCGGAGGGACCGACGGGCCGGCTCGGACTCGTGGAGTTCCGCGCGCTGGAAATGCCGCCCGATCCGCGGATGTCGCTGGCGCAGCAGCTTCTCATCCGTGCGCTGATCGCCAAATTGTGGCGTGAGCCGCAAGACGGCCGGTTCGTGCGTTGGGGCACGGCGCTGCACGACCGCTTCATGCTGCCCCACTTCATCTGGGAAGACTTTCTTGATGTCCTGGATGAGCTGCGGTCGTCCGGCTACGACTTCTCGCCGGAATGGTACCAGGCGCAGCTCGAATTTCGCTTTCCGACCTTCGGCCGCGTGCAGCATGGCGGCGTGACCCTGGAGCTGCGGCAGGCGCTGGAGCCCTGGCACGTGCTGGGCGAGGAGGGCGCCGCGGGCGGCACCGTGCGCTATGTCGATTCCTCGGTCGAGCGACTTCAGGTCAAAGCCGAAGGTTTCATCGAAGGCCGCCACCTCATCACCTGCAATGGTAGGAGGATGCCGATGACCTCGACCGGACGGTCGGCGGAAGCGGTGGCGGCGGTTCGTTTCAAGGCATGGCAGCCGGCCTCCGGCCTGCACCCGACGATCCCGGTGCATGCGCCGCTGACCTTCGACCTGATCGACACCTGGAACGGCCGTTCGCTGGGCGGCTGCGTCTATCACGTCGCCCATCCCGGCGGCCGCAACTACGATACCAAGCCGATCAACTCCTACGAGGCGGAGGCACGGCGGCTCGCCCGCTTCCAGGATCACGGCCACACTCCGGGACGAATCGCGCTGCCGCCGGAGGAACGCACAAATGAATTCCCGATGACCCTCGACTTGCGCAGGCCGCTCCTGCATTGATGGCACGGAGTTTGTGCGGAGGACCAGGGTATGGACGGCTCGAGCGGCCAGGACCAGGGAGCGAGCGCCGCCGGTCGGCCGGCGGCACGTTCTCCGCTGCGCCGGGCCGAGCATTGGGCCCGCGACTATGCCCGGCTCCCCGGCATCCCCGATGAGTTCATCGGGGCCGACGGCCGTCCGCGACCGGTCTGGACCCGCTTTGCCGAGACCTTCGCCGCACTCGCGCCGAGTGACATCGAGCGCCGCTTCGCCTCCGCCGATCGCCATCTGCGCGAAGCCGGCGTCACCTATCGCTCGCCGGGCGACAACGCCGAGCGATCGTGGCCGCTGAGCCATCTGCCGCTGCTGATCGACGAGTCCGAATGGGCGCAACTGTCCCAGGGCATCGTCCAGCGCGCCGAACTGTTCGAACGGGTGCTGCAGGACATCTATGGCGAGGGACGGCTGGTGGCGAGCGGCGCGCTGCCGGCAGCCGCCGTCGCCGGGTCCAGCGAATATCTGCGCCCGGTCTGCGGCGTCAAACCGCCCGGCGGCCGCTTCCTCAGCATCTACGCCGCCGATATCGGCCGCGGGCCCGACGGCGGCTGGTGGGTGCTCAACGACCGCACCCAGGCGCCGTCCGGCATGGGCTATGCGCTGGAAAATCGGCTCGTGCTGTCGCGCGCCTTCTCCTCGATCTACAAGTCCATGAACGTGGAGCGGCTCGCGCCGTTCTTCGAAGCATTCCGCGATGCTCTGCGCGCCAGCGCCGATCGTGACGAGCCGCGCATCGGCGTGCTCACGCCGGGCATGTTCAGCGAGACCTATTTCGAGCACGCGACGCTGGCGCGCTATCTCGGCTTTCTGTTGGTCGAGGGCGACGATCTCGCTGTCAGCGGCGACCGCGTGCATATCCGCACCGTCGCCGGCCTGAAGCGCGTCGACGTGCTGCTGCGGCGGCTCGATTCCAACTCGCTCGATCCGCTCGAACTCGATGCCGGCTCGCGACTCGGCGTCGCCGGCCTGATGGACGTCGTGCGCAAGGGCGGTGTGGTGATCGCCAACATGCCGGGTTCTGGTGTGCTCGAGGCGCGCGCGCTGCTCGGCTTCCTGCCGAGCCTTGCGCGGCGCGTGCTCGGTGAGGATCTCAAGATCCCGCACATCGCGACCTGGTGGTGCGGCCAGAAGTCCGCACGCGACGAGGTGCTGTCGCGGCTCGAGGAGTTCGCGATCGAAGGCGCCTATGGCCGCGCCGTGCCGGGCTTCGCAAGCAGCGGTCCGGTGCTGGCTGGTGAGCTCTCGGCCGCCGAGCGCGAGCGGCTGCGCGCTGCGATCAGCCAGCGCGGCATCGATTATGTCGGACAGGAGGTGGTGCGGCTGTCGACCACGCCGGTGTGGGAGGACGGTCGGATCGCGCCGCGGCCGTTCGTGCTGCGGGTGTTCGCGGCCGCCACGCCCGACGGCTGGACCGTGATGCCCGGCGGCTTCTGCCGCATCGCCGACAAGCTCGATGCGCGCGCGGTGTCGATGGGCGATGGCGCGCGCGCCGCCGACGTCTGGGTGGTCGCCGACAAGGCGGTGGCGGCGCGCACCTTGCTGCCGGGCTCCGACAACGTGCGGATACGCCGCATCGCCGGCGTGCTGCCGAGCCGCGCCGCCGACAATCTGTTCTGGCTCGGACGCTATCTGGAGCGCGCCGAGGCCACCGTGCGGCTGATCCGGGCGCTCGCAGCCCAGCATCGTGATCCCGGCAAGGGATCGCCGGCGCAGCTCAACACCTCCGAGCGCATCCAGCGGCTGTTGTTGACGTGGGGCGCGGTTGAGCAGACCTCGCGCAGCAAGGGATTCCAGGTGGCGGCTGAGGCCCTGCAGGCCGAGGCGCAGTTCGGCTCGGCGCTGTCGCTGCTCAGATCGGCTCAGCGCACCGCGACCTCGCTGCGCGAGCGCCTCTCGCCCGACGCCTGGCAGGTCATCACCGAGATGCCGAATCGCCTGGCGCAGGAGGCCGAGGATGAGGACGCCGTCGTCAGCATCGCCGAGCTCACGCTCGACCGGCTTGCGAGCTTCGCCGGCCTTGCCCAGGAGAACATGAACCGCGCCGCCGGCTGGCGCTTCCTCGACATGGGGCGCCGCGCCGAACGCGCCATCAACACCGCGCGGTTCGCGCGCCAGTTCGGCTATGACGAGGCGACGCCCGAGGATCTCGACGTCCTGCTCACGCTGGTCGACTGCCAGATCACCTACCGCTCGCGCTATCTGATCGGCCCGTCGCTGGCGCCGATCCGCGATCTCGTCGTGCTCGACCTCTACAATCCGCGCTCGGTCGCGTTCCAGGTCGAGCTGCTCAACGAGCACATCGCGAGCCTCCCGGTGCTGAAGGAGAACGGGCTGATCGAGCGGCCGCAACGCCTCGCGATCTCGCTGGGCGCGCGGCTGACCGCGGCGGAGGCGGCCCATCTCGATGGCCGCACGCTGTTTGCACTGGAGCAGGACCTGCTCAATCTGGCGGAGGCGATTGGCCAGCACTATTTCCCGCACGGTCCGAACGCGACGCGGCCGGAAAAGCTGACGGGCCTCGCGTGATCTACGACATCCGGCATGTCACGACCTATGAGTATGAGAGCGCCGTCAGCTTTGCGCGCTGCTCGCTGCGGCTGGAGCCGCTCAGCGGCGACGGCCAGGAGTTGATCTCGCACAGCGTCGACATCCGGCCGCGGCCCTCGGAGCGGACGGCGCGGCGCGATTTCTTCGGCACACTGACCGAGAGCATCGTGATCGATACCCAGCACCGCCACCTGCGCATCGACTCGCGCTCGCGGGTGAGGCTGTCGCGCACACCGCCGGAGCGCGATGCGCCGAGCGCGGCCTGGGAGGACGTGCGCGATGCCGCCTTCGAGGCGACGAGCCTCGGCCCGTCGTCGCCGATCGGCTACGTCTTCGCCAGCGCGCTGGTGCCGGTGCTGGAGCCGGTGACGGACTATGCCGCGGCAAGCTTCTCCGCCGAGACGGGGATCGTAGCCGGCGCCGCCGATCTGATGCGGCGCATCCGCAAGGAGTTCAGATACGATCCGAAGGCGACCGTGATCTCGACCCCGCTGCGCGAGGTGTTCGACAATCGCCACGGCGTCTGCCAGGACTTTGCTCACGTCATGATTGCCGGCCTGCGCGGTCTCGGTCTCCCCGCGGCCTATGTCAGCGGCTATCTGCGCACCATCCCGCCCGAGGGCCGGCCGCCGCTGCAGGGCGCCGACGCCACCCATGCCTGGGTGTCGCTGTGGTGCGGCGACGACCTCGGCTGGATCGGCTTCGATCCGACCAACGATCTCCTGGTCGGCAATGATCACATCATCCTCGGCATGGGCCGCGACTTCTCCGACGTCTCGCCGGTCGATGGCATCATCGTCGGCTCGCGCAAGCAGAAGCTCGGCGTCGCCGTCGATGTCGTGATGGTCGAGTAGGGTTCCCTGACCGGGAACGGTCGGAACATTTTTCCCGCATCGCACTTGATCCGCCCGAGGGGCCCGAATGGGGGCTGGCTGACCCTTTCGAGCGATGGAGTGATCGACATGAAACGTGTTGCAATCGTCATTGGCCTGGTCGGCGCCTGCGTCGCCGGCAGCGCCTCGGCCCAGCCGAGTGCGAACCTCACCGGCACCTACCGCTGCATCCAGATGTGCCGCGACGGAATGATCGGCGCGCCGGCCTTCGTGACGCAGAACGGCGATGCCGTGAACCTGACCACCGAAACCGGCGAGTCCCTCCAGGCCTGGCCGGACTGGAATGCTCCCAATAGCCGGCTTTGGATCGACGCACGTGACGAAAGCGCAGTGTATTCGCCCGACGGCATGCGCATCCAGTTCGACGACGGCCGTGTCTGGGAGCGCGACCTGCCGCCGCCGCTCATCGTCCGCCGCGCGCCGGTGGTGTACGGGCGATAAGCGATCGCCATTGCTATCGAGGCTCTCGCGCACGCGGGGGCCTTGATTTGCGGGTGAGATGAACGGTGCCGGCCTCACGATCCAGTACTCGCCGGAAGGGGTGATGAATCGAGACGCCGCGGCGTACCGGATGCCCGCCTGCGCGGACATGACACGGGGTACGGGGCGGCGTTCTCGCGACACGATCTGTCCGAGTCATGAAGGATAGCTCGAACCCTCTGAGAACAAGAGGGCGCAGGGAATGCCGGGTGATGGCCTCACCCATGGCCCGCCTGCGAAAAGAATGCAGGCGGCAGGAACCACAGGTCCAGCCGGATCAACCCGGCATTCCCTGCGCGATGGCTTTACGGCTTATACGTGGTCTCCCTGGTGCGCCGGGCTTTCTGGCCACCATCCCCAGCGCGATCGTATTGCGCCAGGTTGACACCAGCATCGGGGTGTCGGGACATCACGACTTCACCGTGCGCATCATGCCGTTCGTCCGCGCGACTGATCACGCTGCAGCACCACACGCCCACCGCTCCCCAGGGCTCCACGTTCGTGACGATCGCGATACGCCCCTCTCACGAGCCCGGGATGGCCGGAAACATCGGTCTGATTTGCCCGACGACACAAGTGGGCAAGCGTGCGACAAACTGGCACGACGGGTAATTCGGGCATGGCGGATATGCGCGATCTATTAGTTGCCGTTCAGACAGCGAGCGCCATGCTGAATCCGGCACCAGCAGAGAAGCTCAGCACTTCCGCATCTGCAAACAATGCTCTCGCCCCTCGACATCAGTCCGAAACGACTCGATGAAGCCGCCCTGGCGCTGGGTCACATACACGGTCTTGCCGTCGCTGCCGCCGAAGGCGAGGTTGGTCGGCTCCCTGGCTTTCAGCGCGATCTCCCGGATCATGCGCCCATCCGGCGCCAGCATGGCGATGCTGCTCTTGAGGATGTGCGCGACCAGCAGCCGGCCGCTGGCGTCGGTGCGCAGTCCGTCGATCGTGTTCGGCTCGAAGGTCTTGATCAGCTTTGGCCGTGTCAGCGCGTCGCCGTCGATCGCATAGGACCAGATCTCGCCGCTGTTGGATTCGCCGACATAGAGCGTGCGGCCGTCGGGGCTGAGATCGATGCCGTTGGCGGTGCCCATGGCACGCGGCGCCGACATGGCTGCGCCTTGCAGGGATCCGTCGGGTCCTTTCGCGATCCGCCAGATGCGGCCGCTGCGCGCCTTCCAGTTGGGATCGCTCGCATAGATCGTGCCGTCGCGCGCCAGCGTGATGTCGTTGGGCTGGCTCATGTCATCGGCATGGAAGACGAGGCGGGGCTCGGTCGTACCGGGGGCGATGGCGAAGATGTTGTGGCGCTTGTAGTCGGCGACGAACATCGTGCCTGTGGCGTCGATGCGGATGGCGTTGCCAATGCTGTTGTCGGGCAGCTCGGTGAATTTTTCGGAGGCCGTCGCCTCCGGCGCGAGCTTGCCGATCGTGCCGGCCTTGCCGAGATTGACGACGAACAGATTGCCGTCGCGGTCGACGGCGGGCCCCTCGATGCCGAAGGTGTATTCGCCGGATGGAGTGAGCTGGGTGCTCTCGAACAGTTTTGGTGCGGCGAGGGTGGGCGCGCTCGCAAGCAAGAGCATGAGAACAGTCGCCAAACCCGAGATGCGTAGGGTGGACAAAGGCGCAGGACGACGCCGCTTGCGCCCGAACGCACGCTCGTTCGCGCCGTGCCCACCAGCCGCAGCACCGGTGCGCGCGGCCGGTGGGCACGCGCCGCCTGCGGCGGTCGCTTTGCCCACCCTACGGGCCATCGCAAGCCGGTCAGAGCGGCACCAGAAACTGCTGTTGGATGTAATAGCCATTGTCGTCCGTACAGGTGCCGTTGAGGTAGGTATCGGCGGGCCGGAAGAAACGGCTGAAGCCGGGCTTATTGACGGCAGACCTCTCGGTCATCACGACGACCTTGCCGAACGGGATCTCGCCGCATTCGCGGCCGTCGCCGGCGAAGAACTTGCGATGCGGAGGGCCGCCCGGTTTCACCCGCATCCTGGTTCCTGGAATCATGCGCGCGACCAGATCGTCCGCCACATCAAGCACCCTGGCGTAGCCTGGTTCCGTCTTGATGAGGTTGGCGCCCGGCGGCATCTGCCGCTCGGCACCCAATCCGCGCAATCGTTGACGCAGCCGGCCGGCTTCGGGATCGCCCGGATAGATCCAGCCGTCTTGCGCCAGCATGAAGCGCAGCACGGCGCGGTCCTTGTCGTCATCGGATTGCCCGGCCTTGAGGCCGAAATCCGAATGGCAGCCGCTGCAATGTTTTTCGATCAGGCTCCTGCGCACGGTCGTGAGCCGCGCGCGACTCGCCGCGTCCTGCATCACGAAAGCCGCAAGCCGGTCGATCAGCGCCTCGCTCCTGATGTCGCAGGGCAGGGGTTCGGGGGCAGCCTCGCCAGAGCGGTCGATGCGGATCACGGTCTGGTTCTTGTCCTCGACCAGCCAGATCGCGCCGTCGTCGGCGATGGTCATGCCGACCGGCGCGCCCTGCGGCCGGATGCCGTTGACGCGATGCCACCCCGTGATGATCTCGTCGAACGCCGCGGCCGGCGCGGGACCGGCTGCGGTCTGGAAAGCGCGGGTTGGCTCGGCGGCGCAGCTCACATGGTAGCGCACCGGCGCCGGGCTCGGCTTGGGCAAGCCGTGGTCGTCGACCTCGAAGGCGAGTAGCCGGCTGCCGGTCGGCCGATAGCCATGCAGGCCGACCAGCAGCTTGCCCTTCAGGTCGTCGAAGCGATCGCCGGTGTAGTAGAGCATGCCGAGCGGCGCGCCATGCGGCGGCAGCAGCGACCAGGGCTGCTTGTAGAGCGTGGTGGTGTTGCAGAGGTTCTTGAGCGCGCCGGACTGCAGCACACGCTTGAATTCCGGGCTCGGCGTCGTCAGGTCGTAGCAATAGGGCCAGCCATAGTGGCGGCCTTGCTCGATCGCGTTGATCTCCTCGTTGGGCGCGAAGATGTCCTGCAGGTCGCGCGCGTTCTCGCCCTGCAGGAACGCGGTGCCGGGATCGGGAAAGCGCGGATGCAGCGCCAGCGCCATCGAGTTGCGCAAGCCGCGCGCGAACACCTCATGAGGCGGAGCGGAATCGCCGGGTTTCAGCGCTGGAAAGAGGCCGCCGGCGGGCGGCGTGAACAACCAGATGGAAGCCAGCGGCGAGGTGCCGTCGCCCGCCGCGCAGGGTCGCGTGATCGGCGCCGGCGACAGGCAATTGTCGCTGTGCGAGCCGATGTTGACGAACAGCCGCCCGTTGCGGTCGAAAGCGAAGGCCTTCAGCGGATGCGCACTCTCCGCGATCCGGGTGCCGTCCGGCAAGGTCAGGCGGCGCCCAGGCAGATCGCGGATGATGGTCTCGATGGTCGCTCTCGGGTTCGCGGCGAGCGGATCGAAGCGGAAGATCGCGGTGTCGGTCGAGGCGTAGATCCTGCCGTCGAGGCCCGCGGCGAGGCCGAATGGATAGGACAGTCGCGTGACCGCCTCGCGGATGCGCTGGCCCGCGGGCGCTACGGGATCGAGGATGAGGAGGCGGCCGTCGTCATGGCCCCAGCCGCCCATGTCCGCGACCACGAACAGTTGATGGCCGGGAATCTGCACGATGCTGCGGGGAAATCGCAGGCCGTCGTCGCGACTGGCGACGAGGCCGGCGCAGAAGCCGGGCTTCATGTCGATCTGGAGGCGCGGAAAGGTGAGGGCGCCGTCGCCGCAACTGGCCGGGCCGAGCGCGTAGCCGCTGCGGATCGTCGCGTCGTCGGCGTGGCCAGCTCCGATGCCGATGAGCATGGCGGTCGCGACGGCTGCAAGACTGTGCCACGACCATTCCATGCGTCGGTCCCGCTCAGTGAAGCAGATTGTATTGGATGATGTAGGCGGCGGCGCCGGCAAAATAGCCGAGCAGGGCGATGCCGCTGATGCGGCGCACGTACCAGAAGAAGTGGATGTTCTCGAGCCCCATCGCGGCGACGCCGGCCGCCGAGCCGATGATCAGGATCGAGCCGCCGGTGCCGGCGCAGTAGGCGACGAACTCCCACAGGAAACTGTCCGGCGGAAACTGGCTCAGGCTGTACATGCCCATGGATGCTGCGACCAGCGGCACGTTGTCGATGACCGCGCTGGCGAGGCCGAGCACGATCACGATCAGGTCGAGCCGGCCGACGGTGCGATCGAGCCATTGCGCCAGCGCCTGCAGGATGTGGGTGTGCTCCAGCGCTGCGACGGCCAGCAGGATGCCGATGAAGAACACGATCGAGGGCATGTCGATGCGGGTCAGCGCATGTACGAGCGTCAGGCGCTGCTTCTGCTCCGAGGCCTTCTCGCGATGGATGATCTCGCCGACCATCCAGAGCAGGCCGAGGCCGAACAGGATGCCCATGAACGGCGGCAGGTGCGTCAGCGCCTTGAACACCGGCACGGCGACCAGGATGCCAAGGCCCATGAAGAACATCAAATTGCGCTCGAACGGCAGGATCGGGCTGATCGAGGCGAGCCCTGCGCTCGCCGGAGGCGCGAGCTGCTTGCCGCGCAGCGTGACGCTGACGACCGCGAGCGGCACCAGCAGGTTCAGGAGCGAGGGGATGAAGACCGACTTCATGATCGCGAGCGGCGTGATCTGGCCGCCGATCCACAGCATGGTGGTGGTGACGTCGCCGATCGCCGACCACGCGCCGCCGGCATTGGCGGCAATCACGATGATGGCGGCGAACACGAGACGATCTTCGTCACGCCCCGACAGCTTCTTCATCAGCGACACCATCACGATCGCGGTGGTGAGGTTGTCGAGCATGGCGCTGAGGAAGAAGGTCACGAAGCCGACCAGCCAGACCAGCGTGACCTGATTCCTGGTGCTGATCAGCGAGGTCACGACCTCGAAGCCGTTGTGCGCGTCGATGACCTCGACGATGGTCATCGCCCCGATCAGGAAGAAGATGATCTGCGCGGTCGAGGCCACGGACTCGTTGAGTTCAGCCGCAACGGCCGGCGCGGTCCCGCCCATGACGGCGTAGATGGTCCACATCAGGCCGGCACCGACCAGGGCGGTGGCTGCCTTGTTGATCCGGAACGGATGCTCCAGCGCCACCACGGCATAGGCGAGCGTGAAGACGGCGACGATGGCGGCGGTCATGGGCAGGGCATTCCGGGCTGGATCGGCGGGAGACGGATGGAACTGCCCAAGATATGACCGATCGGCGTCCGGCCAGCAAGCCGTGAGCGCTGTTCAGGCTGGACGAACGCCGGTTACACCAGGGCCGACGCGATCGCGTCGGCGTGGCTCCGGATGGCGCGGATCTCCGCCGCGCTGCGGCGCTCGAGATTGACGTACTGGTTGCGCATGCGGCCATTATTGGCGAAACGCCGGCGGTGCTTGGCAAGGAAGCTCCAATACAGCGTCGTGAACGGGCAGGCCCTGTCGCCGGTCGCCTGCTTCGGATCGTAGCGGCAGTTGCGGCAATGGTCGCTCATGCGGTCGACGTAGTGGCCCGACGCCGCATAGGGCTTGGTGCCGACCACGCCGCCGTCGCCATGCTGGCTCATGCCGAGCGTGTTGGGCAGCGACACCCAGTCGATGGCGTCGTGAAACATCGACATGTGCCAGAGGTGCACATCGTAGGGCCGGACGCCGAGCAGCATCGCGAACAGGCCGAGCACCATCAGCCGCTCGATGTGATGCGCATAGGCGTGATCGATGGTATGGCCGATCGCCTGCGCCAGGCAGCGCATGTCGGTCTCGCCGGTCCAGTAGAAGCGCGGCATCGGCAGGCCGGCGTCGAGCGCGTTCTCATCGGCGTAGTGAGGCATGCGCTGCCAATAGATGCCGCGCACGAATTCCCGCCAGCCGATGATCTGGCGGACGAAGCCCTCGAGCGCGTTCAGCGGCGCGTTGCGGCTCTGAAGCGCGGCCGCGACCACTTCGCGCGGATTCAGCATGTGCAGGTTCAGCGCGCCCGACAGCCGCGAGTGATACAGGAACGGCTCGTCGCTCAGCATCGCGTCCTGATAGGTGCCGAACAAGGAGAGGCGCCAGGCGACGAAATCGGAAAGCTCGGTCAGCGCGTCGACGCGCGACACCGGCAGGTCGAAGCGGTCGAGCTTGCCGGGACTGTTGGAGAAGCGCGCCGCGACCAGCTTGAGCACGTCGCGCGTGATCGCGTCGGGCGCATAGGATCTGGCGACGGGGATCGGCGGGCGCGACTTGCCGAATCCCTTGCGGTTCTCGGCGTCGAAATTCCAGCTGCCGCCGACCGGGCGGCCGCTCTCGTCGATCAGGATGCCGGTCTTGCGCCGCATCGCGCGGTAGAACGTCTCCATGATCGGGCGCGGATGGCGCCCGGTGAAGGCGTCGAACTCCTCCGCCGTGCACAGGAAGTGGCGGTCGGCGCGGATGTCGGGCCGCTGCGGCAGCTTGCGCAAGCCCTCGCGCACGCGAAAATCGCCGGGCTCCAGCACGATGGTCGCCGCAGGCCGCAGCGCCGCCTGATGCCGCGCGATCTCGCTGTCGAGTGCGCCGGTGTTGGCGGGATCATCGAGCCGGACGTAATGGACGGTGCGGCCGCGGCTCTCGAGATCGGCGCGGAAGTGGCGCATCGCCGCGAAGAAATACGCGATGCGCATCTTGTGCTGCGGAACGTAGCTGGCCTCGTCGCTGACCTCCATCTGCAGCACGGCGTCCTGCTCCGGGTCGAAACCGTCGAAGGCCGCCGAGTCCGCATCGAGCTGGTCGCCCAGCACGATGACAAGGTGTCTTACGGCACGTGTCCTGGTCATGGGACCTTGGTCATCACGCCATGCAGCCGATCAGGCGGCCGCCGCGGTAACCGCGTGGGCCTGGCCAAGACAGTCCTTGCGCACCGTGAGCAGGCTGCGATGCAGCCAGGTCTTGATGGTGCCGACCGGCACGCCAAACCGTTCCGACAGACGCGTCCGGCTTTCGCCCTCGAGATAGGCGAGCGCCAGCAGCCGTCGGCGCTCCTCCGGCAGCCGCCCAAGCGCCTCGCGGGCGATCGGTTCCGCCAGCGCGTAGTCGAATTCGTCGGCGGCGCTGTCGGCGGGATCGGGGATCGCGAGGGCCTCATCGAGCTCCGAGGTCGGCACGCCGGTGGCGCGCAGCGCGTCGATCGCGGTGTTGCGCATGATGCTGCACATCCAGGTGATGGGCGAGGCGCGCGTCGGGTCGAAGCTCGCGGCATGCCGCCAGATCTTCAGGTAGCCATCCTGCAGGATGTCGTCGAGGTCAGCCGCGGACGGCAGCAAGGCGCGCACGGTCTTCCGCATCTTCAAGATCGTTGCAGCATGGAGCTCGGCAAAGGCTTGCTCATCGTTGCGTCCGGCACGGGCCAGCAGGCTGCCAAGATGCGCGACGCAACCCTTCTGATCCGCGCTTGCTGATCGCATCATTCTCCTCCATGCGCTCTCTCTGAACGGAAACGGGTCAGAGTCAGATGCGGATCACCGCCAGCGTGCTGTCGGTATCGCGCGGAGGGAAGTGGCGAATCGTCCAGCCGATCTAGCTCGTCTTGATTGCTCCGCGGCGGCTCGCCACGATGCGATCAGAGCTCAGAGCCGGACGAAGGGGCTGATGAGGCGGCCGAGCAGGCCGTGCATGCGCAGGTCGCCGGTCATGGCGACGAGGCAGAGGCAGGGGCCCTCGTCACCGACCACCGGACGATGGTCGACCTCGTCGTCGCCATAGTCGAAGTCGCCGGGTCCGTAATAGCCGCCGAGATGGCTGAAGCTGCCCTTCAGCACGCAGGTCAGCTCATTGCCGGAATGCGTATGCTCCAGCATCCGCGCCCCTGGCTCCGAGCGCAGCAGGAAGGCGCGCGATTTGCCGGTGCCAGGCAGCAGGATCGGGCGCATGCTGATGCCGGGCGCCACGCGCCGGCGCTTGCCGATCTTGCAGCGCTTGACCATCTCGGGCAAATCCGCGAGCTCGGGATCGTGCTCGGCGACCTCGCTCACCTGCGGCGCCGCCTGCGGGCGTCGATCGATGCGGGCCATCACGGCATCGAAAGCGTCCGCGCCCGTCGCGATCGGCTCGGCCGCGTCCAGCGAGGCGCCAGCGAGCTGCTCGATGGCGCGGACGAAGCGCTGGCATCGGCCGCAATCGGCGACATGGACACCGACGACCAGCCGCTCGGCCTCGTCGAGCGCACCAGTGGCGAAGTCGGCCAGCAGGTCTTCCGGCGGGTGGTGGCTGATCGTCATGTCGCGTCGTCCAACAGGTCTCTCAGGCGATTCATCGCCAGTCTGATTCGTGACTTTACCGTACCCAGCGGCAGGCCGAGCACCGCCGCGATTTCCGAATGCGGTCGTTCCTCAACGAACGACAGGCGGATCACGGTGGATTGCTCCGCCGATAATCTTTCGATCGCGGCCGCTACCCGTGTGGCATCTTCGACACGCGAGACGATCTGGTCGGCTGCGAGCGTCGGATCGGCTTCCTCGTCGCGCCCCACTTCTCTGCTCAGCCGGCTGTCGCGGGCGGCCTTGCGCACGGCGTCGATCCGCTGGTTGCGCGCGATCGTGAAGATCCAGGCGGCCGCGCCGGCCGTCGACGGATCGAATTGCCCCGCCTTCGTCCACACCGCCACCATGGTGGATTGGGCGATTTCCTCGGCGTCGTCGGCGTTGCAGCCGGTCTTGATGAGGAAACCTTTGATGCGGGGCGCAAAATGCGCGAACAGGGCCTTGAACGCCTCGCGGTCGCCGCGCGCGGCGACGCGTCCGATCAATTCAGCCCAATCCACAGTCGCCTTCGGCCCTCTGCTCACATTCACCTTGGTACGGGCGCCCAAGGCCCGTGCAAATCGATGCCGGGACGATGCCACGTTCCATTGCGCTAATCCAGCCGCTCTCATCGCGTGGTCATGGTCCCCGGCACGCATGCTTGATCCCGGATAACGTGGCTCATGGACGGCTGGATCACAGCGGGCGGACGATTTTCCGTGCCCCTCAATCCTTCAGATCGGAATTGACCATCGCCAGGAACTCCTGGCGGCTCATCGGGTCGGTGCGGAAGCAGCCGAGCATGCGGCTGGTGGTGAGATCGACGCCGTGCTTCTTGACGCCGCGCGAGCTGATGCAGTGATGGGCTGCCTTGATCACGACCGCCACGCCCTGCGGCTGCAGCACCTCGTCGATGATGTTGGCGATCTCGGCGGTCATGCGTTCCTGGATCTGCAGCCGACTGGCATAGGCCTCGACGACCCGGGCGAGCTTGGAAATCCCGACCACGCGGTTGCGCGGCACGTAGCCGACCCAGGCGCGGCCGATGATGGGCGCCATGTGGTGCTCGCAATGGCTCTGGAACGGGATGTTCCGCAACAGCACCATCTCGTCGTAGCCGGCGGTCTCCTCGAACGTCTTGCGCAGATACTCCTCGGGGTTCTGCTCATAGCCGGAAAAATAGCTCTTGTAGGCCCGCGCGACGCGGGCCGGGGTCTCGGAGAGACCCTCGCGTGACGGGTCCTCGCCGATCCAGGTCAGGATGGTGCGGATGGCGTCCTCGACGTCATCCTGGGTGACCGCAACCGGGTCGCAGGCGAACGGAAGTTTCTTGGCTGTCTGGCGCACGATGGCTCTCCAAAAACCAAGAAACGGTTCCGGTGTCGGAACGGATCACGTCTTGTGGGGGCGATTTCCGCAACCGATGGCTCGCCGCCGTCAGCTCGCCTTGCGCAGCCGCATCTCCGCGGACGGACCCGAGCGGAGGTTCTGGAAGAACTTCTCGACCTCGTTGGCGAGCGTCTGCGCGGTCGCGTTGAGGTCGCCGGACGCCGACAGGACGGAGGCGGCGGCTGTCGAGGTCTCGCTGATGGCGTCGCGGAGCGAGTCGATGTTCATGACCAGCGTCTGGTTGCCCTGGGCGGTTGACTGCGCGTTGGTCGAGATCTCCCGCGTCGCCTGGTCCTGTTGCTGGATGGCATTGGAGATGTTCGAGGTGATCTCGTTGATGCCGCGGACCGCCTGGCCAATCTCGCGGACGGCGTCGACCGCGGTCTTGGTCGAGGCCTGGATCAGGCCGACGTTCTGGCTGATCTCCTCGGTCGCCTTGGCCGTCTGCCCGGCCAGCGCCTTGACCTCGTGAGCGACCACGGCAAAGCCACGGCCGGCCTCGCCGGCGCGGGCGGCCTCGATGGTCGCATTCAGAGCGAGGAGATTGGTCTGCTCGGCGATGGTCTGGATCAGGGTCAGCACGCCGTCGATGCGCTGGGTGGCGGCGGCAAGGCCCTCGATCTCCGTGACCGACTTCTCGGTGCGCTGGCCGGTCTGCTCGACGGCGCCGGCCGACTGCCGGATCTGCCGGCCGATCTCCTCGACCGACGTCGACAGCTCCTCGGCGGCGCTGGCGACGGCGGAGACGTTGGTCGAGGCCTGCGACGTGGCGCCGGCCGCGGTGACCGCGCGCTCGTTGGCATCGGCCGTCAGCCGCGTGATCATCTCGGCGGTTTGGCGCATCGCGGCGGCGTTCTCGGTGACGGTCCGCATCACGCTGCCGATCGCGGTGCGGAATTGCTCGACCGCGGTCTCGATGTGGCGGGCCCGGGCTTCGCGGATTTCCGAGTCCTGCGAGACCTGGGCATTGAGGTCGCGGTTGTGGGCCATCGCCTGCTGGAACACGCCGATGGCGCGGGCCAGTTCGCCGACCTCGTCGGCGCGCCCGGCATGCGGCACCTCGACGTTCTCGGCGCCGGTCGCGACCCGGCGGATCGTATCGGTGATCTGAGACAGCGGCCGAGCGATCGAGCGGGCGATGATCACCACGCCGGCTGCGACCAGAACCAGCATCAGGCCGCCAAGACCGGTCAGCACGAGCGAGAGCTTGTTGTTCAGCGCCGTTTCCTCGGCGATCTTTCCTGCGCGCTCGACATAGACCTTGGACAGCGCCTCGAGATCCGTGTTGAGCGCCTTGCGCACGGAGCGATTGGCATCGTTGTCGCCCCACTCGCGTCCCGCAGCCGGGCTGATTTCATTGGCGCGGCGGACCAGTTCGGCGCGGAATTCGACGAATTGCTCGATCCGCTTCTTGAACGTTGCGAATTGCTGGGCGTCGTCGGCCTGGACGATCGCCTGCCACTTGTCGACGACCTTCAGGATCTCGGCGTTGAACTTGAGCAAGCCGTTGCCGTATTGCTTCACGACGGCCGGGTCTGTCGACATATAGACGCCGCGCGACTCCATGACGACGGCATAGACGAGGCCGTTGACCAGCTGAACGTTGTGAGCGGCGAGATTGGCTGTCTCGATGGCTTTGATGAGCTCCGTGGCCCGCCGCGAGTTGTAGTCGGACAGCCAGGTGATTGCGGCGGTCAATAGCGCAAACAATGCAAAGATTGCATAGAGCTTGACTGCGATGGACTGGCGCGTGGCCGTCTTCGTTGACGTCGGGCGTGAGGTCATGAGGTGAGATACCGCGAGTTTTTGCTACGACGGAGGAGGCGCTGATTGTTAATAGTTATGCAAAACCTTCATGGAGAAAGCGTTAAGTGGACACCGTCAGTATTATGCAACCACAGCGTACTTTGCTTGGCGTTTCAATCGATTAGTTGGTGCTCCGCAGCAGGGGCGGGCGCCGGGGCATCCGGTCGACTACGGAGGGCATGCGCCATTTCGAGGCTCCTCGTTCCCCTGCAAATGCATTGCAAACCAGTGGCCGCGCACGCGCGCTCCGCAATTGGTTCGTCGGTCGGAGACAGGCGGGAGCAGTCGTCGCGCTCGACCGATCAATTATCCATCCGATTGGAACTTTGGATCGCCCTTCGCATTCCGCCATCCGTATTGCGATGCATCGGATCAGGTTGCCTCGTCAGGTCGCGTCTGATCATGCCAGGCAGCGTGAGCATCTGGCACGCGGCGGGACCTCGCGCCTTGCGACAGGAGCGGAAGGCGCGATCGCACTCAACTTTTCCGGAAGGGGTAGCGAAGCCTTATCTTCGGCCGTAAGGTAACCGGTTAGCGGGTTGTCGCGAGGGGCAGTCGATGAGATTCGAGGGCATCGAAACGGTACGTCGCATTCTCTGTGTGTTTCCGCGCTACACCTCGTCGTTCGGAACCTTCGAGCATGCCTATCCGCTCACCGACGGCATCCAGGCTTTCATGCCGCCGCAGGGGCTGCTGCTGATCGCGGCCTATCTTCCGGGTTCCTGGCAGGTGCGCTTCATCGATGAGAACATCCGCCCGGCGCAGGACGAGGATTTCTCATGGGCCGAAGCGGTGTTCGTCAGCGGCATGCACATCCAGCGTCAGCAGATGAACGACATCTGCCAGCGGGCGCACGCGTTCGACCTGCCGGTCGCGCTCGGCGGCCCCTCGGTCAGCGCCTGTCCGGACTACTACCCGAGCTTCGACTATCTGCATGTCGGCGAGCTCGGTGATGCGACCGACGAGCTGATCGCGCGGCTGGCGCGGGATCCGTCACGGCCTGCGCAGCAGGTCGTGCTGCGGACCAACGAGCGGGTGGCGATGACGGATTTCCCGGTGCCGGCCTACGAGCTCGCCGAGGTGAAGAAGTACTTTCTCGGCAGTATCCAGTATTCCAGCGGCTGCCCCTATCAGTGCGAGTTCTGCGACATCCCCGGCCTCTATGGGCGCAACCCGCGCATCAAGTCGCCGCAGCAGATCATCGCCGAGCTGGACAAGCTCAGGGAATGCGGCGTCACCGGCTCGGTCTATTTCGTCGACGACAACTTCATCGGCAACCGCAAAGCCGCGACGGAGCTGCTGCCGCATCTGATCGAATGGCAGAAGCGCACCGGCTATGTGATGCGGCTCGCCTGCGAGGCCACGCTCAACATCGCCAAGCGGCCCGAGATCCTGGAGAAGATGCGTGAGGCCTATTTCATCACCATCTTCTGCGGCATCGAGACGCCCGATCCGGATGCGCTGACGGCGATGCAGAAAGATCACAACATGATGGTGCCGATCCTGGAGGGGATCAGGACCATCAACAGCTACGGCATGGAGGTCGTCTCCGGTATCATCATGGGGCTGGACACCGACACGCCGCAGACCGCGGACGCGCTGCTGCAGTTCGTCGAGGAGAGCCGGATCCCGCTGCTCACGATCAATCTGCTGCAGGCGCTGCCGAAGACGCCCCTGTGGGATCGCCTCGAGCGCGAGGGCAGGCTGGTCCACGATGACGGTCGCGACTCCAACGTGAAATTCCTGATGCCCTATGACGAGGTGGTCACGGCGTGGCGGCGCTGCATGGAGGTTGCCTACGAGCCGGAGCGGCTGTTCGCGCGCTACAAGCACCAATGCGACACCACCTATGCCAACCGCATCGAGGTGCCGGTCAGCGACGAGATGAAGAGTTGGCCGAACATCAGGCGCGGCCTGGTCATGATGGGCAAGATCTTCTGGAAGGTGGGCGTGCTCGGCGACTACAAGCGGCCGTTCTGGCGCTTTGCCTGGAGCCAGCTCAAGCGAGGCGAGATCGAGAATTTCATCGCCGTGGCGCTGATCGCGCATCACCTCATCATGTTTGCGCGCGCCGCCTCGCGCGGGCATCAGAACGCGTCGAACTACTCGATCCGGCTGCGCGAGGCCGCCCTTCCCGCAGGGTGATGGTCCTCTCTGGAGCAGGGGGCGGCGGGTGGTGCTCGCCAGCACCGGCTCGCGGCCTGAGCAAGGGGACGGCGCGGTCGGATACCGGTCCTTGAGTCGTTCAGGTTTCGAGCCCCGCGTCCGCCTGGGCCATCCACGCTCTTTTCAAGCACGGCAGAATCGTGGCGTGATCGGAAGCCGTGGCGGCTCGCCGTATTGTGTGGCCGCGCATGGTTGCGGCCGGGGAGTGAACCCTGCTAGATCGCCTCGACGAATTTTCACGTGTTTTCAAGGATTAGCTTGGGCTGCGGGCCACAATGCGGTCATCTCTGCTTCGCTGAGCGGCCTTATTTCTGCCCTATGCGCTCAGGCCCTCCGAATTGGGCCGCACCCCAACCACTGGACACCGCATGCTGGAAGTCAGGCACGACAACGAAGTCCATGTCGAGAAGGTCGAGCACCGGCCGGCCGACAGCATCGCTTTTGGCATCGAACGACTCGGCCTCCTCGCGGTCAAGGCGCCGATCTTCTCCTGCGTCGTCCTGCTCGTCCTCATCGTGGCGGCGGTGTTCGGCATCAAGCGCATCCAGATCGACGATTCGCTCAGCCAGCTGTTTCGCTCCGACAGCAAGGAATTCCACCAGTACGAGGAGGTGACGAAGAAGTTCCCGGCCGAGGAATTCGACGTCCTCGTCGTGGTCGAGGGCAAGACCCTGCTGGCCCGCCAGAACCTCGAGAAGCTTCGTGACTTCGTGACCGACCTGCAACTGGTCGAGGGTACCCGTGGCCTGGTGTCGCTGTTCTCGGCCCGTCAGGCGCCGGCGCCCGGCAAGCTGCCGGCCGCGCTGTTTCCGTCGGATCTGCCGGAGGGCGAGGCCTACGACAAGTTCATCGAAACGGTGAAGTCGAACGAGATCATCCGCGGCAAGCTGTTGTCGGAGGACGGTACGCTCGCCCTGATCGTGCTGTCGCTCGAGCCCAAGGTGGTGGCCTCGAACGATCTCGGGAAGGTGGTGGGCGACATCCGGAAGCTGATGGCGGAGGACCTCGGCGACACCGGCCTGAATGTCCAGCTTTCCGGCGTGCCGGTCATGCAGCTCGAGATCCGCAACGCGGTGGAACGTGACGGGCTGACCTACAACATTCTCGGCATTCTCGCCGGCTGCATCATCGCCATCATCTTCTTCCGCAAGGTCTCCTTCATGATCGCAGCGGCGTTTCCGCCGCTGATCGCGATCATGCTCGCGCTCGGCGCGCTCGGCTGGGCCAATTTCAATCTCAACATGTTCCTGAACGTGATGACGCCGCTCATCATGGTCATCAGCTTCTCCGATTCGATGCAGCTTACCTTCGCCGCCCGCGACCGCCTGATCGCGGGGCAGGACAAGGTGACGGCGTTCAAGAACGCCGTGCTGGTCGTCGGCCCGGCTTGCGTGCTGACCCACGCCACCGCCGGCATTTCCTTCATCGCCCTGCAGTTTTCCGACAGCGACCTGATCCGCAAGTTCGGCGAGGCGGGGCTCGCAGCCACCATCATCGCGCTGGTCGCGGTGCTGTCGCTGGTGCCGGTGTTCGGCGTGCTGCTGGTGCGCAACGAGAAGACATTCGCGGTCAAATTCCAGGGCGCCGACGCCGGCGTCCAGGCGCTGCGCAATTTCTGCTACTGGATCGCGGTGCGCATGGTCGGCCGTCCCGGCCTGTTCAGCCTGATCGCGGTGCTGTTCGTCGGCTCGCTCGCGGTGGTGTATTCGACCCTGGAGCCGCGCTATCGCCTCGCCGACCAGGTGCCTGACAAGCAGCAGGCGGTTGCAGCGAGCAACCGGCTCGATGCCAAGCTGACCGGCGCCAATCCGGTCAACGTGCTCATCCAGTTTCCGAAGGGCGCCTCGCTCTATGCGCCGGAGACGTTGCAGGCGATCGCCGACGTCCATGCCACCGTCGAAAAGACCGCTGGTGTCGGCAACGTCTGGTCGGTCGAGACGCTCCGGCGCTGGCTGGCCGAGAAGGCCGGCTCGTCGGATACGGCGACGTTGCAGGAATATGTCAATCTGATCCCCGAGCACCTCGTGCGCCGCTTCATCGACAAGGAACAGGATGCCGTGGTGGTCGCCGGCCGCGTGCCGGATGTCGATTCCAGCCAGCTGCTGCCGGTGGTCGACAAGCTCGACCGCGAGCTCGATGCGGTGAGAAAGAAGCATCCCGGCTATGAAATCGCCGTTACCGGTCTCGCCGCCATCGCCGCGCGCAACTCCGCCGGCATGATCGAAAAGCTCAACCATGGGCTGACGATCGAGTTCGCGCTGGTCGCGATGTTCATCGGGCTGGCCTTCCGCTCCTGGGTGGTGATGCTCGCCTGCATCCTGCCCGGCATTTTCCCTGTCGTGATGTCGGGCACCGTGCTGTGGGCAATGGGTGAGGGGCTGCAATTTGCCAGCGTGGTGGCGCTCACGGTCTCTTTCGGCCTTGGCCTGTCGGCGACTATCCACTTCCTGAACCGGCTGCGGATGGAAAGCGCGCCCGGCGTCAGTGCCGCCGTCGCAGTGGAGCGCGCCACCGTGCTGGTCGGACCGGCGCTGATCCTCACCACCGTGGTGCTGGCCTGCGGCCTGGTCGTCACCGTGTTCTCGGATCTGCCGTCGCTGCGGCTGTTCGGTTGGCTCAGCGCGTTCTCGATGGTGGCGGCGCTGTTTGCCGACCTCTTCATCCTCCGCCCGACCGCGATGTTCCTGATCAACCTGTCGCAGAAGCTGAAGCGCAAGCCGCTTTAGCCCAGGCTATTGCGTAAACCAGGCCGTCATCACCCGTGAAAGCGGGTGATCCAGCACGCCGCGGCCTATCGGTTCAATCAGGACAGCCTCTGGAATACTGGAGCGCCCGGTCCCGTCTGCGCCTTCGGCTTCGACGCGGCTATAAGTTCAAGGGCGCGCCGGAGCTTTAGCGAAGGCGGCAAGCCGGGCGACGACAGCGGCGGGTCTCATTCGTATCCGAGGGCTGCGGAAGCACCGCAAAACAAAACGGCCCTGACATTGTCAGGGCCGTTTGCGCATTCGACTGCCCGTGAGCGCGCGACACGCTCCGGTCCAAGGATCAGGTCTTCGACATCGTGATGTTGACGCCGCGGATCTCGCCCTTGGAGGAAATCTGCACGACCTGCTTGTTGCCGCTGGTCCTCAGGGTGATGCTGGCGGCGAAGCCGGCGGCCTGCACGAACACGTCGATCTGGCCGTTGCCGGCGGTGCCCTGCAATTCGCCGTTCACGTTGCGGCTGGATTCGCTCCAGTTGCCGGAGATGCGGTCGCCCTGGCTGGTGACGTCACTGGACAGGAGGAACTTGTAGCTGTCGCTGGCGCATTGCAGGCTCTGCTTCAGATTGGCGCCGGCCACCTTGTAGCTGGCCTTGCAGCGGATGCGCTCGGTGGTGCCGTCCGACAGCGCGACCGTGCCGTTGCCCGACCACGAGCCGTCGAAGCCGGCGAACGGGCCCGACTGAGCCTGAACTGCGGTCGCCGCCACGAACAGTGCCGCTCCGAGACCGGCGGCCTTGATGACGTGCCCCGAGAAAGATGAGCCGAACAGTTTCATATCGAGTTTCCCATCCAAAATGACACCGCTGTGTCGGCGTATGCCGCCGCTTCGAACACTTGGTGTTCTCGCCGAAGGTTAGGTTCAAATGACGGCCGGTCGGGCGCTGCGACCGGATGCCATGATGCCCGCCGACACCGTGCGACGGGTCGGCGCCGAATGGTCGTCCTCGCAAGACGGCTGCACGCAAGCCGCCTCGACGGCGCTGCATCTAACGGTCCGCGCGGCAAGCTTGCAACAGCCAAATGCGAAAAACGTGTTCCGAGAATAACGCCCTAGTATCAACGCCTTGTTTGTGCCAAAGCTGTGATCTCCGAGCTTGATCCGCTCGGGATCATAGGGCGCAAATTTGGCCGCATTTGGCAGCGTACCTCCGGCGCTGGGGGGCTTGCGGTCCTTGCCAAACCAAACAGGTGTTTCCCGGGCAGCATCGGCGATCCGGGAGGTCTCCTCTGCTGTCAAAATGAAGGAACACGATGCGTAAGATTTTCCTGGCACTTTCCCTGCTGTCGTCGGTGTCCGTTTCCACCGGTGCGTTCGCGCAAGGCCGCGGCGGCACGCCCGAAGAGCAGGCGGCCTGCACGCGTGACGTTCAGAAGTTCTGTCGTGCCGTCATCGATCAGGGTGACTTCACGATCCTTGCGTGCCTGAAGGAGAACCGCCCCAAGATCAGCCCGGCCTGCGATCAGGTGCTGAAGACCCACAACCAGTAAGTGGTTGCCGTTCGGAACGGTTGTTTCCGAACTCTTTTGGTTAACGACCGCCGGCCCGCCCCTCGGGGGAGGGCGGCGGTTCGATCCTATGGGCTGCCCGACATCGATTGCATTGGTTTTGGCTGGATCTTCGCCTATATGGGGGCGAGCAATCCGTTCGCATGAGCGAAGCGGCGGGCATTGTTTTCGGTAGCGCCCTTTCAACCTGATAGCTGTTTCGTCCATGACCACCGCGAGCGATTTGCGATCCGGCAAGACACACCGGGACGAGAACTTTCCGGTGGCGTCGTGGATCATCCGTCCCGAGCACCGGGCGCTGATCCTCGCCTTCTACAATTTCGTGCGCACCGCCGACGACATCGCCGACCATCCGAGCCTGCCGGGTGAGGAGAAGCTGCGGCTGCTCGATCTGCTCGAAGCCGAGCTGACCGGGACGGGCGAGACCCAGGACGTCGCCGTCAGCCTGCGCCGGGCGCTCGCCGAGCGCGGCATGCCGCCTCGGCACGCGCTCGATCTGCTGGTTGCCTTCCGGATGGACGTGACCAAGCTGCGCTACGAGAACTGGGACGAGGTCATCCACTACTGCCGCTACTCGGCGATGCCGGTCGGCCGCTTCATGCTCGACGTGCACGGCGAGTCCACCGCGACCTGGCCGGCCTCGGACGCGATCTGTGCGGGCCTGCAGATCAACAACCACCTGCAGGACTGCGGCAAGGACTACAAGGCGCTCAACCGCGTGTATCTGCCGCGCGATGCGCTGGCGGAAGCCGGCGCGACCGTCGAGATGCTCGGCGAGGCCAAGTCGCCGCCGCCTCTGCTGGCCTGCCTGCAGAAGCTCGCGGTGCGCAACGCGGCGCTGCTCGATGAGGGCAGGGACCTCAACAGCGGCGTCAAGGATTTCCGCTTCGGACTGGAGATCGCCGTGATCCAGGCTTTCGCCGACCGCATCGTGGCGTTGCTGAAGGTGCGCGATCCGCTGAGCGAGCGCGTGCACCTGTCGCCCGTCGGCATGCTCGGCCTCACCTTCACGTCGGTCATGGGCGAGATCGGCCGCCGCGTGGCCGGGCGTCATCCCGTCACCAAATCGGCAGCCGGCGCATGACCCTCGAGGCAACCGCAGACAATATCGATCACGGCACGGCGGCCTCCGGCAGCTCGTTCTATGCCGCCATGCGCATCCTGCCGCGCGCCCAGCGCGACGCGATGTTCCAGGTCTACAGCTTCTGCCGCGAGGTCGACGACATCGCCGATTCCGACGGCCCGCGGCCCGAGCGGCTGGCGGCGCTGCAGAAATGGCGCGACGACATCGACGCGCTGTACCAGGGCAACCCGCCGCCGCGGCTGCGCGACTATGTCAGCTCGGTGAAGACCTTCGGGCTGAAGCGCGAGGACTTCCTCGCCATCATCGACGGCATGGAGATGGACGTGCCGCAGGAGATCCGCGCGCCGGATCTCGCGACGCTCGACCTTTATTGCGACCGCGTGGCGAGCGCGGTCGGCCGCCTCTCGGTGCGCATCTTCGGCATGCCCGAGGAGGACGGCATCCTGCTCGCGCACCATCTCGGCCGCGCGCTGCAGCTCACCAACATCCTGCGCGACATCGACGAGGATGCCGGCATCGGCCGGCTCTATCTGCCGCGCGAGGCGCTGCTGTTCGCCGGCATCACCGGCGACGATCCGGTCAAGGTCACGCAGGAGCGCGCGCTGCCCAAGGTCTGCAACTCGGTTGCGGTCAGGGCCAAGACGCATTTCGAGAAGGCCGACGAGATCATGCGGCGAAATCGCCGGCGCGCCGTGCGGGCGCCGCGGATCATGTCAAAATATTATCGTGCCGTGTTCGACCTCTTGCTCGAACGAGGCTTCGCGCCGCCGCGCGAGCCTGTCCGCGTGAGCAAGCTCACGAAGATCGGCATCATCCTTCGTTACGCAATCATCTGATGCAGAAGACAGCTCACATCATCGGCGCCGGCGTGTCCGGCCTTTCCGCCGGCGTGCGGCTCGCCAATGCGGGCTACATCGTCCATGTCCACGAGGCGACGCAGCAGCTCGGCGGCCGCTGCCGGTCCTATTACGACGCCGCGACCGACCTGGTGATCGACAACGGCAACCATCTGCTGCTGTCGGCCAATCATCACGTGTTGGCCTATGCCCGCGCGATCGGCTCGGAGGCGGGGCTCGTGGGGCCGGCGAAGGCAGAGTTCGCCTTCGTCGACATCCGCAGCGGCCAGCGCTGGCTGCTCGATCTCGGCAACGGCCGGCTGCCGCTGTGGGTGTTCGACGAGGGCCGCCGCGTGCCGGATACCAAGCTCGGCGACTATCTCGCGCTGTCGCCGCTGATCTGGGCCGGTACGTCCAGGACGATCGGCAGCACGATTCCCTGCAAGGGTACGCTGTATGACCGTCTGGTGCAGCCGCTGCTGCTTGCGGCGCTCAACTGCGATCCGCCGGAGGGGTCGGCGGGGCTGGCCGGCGCCATCGTCCGCGAGACCTTGCTCGCCGGCGGCCAGGCCTGCCGGCCGTTGATCGCGCGCGACGGCTTGTCGGGCGTGCTGATCGATCCGGCCGTGAAATTCCTGGAAGGCAAGGGCGGCAGCGTGCGGATCGGCCGCGAGCTGCGCGGCCTCGACGATGGGGGCGGTCGCGTCACCGGGCTCAGGTTCGGCGGCGATGAAACCGTCGCGCTCGGTCCTTCCGATGTCGTGGTGCTCGCCGTGCCGCCGCGGCCGGCGATGGCCCTGCTGCCGGGGCTCACGGGGCCGACGAAATATCGTGCCATCGTCAATGCCCATTTCCGCATCACGCCGCCGCGCGATGCACCAGCTCTGCTCGGGGTGGTCGGCGGCCTGGTCGAGTGGCTGTTCGCCTTCCCGCAACGGCTCTCGGTCACCATCAGCAATGGCGATCGCCTCGTCGACATGCCGCGCGAGGAGCTCGCCGCCGCGATCTGGGCCGACGTCTGCAAGGCCGCCGGGATCACGGCGGAGCTGCCGCCGTGGCAGATCGTGCGCGAGCGTCGCGCCACCTTCGAGGCGACGCCCGAGCAGAACGCGCTCCGACCGGGAGCGAAGACGGCGTTCGGCAATCTCGCTCTGGCGGGGGACTGGACCGATACCGGCCTGCCGGCAACCATCGAAGGCTCGGTGCGCTCCGGCGACCGCGCTGCGAATCTCCTGCTCGGGCACGGTTGACCCGCGCAGGGGCGGCCGAATCTGCCCGCGCCGTCATGCCGCCTGCCGTGAGTCTCACATTTTCGTGGCGTGGTTCTTGCTTAAAGTTCCACGCCCGGTGGCACCGGCGCAATCTGTTCCAGGACGGAACAGGGATCGGCGGGGCCAAATGGCAACACCGGGCAAAAAACGCATCAGGTGCCGGTGCAGTGCGGCGCAAACGGGGTTTCCTCGCGGATTTTTTCTGCGTAATCCTCGGTTTGTTAAGGCCTTTCCGCTCTGGCGCCGCCGTGGCTGAGGCTTTGGAACAAGAGACGGAGACGTCGGATCACGCGACGTCCGAGAAGGTGTCAGGGGTCGGATTGTGAAGTTGGGGATGGGGGACGACACGTCCGCGGATCGCCCGATTGATTCGCGGCCGGTCTTGGTCGTGACGGGCTTGGTGCAGGAGGCCCGGATTGCTGCCGGGCCCGGCATGATGGTGATCTGCAGCTCGAGCGACCCCAGGCAGTTGCGCTCGCTGCTCACCGTGTTCGATCCGACCTCGATCCGCGGCGTCGTCAGCTTCGGCGTGGCCGGCGGTCTCGATCCGAGCCTCAAGGCCGGCGACATCGTCGTCGCCACCGAAGTGACCGCCGGCGATGCCCGCTGGCTGTCGGGCCTGTCGCTGCGCGAGGAGCACATCGCCCGCGCCGCCCTGAAGAAGCGCCGCGTTGTGCGCGGCGTGCTCGCCGGGGCCGAAGAGGTGGTGGTGGCCCAGGCCCGCAAGGCGGCGCTGCGCATGAAGACCGGTGCGGCCGCGGTCGACATGGAGAGCCACATCGCCGCCGCCTATGCCGCCGAGTACGGGCTGCCGTTCGCGGCGCTGCGGGTGATCTCCGATCCCGCCCATCGCACCCTCCCGTCGCTTGCCAAGGACGCCATCAAGCCAAACGGCGACATCGACCTGCCGATGATCCTGCGCGGCGTCGCCCGCAATCCGGCCGTACTGCGCGGCCTGGTGTCGACGGGCATCGAGTTCAATCGCGCCCTGCGCTCGCTGCGCGGCGCGCGCGACCTGCTGCTGAGCGGCATGCTGGCGGCTGAGCATTTCCTCGAGACCGAGACGCTGGCCGCTGCCGAGGCGTGAGCCGTTTGCTCATCGCCGAGCGTAGCGTCCATCCCGATCCACAGATCAGTTCAATGAAAAAGGCCGCCGATCACTCGGCGGCCTTTTGATTGATCAGAGCCGTGAAGATCAGGCGGCCGTCGAGGCCTTCTGCTGCGCCTCGATCGCCTCGTCGTGACGGATCTCGGAGAGGCGCTTCTGCACCTCCGACGAGAACACGTACTGCGCCGGGCGCTGCTTGGAGAGATCGATCTCCGGTGCCATCGGACCCTCGGTCTTGATGCCGCGCAGCGACACGAACATCGCCTTGATCGGGTTGGTCAGCGCCGCATTGGCGGCGGTGGCCTCGTAACCGCAATGCGCCATGCAGTCGGCACACTTCTCGTACTTGCCGGTGCCGTAGGAGTCCCAGTCGGTGGTCTCCATCAGCTCCTTGAAGGTCTTGGTGTAGCCTTCGCCGAGCAGATAGCAGGGCTTCTGCCAGCCGAAGATGTTGCGCGCAGGCATGCCCCAGGGGGTGCACTCGAACTCCTGGTTGCCGGCCAGGAAGTCGAGGAACAGACCGGAATGCATGAAATTCCACTTCTTGCCCTTGCCGAGCTTGAAGACGTCGCGGAACAGCTGCTTGGTCTTGGTGCGGTTGAGGAAGTGCTCCTGGTCCGGCGCGCGCTCATAGGCATAGCCGGGCGACATGGTCACGCCGACGCCGAGCTCGGTCGTGAAGTCCAGGAACTTGGCGATCTCCTCGGCGGGATGGCCGTCGAACACCGTGGCGTTGACGTTGACGGTGAAGCCGCGCGCCTTGGCGGCCTTGATCGCGGAGACGGCGCGGTCGAACACGCCCTTCTGCGACACCGCCTTGTCGTGATGCTCGCGCAGGCCGTCGAGGTGCACCGAGAAGAACAAATACGGCGACGGCTCGAACAGGTCGAGCTTCTTCTCCAGCAGCAGCGCGTTGGTGCAGAGCGAGACGAACTTCTTGCGGGCGACCAGGCCGCGCACGATCTCGCCGATCTCCTTGTGGATCAGCGGCTCGCCGCCGGGGATCGCGACCATCGGCGCGCCGCACTCGTCGGCCGCGTCCCAGCACTCCTGCGCGCTCATGCGGCGGTTGAGGATCGCGTCGGGATAATCGATCTTGCCGCAGCCGGCGCACGCCAGGTTGCAGCGGAACAGCGGCTCCAGCATCAGCACGAGCGGATAGCGTTTCCGGCCGAGAAGCTTCTGCTTCATCAGATAGGCCCCGATACGCAGTTCCTTATGGAAGGGGATTGCCATTACGTCTCTTCTTTCTGGACCAAACGAGGACCGATCAGCCCGCGACCAATTCGGCCGGCAGGCGGAATTCGATGTTTTCTTCCCGCCCCGGGACCACCGCGACCTCGACCGGTCCGATGCGCCGCAGGGCTTCGATGACGTCGTCGACGAGAACTTCGGGAGCCGAGGCGCCGGCGGTGATGCCGACGGCCTTGGCATCCTTCAGCCAAACCGGATCGAGCTCGCTGCCATCAGCGATCAGATAGCTTGCGACCCCGGCCTCGGTGCCGATCTCGCGCAGTCTGTTCGAGTTGGAGCTGTTGGCGGCGCCCACCACCAGGATGACGTCCACCAGCTTGCTTAAGTCCCTTACCGCAGATTGCCGGTTCTGTGTCGCATAGCAGATATCCCGGATATCGGGACCTTGAAGGTCTGTAAAGCGGGCTTGAAGGGCTAAAATGATGTCCTTGGTGTCGTCCACGCTGAGCGTGGTCTGGGTAATATAGGCCAGCGGGGTATCGACCGGCAGGGGCAGGGTGGCCACATCGGCCACGTTCTGCACCAGATGGACCGGGCCGGGAACTTGGCCCATGGTTCCCTCGACTTCCGGGTGGCCGGCATGGCCGATAAGTACCAGGGTACGGCCTTTGGACATGTAGCGCTTGCCCTGGTTGTGGACCTTGGTCACCAGCGGGCAGGTGGCATTGAGCACCGGCAGCCCGCGGGCGGCCGCTTCCTCCTCCACCGTCCGGGCGACGCCGTGGGCGCTGAACACGGTGACGGCGCGCGGGGGGACCTCGGAGAGGTCCTCGACGAAGATGGCGCCCTTGGCCTTCAGGCTCTCGACCACGTGCTTGTTGTGGACGATCTCATGACGCACATAGACCGGCGGGCCATACTTCTCCAGCGCGCGCTCCACGATCTCGATCGCACGCACGACTCCAGCACAAAAACCGCGCGGCTGCGCGAGATACACCTGCATTGGACGTCCAGCCACGTTGCCTCACTTTCGACCTGGCACCTCCGTGCGTGCGACAGGGTTGCAATAATCGCACCAGCGAATGCCCAATGGCCCGCCACACGGATGGAAACGCAGGACTTTGTGTCAAAAATCGAGCGAAGAAGAAAGCCGGTCTGCAAGTGGCTCGCATGTGACACGTCGCACACAGCTCGCGACAGGTCGCCGGTAATTTGGTAATTATAAATTAGATCAATTAATTGAGTTGGTTATGCTCTCACTCGTTCGTCACTTTACCGCCGAGAACAGCCGCTATATCAGCCGCCCCGACGGTTCCGTGCATCGTTCGACCTGATCCGCCGTCGACGGACCACCCTCGTCTTCAAGGTTGGGCCAGGCCGGGTCGGGGCGCCGCTCAGGATGTGTGCGTCCGGGGCTCGCCCTGATCGGGGAACTCCGCCATGAAGCGGACGTTTCCGCCCAGCTCTCTAAACATTAGAAAGTCACGAAGTGCTGACCACGTTTGTCGTCTCGATCGTCAAGGCCTGCACCCGGTTTGCCTGGCCGACATTGATTGCGGCCCTGCTGCTCTCCGTAGGTGCGGGCTTCTATACGGCGCGTCATTTCTCGATCAATACCGACATCAACAAGCTGATTTCGCCTGATCTCGACTGGCGCAAGCGCGACCAGCAATATGAGCAGGCCTTCGATCGCGATCGGATGATCCTGGCGGTGGTCGAAGCGGCGACGCCCGAGATGACAGGTGTGGCGGCCGATGCGCTCGCCAAGAAGCTCAAGGGCGACACCGCGAACTTCTCATCGGTCGAGTTGCTCGGCGGCGGCGAGTTCTTCGCCAGGAACGGCCTGCTGTTCCTGCCGACCGAGGAGGTCAAGCAGCTCACGGACCAGTTCGCGGCGGCAGCGCCGCTCGTCGAGATCATGGCCGGGGACCCCTCGATCCGCGGCCTGACCGGTGCGCTGGAGACCGGCCTTGCCGGCGTCAAGCGCGGCCAGGTCAAGCTCGACAATGCCGCACGGCCGTTCGACTACATCTCCCAGACGGTGGAGACCGTGCTCGACAAGGGCGATGCGACCTTTTCCTGGCGCCAGCTGATCTCCGACAAGCCGCTCGAAGACAGCGACAAGCGCGCCTTCATCCAGTTCAAGCCGATCCTCGACTACCAGGCCCTGGAGCCCGGCAAGGCCGCCACCGATGCGATCCGGCAGGCCGCGGCCGAGCTCGATTTCCCCAACCGCTTTCACGCGCGCGTGCGGCTGACCGGTCCGGTGCCGATCGCCAACGAGGAATACGCCACCGTGCAGGAGGGCGCCGTCGTCAACGGCATCGGCACCGTGGTCGTCGTGCTGATCATCCTGTGGCTGGCGCTGCATTCGGCCAAGATCATCTCGGCCGTGTTCATCAACCTGTTCATCGGCCTCGCCCTCACCACGGCCGTCGGCCTGATGATGGTCGGCTCGCTCAATCTGCTGTCGGTTGCGTTCGCCGTGCTGTTCATCGGCCTGGGCGTCGATTTCGGCATCCAGTTCAGCGTGCGCTACCGCTCCGAGCGATTCAAGAACGACAATCTGCCGGAGGCGCTGGCGGAAGCCGCGCGCCGCTCCGCGGTGCCGCTGTCGCTCGCGGCGATGGCAACGGCTGCCGGCTTCCTGTGCTTCCTGCCGACCGACTACAAGGGCATCTCCGAGCTCGGCGCCATCGCCGGCGCCGGCATGATCATCGCGTTCCTGTCGTCGATCACGGTGCTGCCGGCGCTGCTGAGGATTCTCAATCCGCCTGGCGAGAAGGAGCCGGTCGGCTATGCCTTCCTGGCGCCGGTCGATCATTTCCTGGAGAAGCACCGCGTGCCGATCATCGTCGGCACGCTCGGTCTGGTCGTCGCCGGCCTGCCGCTGCTCTACTACATGAAGTTCGACTTCAACCCGATGAACCTGCGCAATCCGCGCGCCGAGTCGATCGCGACCTATCTCGACCTGCGAAAGGATCCGAACACGGGCGCCAACGCGATCGACGTGCTGACGCGCTCCGAGACCGAGGCCAAGGCGATCGAGGCCAAGCTCGAGAAGCTCCCCGAAGTGGCGCGCGTGATGTCGCTCGACAGCTTCGTTCCCGAGGACCAGCCGGCCAAGCTGAAGCTGATCGCGCAGGGCGCGAAGGTGCTGGGGCCTGCGCTCAATCCGGATCAGGTCGATGCGGCGCCGAGCGACAAGGAGAATGTCGACGCCCTGAACTCGACCGTCGACAATCTCCGGCGCACCGCGGGCGAGAGCAGTGGGCCGGGCGCGGTCGCGTCGCGGCGGCTCGCAGACGCGCTTGCCAGGCTCGCGGGCGCGAGCGAGGCGGTTCGCAACAAGGCACAGGCGGTGTTCGTCGAGCCGTGGAAGATCACGCTGACGCAGCTCAGCGCCACCCTGCAGGCGCAGCCGGTCAGCCTCGCGAACCTGCCGCCGGAACTGGTGTCGCAGTGGAAGAGCAAGGACGGACTGATTCGGGTCGAGGCCCAGCCCAAGGGCGATCCGAACGACAACGACAATCTCAGGCGATTCGCCAACGCCGTCCTGACGGCCGAGCCCAACGCGATCGGCGGGCCGGTCTCGATCCTGAAGTCCGGTGACACGATCGTTAAGGCATTCATCCACGCCGGCATCTACTCGCTGGTCGTGATCAGCCTGCTGCTGTGGGTGACCTTGAAGCGCTTCACCGACGTGCTGATGACGATCGTGCCGCTGCTGGTCGCAGGCGCCGTGACGTTGGAGATCTGCGTGCTGATCAAGCTGCCGCTGAACTTCGCCAACATCGTCGCTCTGCCGCTCCTGCTTGGCATTGGCGTCGCGTTCAAGATCTACTACGTGGTGGCGTGGCGCGGCGGCCGCACCAATTTGCTCCAGACCAGCCTGACCCGGGCGATCTTCTTCAGCGCACTGACGACGGCGACCGCATTCGGCAGCCTGTGGCTGTCGAGCCATCCCGGCACGTCCAGCATGGGCAAGCTGCTGGCGCTGTCGCTGGTCACCACGCTCGCCGCCGTGCTGCTGTTCCAGCCGGCCCTGATGGGCAAGCCTCGCGAGGTCAAGGAGCAAGAGGGCTCTTGATCACCGAATAGAAAAAGCGGCCGATCTCTCGGCCGCTTTTTTGTTCGGGTGACGGACGCCAACTAGCGGGCGCGCGCAATATCGGGCAGCAGGCAGATATCGCCGACCTGGTCCGCGGGCTTGTGTCCCGGCTTGGCCGATGCGGTTGCGCCACTGCCGACGCCGGTCGTGGTCTTGGCCGCCGGGGCAGGGGCCGGCGCGATTGGTTTCTGTGTACCTTTGGCCATGCTGTTTACGGGGCTCGACGGGATCGGCGGAGCAACCCGCGTCCAGGTCTCGCCGCCGCACAGGAAGCCGAGCACGCAGCCCTTGATCTCCAGGTGATCGGGGTCGACCGGCGTGATGGTGGAGCTGTAGAGCTGCCCATCCTTGGCGTTGTAGACTTGGCCTTCCCACGCGTCTGCGCCGGGCTTCTTCTTCATGTCGATCAGGATCGGCATGCCGAGCGTCGGCCGGCTCTGGCGGGCCGGATCGGGGTTGTTGCTGTCGCGTCCGCCCGGGGTCTTCTCCCAGGCCACGACGCCCCACATGCTGCCATTACATTGTGCGACTCGGATGTTAGCGACGCCGTCGGCGACCCGCCAGTCGCCGGTGGGGTCGGCCGCGAGCGCGGAAGAAATTCCTGCTGCGAACACGACTGCGGAGTATGCTAGTGTCGTCGACATGAGATATCTAAGGCGATGCAACATTGGCAGAAACCCGTGCTTGCTTTGATGGTGCGAATGAGGGCAAAACGCCGCATTGCGCGTTTTCAGTTGACGTCACGTCCATCAACCGAAGTATGTAGCCGATGCTAAAACCCAATCTAGACGTTTCCGAGATGTTTGTGGAGCGCCAAGCGCAGCGCAGCACGATGCACTCTCGGCATCTGAACGAGCAGCTTGTCCGCGTTCTAAAGACGATTGGATATGATGTTGGGTTCCAGAAGGGACAAGGGCAATATCTCTACGATCGTGATGGCGCCCGTTATCTTGACCTGCTCAGCGGTTTTGGCGTCTTTGCAATCGGCCGCAATCATCCGACGCTGCGCGCCGCGCTGAAAAGCGTCCTCGACACCGATCTGCCGAATCTCGTTCAGCTCGACGTCTCGACCTTGGCGGGCGTTCTTGCCGAGCGGCTGCTGGAATATGTCCCGTATCTGGACAAGGTGTTCTTCGCCAATTCCGGCGCCGAGACGGTGGAAGCCGCGATCAAATTCGCGCGTGGCGCGACCGGCCGGCCCGGCATCGTCTATTGCGGGCACTCCTATCACGGTCTCACCTACGGCGCGTTGTCGCTGACCGATGATTCGAACTTCCGCAACGGCTTCGAGCCGCTGCTGCCGGGCTGCACGGCGATCCCCTTCAACGATCTGGCCGCGCTCGAGCAGGCGCTGTCGTCGCGCGAGATCGCAGCGTTCATCGTCGAGCCGATCCAGGGCAAGGGCGTCAACATGCCCTCCGACGAGTTCCTGCCCGGCGCCGCGGCGCTCTGCAAGAAATACGGCACCATCTTCATCGCCGACGAGATCCAGACCGGCATGGGCCGCACCGGCCGGTTCCTTGCGGTGGAACATTGGAACGTCGAACCCGACATGGTGCTGCTGTCGAAGGCGCTGTCCGGCGGCCATGTCCCGGTCGGCGCGCTGCTGACGCGCAAGCAGATCTTCGACAAGATCTTCAACCGCATGGACCGCGCCGTGGTGCACGGCTCGACCTTCGCCAAGAACGACCTCGCGATGGCCGCCGGCATTGCCACGCTCGAGGTGATGAAGGCCGAGAAGCTGGTGGAGGCCGCAGCCAAGCGCGGCGCCGAGCTGCGGCTGGCGCTGACGCGGATGGTGCCGGGCTACGAGCTGCTCAAGGAAGTGCGCGGCAAGGGACTGATGATCGGCGTCGAGTTCGGTCCGCCGAAATCGCTGCGCCTCAAGGCGTCGTGGACCATGCTGGAGAGCGCCAACAAGGGCCTGTTCTGCCAGCTCATCACGGTGCCGCTGTTCAAGGATCACAAGATCCTGACCCAGGTCGCCGGCCACGGCTTGCACACGATCAAGCTGCTGCCGCCGCTGACCATCACCGAAGAGGACTGCGCCTGGATCGAGCGCGCCTTCGACGACGTCATCGCGCAGAGCCACAAGGTCCCCGGCGCGATCTGGTCGCTCGGCAAGACCCTCGTCGACAACGCGATCCGCAAGTCGGCGTGATGTTCGCATTGGGTGGGCAAAGGCGCGTGGCGCCGTGCCCACCGTTTCAGTTCGTCTCCGGACAGACCGTGGGCACGCTTCGCTCGCAATGACTGAAGCGCAAGAGCGCTTCACCCCTCCTTGTTCGCACCCATCGCGCGCTCGAACCGCTCGCCGAACTCGTTGAGTTCGTCGGCGCCGATATCGCTGACCGCCCAATAGCTCAGGCCGCGGTCGCGCCAAGAGCGGATGTTGAAGCCCTGGATCGTGTCCATCCGTGCGGCGCGGCGCTCGGTGGACGAGGTCTGCGCCACGAACAGATTGATCACGTGCTGGCGGCGGCGATAGACCACCGCGCCGATCGCGCGTGCGTCGACGTAATCGAGCCGCCCGCCGATGAGGGTGAAGCCCTGCGCGGTCAGATCGATCACCGGCGGCGCGACGTCGAGCTTGCCGTTGAACCAGGGCTTGACGGTGTGCTGGTCGGTCGAGATGACGTCGGTGAGGTGGCCGGCCTGTAGCGAGCGCAGATGCGCCGAGACGATCTCGGCCTCGATCCGCTGCTGGTCGTCATTGCGCAGCACGATGGCGACGAGGCCGGTGGCGGCCAGCGCCGACACCGCCGAGCCCAGGGCGAAGCCTCGCAGCAGCGTGCGGCGGCTCGGCGGCACTGCAGCGAGCGGGATGATGGAGGCCGCATCGGCCGGCGGCAGGGCGGCTTCGATGCGCTGGCGCAAGGCAGGGGACGCCCTGTAGCCGAGGTCGGTGCCGGCGAGCATCTGCTTCATCTGCCTGACCGCGGCAAGCTCCGCGGCGCAGCGCGGGCAGGTCGCAACATGGGCTTCGACCTCACGAGCGTGGCCGGCATCGAGCTCGCCATCGGCCAGCGCGTGGATCAGGATCTCGGCTTTATCGCAGGTCATGGCTTATGCTCCTCCTGCGCGAGCCAGGCGGCGCGCAGCATCGCGCGGGCGCGGGCAAGACGCGACATCACGGTGCCGACCGGCACGCCGGCGGCCTCCGCGATCTCGCGATAGGACAGATTGTTGACCTCGCGCATGACGAACGTCTCGCGAAACGGCTCGGCCAGCGTGTCGATCAGCCGGCGGATCGCCGAGGCATCACGTTCCCGCAACACGGCGCCTTCCGGCGTCTCGGCGCTCTCCTGCCACAGCGGGGGCTGCTCGGCCGCTTCCGGCGCGTCATCGAGCGCCTTGACCGGCGCGCCGGCCCGGCGCGCGAATTCGGCGTGGCAGACATTGCGCAGGATCGCGAACAGCCACGGTTTCATCGCCGGGCCGCGATAGGTGTCGAAATGCTTCAGCGCGCGCAGGTAGCATTCCTGCACCGCGTCCTCGGCGTCGGCGGCGTTGCGCAGCAGATAGCGCGCCAGCGTGTAGGCATCGTCGAGATAGGGCAGCGCCGCCTCGCGGAAGCGTCGCGCCTTCTCGGGATCGTCACTGGCTGTCGTCACCGGCGAGGTCTCCGGCCCGGTTCGCGGTCGCACGGCGCGGCCGGCGGTACGCCGCCGACCGGCCCATCCGACGATGCTCATGCCCTGGTTCGCGATGCTACTCAACCTTGACCAGCCCCGTCATGTGCGGATGCAGCGAACAGAAATATTTGTAGTCGCCGGCGGCTGCGAACGTGAAGGAGAAGCTGTCGTCGGTGTCGAGCGTTTTCGATCGGTATTTCCCGGCCGACACCACCGTGTGCGGAATGTCGTCGTGGTTGGTCCAGGTGACGGTGTCGCCGACCTTCACCGTCACTTCGGTCGGGGTGAAGGTGAAATTGTCGATCGTGACCTTGATGGTCTCGGCGCGCAGCGGCGTGGCGCAAACAAGCAGTACGGCGGCCAAGCCGGCACCGCGAAGAACAGGCTGGATCATCGCGTTTTCGTCCCTCAGCCCGCAAGCGGCGTGTCGATGATCGCGAGCCGCTCGGCCCCGACCTTGAAGTCGATGCTGGCAATGCCGAGCAGGCTGCGCAGCCTGGCGTCCTCGACCTTCATCGGGCCGGGCGAGGGCGCCGTGCCCGGCGCCGGCTGCGGAAAGGCGGTCGAGCGCGCGGTATGGAAGGTGACGTTGCCTTCGACCTTCTGCATCACCTGATGGATATGGCCGTTCAGCACCGTCACCGAGCCGAAGCCCTTCAGGCTGTCGAGCGCGCGCCCGCCATCCTCGGTCCCCCAGCCCCATTGCGGATACACCGTCCACAGCGGGATGTGCGCGAACACGACGATCGGCGTCGATTTCGAGCGGCCCTTGAGATCCTGCTCGAGCCAGGCAAGCTGCTCGGCGCCGAGATTGCCGAGCCCGCCGGCCTTGAGATCGACCACGTTGACGAGCCCGACGAAGTGCACGCCATTGGCATCGAACGAATACCAGCCGGCACCGCGCGTGCCCTTGCCGTAGCGCTCCTTGTAGAGCTTGACGTCCTCGTCGAGGAAGTCGTGCTCGCCCGGCACGTAGTGCACGTCGAGCCTGGACTGCGAGATGATGCGGTCGGCATCGTCGAACTCGGCTGCCTTCGACAGATGCGAGATGTCGCCGGTATGGATCATGAAGGCCGGCTTCACCGGCATCGCCTTGATGCGGTTGACGGCCTCCTCGAGCGTGCCGGTCGCGTTGGGATTGGCCGGCTTGTCGAAGCCGACATGGCTGTCGCTGATCTGCAGGAAGGTCAGGCCGGAGGCGGGCTGCTCGGCCGCCCGCGCCGCGTCGACCAGGCCGAGCGAACGTGGCACGCCGCCCGACAGCGTCCAGAGCACGCCCGTGCCCGCCCATGTCATGCACTCCAGCACCTTGCGGCGGCTGACGCCGTTCTCGTCATGATCACCAAGGCTCATCGTCATCTCCCGTTGCCCGTCATCGGGCTTGCGGGTGAGAAGAGCGGTCGCGGCCCGGTTTTATTCCCGGCTTCTCGCGATCGAAACGCGATGACGTGTTCGTGATCATGGCGGCAATGGCCGACGGCTCACCTGGTCACGCAGGATGTCGGCGCAGGGCCGGGCGAATGATATGAGCGGCGCGCGCCGCCGAGGGGCGGCTGATGGACTGGATGCGACGTCGATGCATGAGCGCGTGACCCCGACCCTGCAACGAACCGAGACGTCGCGCGATCGGATCGTGCCGCTCGACCGCGCCAGGACCTTCATCACGCTCTCGGTCGTGCTCTATCACTCCGCCATCAACTACACCGATTTCGGCCAGGGCGGCGACCGCATGCACTGGCTCGGCTTCGATCTCGTCGCGCTGTTCAACGACAGCTACTTCATGTCGTGCATGTTCTTCATCTCCGGCCTGTTCGTGCCGACAAGCCTGGCGGGCAGGGGCGCGTCGGACTATGTCGGGCGCCGTGCGCTGCGGCTCGGCGTGCCCTATATGGTGTCGATCTTCGTGATCATGCCGATCGCCTACTACCGCTACTACGTGGCGGAGGATCAGTTCAGCGCGGTGTGGTGGCGGATGATCAGAGAGGGGCCGTGGCCGTCCGGCTCGGCCTGGTTTCTCGGCGTACTGCTGGGGTTTGATATGCTGGCTGCGTTCGTCTGGGTCCTGGCACCGCAGGCGGTCGGCGCACTCGGGCGTTGGGCCGGAATGGTGCTGCACTATCCGCTCACTGGCTTCCTGATCTTCCTCGTGATCGCCAACCTGGTCTATCTGCCGCCGCATCTCGGCTTCGGTGACGGATTCTGGTTCATGCCCGGACATTTTCCGCTGCCGCTGCAGGCGAGCCGGGTGCTGCTCTATCCGGCCTTCTTCGTCGGCGGCGTCGCGATCGGCGCAGCCGGGCTGCGGACGGGGCCGTTCGCAGCCGACGGCGCGCTGGTGCGGCGCTGGTGGACCTGGTTCGGTCTTTCCTACGGCTGCTATGGCGCGATCCTGTTGCTGGCCTACGCGCATCACAACTGGATCGCCGATTTCGATTCCCCGCCACCGTGGTGGCGCGCGGCCTATGGCATGGCGGTGGCGAGCTTCTGCGCCGCGATGGCGTTCGGCGTGCCGACCTTCTTCCTGCGCTGGGCGAAGGCGCCGCTGACGCTGATGGATCGCCTGCAGCCGTCGGCCTACGGCATCTACCTGCTGCACTTCCTGCCGCTGCTGTGGCTGCAATATCTGGTCTACGACCCGGCGTGGCCGGCGGGAGTGAAGTTCGCGATCGTGCTGATCGGCACGCTGTCGGTGAGCTGGCTCGCAGCAGCACTGTTGCGCCGGGTTCCGCTGGTGGCGCGGATCATTTGAAGCTGAACCTCTCTGACGTCAAAGGCCACCGTTCATTGATGGTGTCATTGCGAGCGAAGCCGACGAAGCAATCCAGAGTGGGGACGAGGCTCTGGATTGCTTCGGTTCGCCGCTTCGCTCCCAATGACGGCAGCGGTGGTTGCTGGACGTGAGCGCCTAGCGCCCATCCTCCAAGATCATCGACGCCGCCTTCTCCGCGATCATCGCCGTCGGCGTGTTGGTGTTGCCTGACGTGATGGTCGGCATGATCGAGGCATCGGCGACGCGCAGCCGTTCGATGCCGCGAAAGCGCAGCCGCTCGTCGACCACGGCCATCGGATCATCAGGGGAGCCCATCTTCGCCGTGCCGACCGGATGAAAGATCGTCGTGCCGATGTCACCGGCGGCCTTGGCCAGCGCCGCGTCGTCATCGCCGACGGATGGGCCGGGCAGATATTCCTCCGGCCTGTAGGCGGCGAGCGCATTCTGCTTCATCAGCCGGCGGGTGACGCGGATGGCGTCGGCCGCCACCTGGCGGTCGTCCTCGGTCGCCAGGTAGTTCGGCGCGATCGATGGCGCCTCGTCTATCCCCGCCGACCTGATCCGGACCGTGCCGCGCGAGGTCGGACGCAGGTTGCAGGCGCTGACCGTGATCGCGGGAAAGCGATGCAGGGGATCGCCGAACTTGTCGAGCGACAGCGGCTGCACGTGGAACTGGATGTTGGCGCGGTCGCGCGTCGCATCCGAGCGCGTGAAGATGCCGAGCTGCGACGGGGCCATGGTCAGCGGCCCGCGGCGCCGGAACGCGTAGTCGAGCCCCATCAGGCCGCGCCGCACCAGCGAGTAGTACGTCTCGTTCAGCGTCTTCACGCCCGTGACCTTGTAGATCGCGCGCTGCTGCAGATGGTCCTGCAGGTTGCGTCCCACGCCCGGTCTGTCGAGGACGACATCGATGCCGAGCTCGCCGAGCCAGTCGGCCGGGCCGATGCCCGAGCGCTGCAACACCTGCACCGAGCCGATCGAGCCGGCGCTGAGGATCACCTCGCCCCTGCTGCGCGCCTCGATGGTCTCGCCGTTCTGCCGGTAGCGCACGCCGACGGCGCGGCCGTTCTCGACGATCAGGCGGTCGACGAGGACGTTGGTTTCGAGCCGCAGGTTCGGCCGGTTCAGCGCCGGCTTGAGGAAGCCCCGCGCGGAAGACCAGCGCCGGCCGCGCTTCTGGTTGACGTGGAAATAGCTGATGCCTTCATTGTCGCCGGTATTGAAGTCGGGGATGCGGCGGAGGCCCATCTGCTCGGCGGCATCGCCGACCGCGTCCAGCACCGCCCAGGACAGCCGGGGCGCCTCGATGCGCCAGCCGCCGCCGGTGCCGTGATGCTCGCTCTCGCCGAGAAAATGATCCTCCAGCCGTTTGAACACCGGGAGCACGTCGGCATAGCTCCAACCGGCGAGACCGAGCTGGCGCCAATGGTCGTAGTCAGCGGCCTGGCCGCGCATCGAGATCATGGCGTTGATCGCCGAGCAGCCGCCGATCACCTTGCCGCGGGGGTAGGCCAGCGAGCGGCCGTTCAGCCCCGGCTCGGCCTCGGTGCGAAACATCCAGTCCGAGCGCGGATTGCCGATCGCGAAGAGGTAGCCGACCGGAATATGGAACCAGATCCAATTGTCATTGCCGCCGGCCTCGAGAATCAGGACGCGGCGCTTCGGATCGGCCGACAGCCGGTTGGCGAGGATGCAGCCGGCGGTGCCGGCGCCCACCACGATATAGTCGTAATCCCCCTCGAGCTGTCTCGGCATCGGCATTCCCTTCCCATCGTTGCCAGCTTTTAGTCAGCTCAGACGGGGCCGGACAAGCGCCACGTTCATGGCTGGTTGACCGAGCCATGAGACGGGCGCAGCCCTTATCTTGGGCGGTGCGGCTTTTGCATGCTAAACAGGCGCAAAGTCCCACCGGAGTTACGAGATTCCCCATGCCCATCGTCAACCGCGTCGCCGATCTGCAGCCCGATATCCAGGCCTGGAGGCGGGATATCCATTCGCATCCGGAGCTGCTCTACGACGTGCACCGGACGGCGGCCTTCGTCACCGAGCGGCTGCGCGAGTTCGGCTGCGATGAGGTCGTGACGGGCCTCGGCAAGACCGGCGTGGTCGGCGTCATCAAGGGCCGCAAGCCCGGCCACGGCGAGGTGAAGGTGCTCGGACTGCGCGCCGACATGGACGCGCTGCCGATCGAGGAGGCGACCGGGCTGCCCTATGCCTCGAAGACCCCGGGCATGATGCATGCCTGCGGCCACGACGGTCACACCGCGATGCTGCTCGGCGCCGCGCGCTATCTCGCCGAGACCCGCAACTTCGCCGGCGAGGTCGCGGTGATCTTCCAGCCCGCCGAGGAGGGCGGCGGCGGTGCGGACGCGATGATCAAGGACGGGCTGATCGACCGTTTCAAGATCGACCAGGTTTACGGAATGCACAACGGGCCCGGCCTGCCGGTCGGCGCGTTTGCCATTCGCCAGGGGCCGCTGATGGCATCGACCGATGCGGTCGACATCACGATCGAGGGCCATGGCGGTCATGCCGCCAAGCCGCACAATTGCATCGACTCCCTTCTGGTCGGCGCCCAGCTTGTCACCGCGCTGCAGCAGATCGTGTCGCGCAGCGTCGACCCGCTGGAGGCCGCGGTGCTGTCGATCTGCGAGTTCCACGCCGGCAATGCCCGCAATGTGATTCCGCAGAGCGCGGTGCTGCGCGGCACCGTGCGGACGCTGACGCCGAAGGTGCGTGAGCTGATGGAGAAGCGCGTGCGCGAGGTCGTGACCGGCGTCGCCCAGATGACCGGCGCCAAGATCGACCTGAACTATGCACGCGGCTATCCTGTCGTCATCAATCACGCCGAGCAGACCGAGATCGCGATCCGCGCCGCCAAGGAGGTCGCGGGCGACGCCAATGTGCACGAGATGCCGCCGATGATGGGCGGCGAGGACTTCGCCTACATGCTCGAGGCGCGCCCCGGCGCCTTCATCTTCGTCGGCAATGGCGACAGCGCCGGCCTGCATCACCCCGCCTACAACTTCAATGACGAGGCGATCGTCTACGGCACCTCGTTCTTCATCAAGGTGGTGGAGAATACGCTGGCGGCGTGAGGCTCGCGGCCGCGTGCAGCGGCACCGCCGCGATCAGGCACGAAAGTGGACTGGCAGGGCCCGTGCGATGAGCGCGGGCCTTTTGCTTTCCATATGCACGTCGAGCTTCATGAGCTACGCGAGAATGTGCGCTGCCGCGGAATGAGGTGCGACAATATGCCTGGCGGGTGACATCCGAGAGCGCAAGACGTCATCACGCGTGGTCACTGCCGGCCTGAGACGACCGCAGTGCGTCGCTCATTCGAGCAATCAACAGGTGTATCTGACAAACTACTCTATTGTTAAAGAACTAGCTTCATGTTAGTTTTTTTCTGGCTTCGACGACTGGCGAATTGGGACAGCCTGAGCGAAGTGCTTAGCACAGCTACATTGCTTCAGGTTCTGTGAGTTCAGGGCGCGAGATCACAGAGCTTGTACCGGGACGTTGCTATTTCCTTTCTGAACGATGGCGGTTCTCAACCGACTGGGAGTATAGGAATGGCTGATCGCGATCCGGCGGAAATGCGCAAGAAGGTCGATCTGGCGCTGAAATCCGTAGTCGACTCAGAGATCGCACGCGCGTCTCTGAAGATCGACATCATGGCAGAAGGCGTTCCATTCTCGCGTGGAGCGATCTTCAGCAAGACCAATCCATTCTCGCGCGGCATCGTCTTCAGCCGCCTTGCGGCGATGGAGCGTCCGGACGAGATGGAACGTGAAATCGCCAACGATCCCGCGGTGTTGGGGGCTCTTGCGGAGCGTCTCACGCAGGTACGGGCGGTGAAGGACCTCAAGGGTCAATTTAGCGTGCCGCAGGCGGGGGGCGCGCCGAAATCGGTCAGGTGAATGGATCGATCGTTCGGCTCAGACGGAGCGAAGCGGGCCTGCGATGTCGGATCTTTCCGACGTGACGTGTCGTGGGCCCGCCCGCGACTCGCTGGTGCGGATGACGGGCAATGGTCGCCGTCATCAGCGTGACCTTTCCTGATAGCTGCTCTTGATTCCGGCATCGGTTGCGGTCCTGTCTGACGGCGGGACAGCTTGCGGCCGGCTTCGTTGGCGTATTTCCGGAGGCATGCTCGATCATGAGTGACGCGTGGACCTGGCGACCGTCGAAATCTGCCTGGCATGAAAAATTCAACGACAGGATCCTGAGATGGCAGCCGGAGGATCGCCTCGGCCTCGACTGCGAGCCGCTCAAGGCGTCGCTCATCGAAGCCAACGCGCGTGAAGCGGACTGGCTTCGTCATCCCTGCATGAACTCCATCACCTATGAAGGGCATGACAAGAGCCCGCAGCGTGATCTGCAGGTGGCGATCTGGACGGCGGCGAATGCGCCGACCGCATCCACCTCGCTGACGACGCCGGAGCCGCTGACCTTGTGGTCGCCGGTCGGAGGCTACCGGATCGAGGCCGGCAGCTATGACCTGAACGAGCTCGCTGGGCTGCTCCCGATGAAGGAATGGCCCTACGACATATCGGTCGACGTGGGGTGCCACTCCCTCGGATTTCCGATTCCCGACACCTGGGCCGAGCACACCGATCTCTCGGCCGACGAGCAGGCCCGGATGACGCGCGAGGTGACGAACGCGCTCGAGATCCTCGTGACCGCCGCGAAGAAGTTTCCCGAGTGCGTGAATTGGGTGTCCGATGTGACGCGGGTCCTGATCCCCCTGCGCAGCAGCGAGCGATCCTATTTCCGCAGCGGGTCGCAAGCCGATGTGCCCGGGATGGTTTACGCCGACCTGTTCGGCGGCCTGATGCAGGTGATGGAGGCCATCGTCCACGAATCCGCGCATCTGCATCTGTTCATGGCGGAGGCGTCGGGACCCCTGGTGGATCCGCAGCACCAGGGGCGCTACGCATCGCCGTTGCGGCCGGAGCCGCGGCCCTTGCGCGGGATCCTGCTGGCCTTTCACGCCATCGCCTATATCTGCGCCTTCTATCGTGAGGCCGAGAAGCAAGGGTTCGGCGGATCAGCCGAGTATCAGGCCGAGCTTGCCAATATGCTGACCAAGCTCAAGGAGGCGCAGGTCGTACTGGACGGTGCCCGGCCGTTCCTGACCGAGGACGGCCGCATCTTCGTCGATCGCACCGCCGAGATTGCGTACCAATGAACGACGGTCCCCATCTTCACTTCGTGTTCAAGGTCGCGTCGCGCTGCAATCTGAACTGCTCCTATTGCTACGTCTACAACAAGGGCGACAGCACGTGGAGAGAGCGGCCCGCGATCATGGATGATGAGGTCGTCGAGATCGCGATCCACCGCATCCGCCGCCATTGCCAGGCAACGGGTCAGAGCTATCTGACGATCACCTTTCATGGCGGCGAGCCGTGCCTGGTCAAGCAGGAGCGGTTCAGCTCATGGTGCCGGAAGATCAAGGAGGGGCTGTCGGGCGTCGCGCGGGTGCAGCTCTGCATGCAGACCAACGGCACGCTGCTCGACGACGGCTGGGCCGAGATCATCAAGAGGTTCGACATCGATCTCGGGATCAGCATCGACGGAACCCCCGAGGTGCATGATGCCCTGCGCGTCGATCATGCCGGGCGTGGCTCCTATCGCGATGTCGAGCAGGGCCTTGCCGTGCTGCGCCGCGCCGGGATTCCGCTGCGCTTCCTGTCGGTGATCCAGCTCGGGGCGAGCGGTGCCGCGGTGCATCGCCATCTGACGAGCCTGGGCCCGGCCTCCATCGACTATCTGCTGCCGGATTTCACCCACGACACCATCGCGGCGGTTCGCGACCGGTATGGACCGACACCCTGTGCCGATTTCCTGATCCCGATCTTCGAGGATTGGTGGCGGGACGGCACGCTGGACCTCCGGATCAAGATCTTCTGGAACATCGCGTGGCTGGTCCAGGGCGGGGAGAGCCGCATCGACATGCTCGGCAACCAGCCGCTGACCTTCCTGTTCGTCAACACCGATGGCGAGATCGAAGGGCTGGATGTGCTGCGGGTCTGCTACGACGGCGCCGCGCGCACCGGCCTGAATGTGCGGACGTCCGACTTCATGGACGTCCGGCACGCCGGCGAATTCCATCGTGCGGCGGTGTTCGAGGGCATGCCGCTGCCCGACGGCTGTCGCGCGTGCCGCGAGCGCGACACGTGTGCCGGCGGCTATCTTCCGCATCGCTATGCATCGCGGACGGGCTTCAACAATCCGACGGTGTGGTGCGCCGATCTCCTGAAACTGTTCGATCACGTCCGCGAGCGGCTGGGAACGTCGGTGGAGGAAACGAAGCTGCGCCGGGCTCATCTCCTCGACACCGCCCTGCGGCGGGCGGTGGGGCTGCAGCAGGAATCTCCGGCCATCGGCTGAGGTCGGACCTCGATCGCCGACTTATGCGCGCTGTCGCGCGGGCCTGCTGCAAGGCGGCGTGGTCGAGAGTGGAACGTGGAAGGAGTGCGCACGATGACGATCACCCTGATGCCTGACGTTCTGCGCTGGAATGACTACGAGGCGGTGTGTGACGGCGTGCTTGCGACCTATGGCGACCGGCTCGCGCAGAAGCTGGGCGAAGCCCTCGGCGAGATCGGCCGCGACGACCCTGCGGGCGGGGACGAGCTGCGCAGCCTGATGGATCGCGTGGCGGACGACGGCTTCATGCGGGTTCTCGATGCCCCCGAGACCTCGTTCCGTCTGCTGTCGGCGCCGGGCCGGTACGCCGAGGACAAGGGACGATTTCTGCGCGATTCATTCGTGGCTGAGGCCTTGCGCCAGGGACTCGAGATCACCGCCGATCGGGAGGTGTGGACCGCGCTCGGCGATCGCGGCTATCGGCGTGACGGCGCCTGCATCTGGCCGCAGATCGAGGGCATGCCCGTGACCGATTACGGCAGCCCGCATGCGGTCAAGGTGGATCTGTCCGGCCAGGACCGGCCGGTCCCGCCGCAGCGCCCGCCGTTCTCCGAGGACGAAATCGACCGGCTGCATGATCTGCTGCGCCGGTCGCGGGCGGCGCTCGAACGGACCGAAGCGGGGCTTCCCCGCTTCGTGGCGCGCTTCAACATCGCGCTCATCCTGCAGAAGGATCCGGAGAGCCCGGGCAGCTTCTCGTCAGGATCGAACGGCTACTACATCGGCCGCACCTTCCTCGCCAACCCGCATCTTCCCGAGATCGACGAGTCCCACATCGCCGATGCGCTTGTCCATGAGGGCATCCACGCGCTGCTCTACATGCAGGAGCAGGAACAGCCCTGGTTCCTCGATTCGACGGCGAAGGGCTCGCTGCCGCGCATCACCTCGCCCTGGAGCGGCAGCCGGCTGCCGTTTCCGTCCTTTCTACAGGCCTGTTTCGTCTGGTACGGCCTGCTGCACTTCTGGAGCCTGGCGATGCAGTCCGGCGCGTTCGAGCAGGGCGTCGCGATGAAGCGCATCCAGCTCTGCCTACGCGGCTTCTGCAGGCAGCCGCTGCTCGACAGCATCGCGGAGTTTTCGTCGGTGGTCGACGCCGACGTGCAGAAGACGATCGAGGAGATGCAGAACGTCGTGGTCGGCGCCTTTGCCGATGTCCGCCGTGCGGGCTGATGCGACGACGTCAGCGGCGGTTGAGTGTGGAGGCTGCGGATGGCGAATGGAACGGCACTGCATCGGGATCGTCTGGCGCGTCCGGTCCCGAAGAGCTTTCGATGGGGAACTCAGCGGTCGGTGCCGCCGTCGCAGACGGTCGAGCGGGTGCGTCCGTTCCTGGGAGAAATGGGAATCACGCGCATTGCTGACGTCACGGGTCTCGACCGCGTCGGCATTCCCGTCACCATGGTCTGCCGGCCGAACTCGCGCTCGGTCTCGGTGTCGCAGGGCAAGGGGCTGACCCTGGATGCTGCGAAGGCGTCGGGCGTGATGGAATCGATCGAGCTGTTTCACGCCGAGACGATCACATTGCCGCTGAAGCTTGCGACCTATGCCGAGCTGATCAGCGACCATGAGGTGGTCGACGTGGCGGACTTGCCGCTGATCGCCGGCGGGCGTTTCCATCCCGATCTGCAGATGCTGTGGATCGAAGGGCGCGATCTCATGGCCGATGCCGACGTCTGGGTGCCGTTCGAGATGGTGAACCTGTCGACCTCGCGGCCGGAGATGCCGGCCGGCAGCTTCATCTCGTCGTCGAACGGGCTGGCGTCCGGCAACCAGCTGATCGAGGCGGTCCTGCACGGCATCTGCGAGGTCGTGGAGCGCGATGCGACCACGCTCTGGCACCTCCGCAGTCCGGACGAGCAGCAGAGCCGGCGCGTCGCGCTCGAGACGGTTCAGGACGAAGGCAACCGGCGGCTCCTGGAGATGTGCGAGCGCGCGGGCCTCGAGGTCGTGGCGTGGGACATCAGCTCCGATGTCGGGCTCGCCGCCTGCCAGTGCCTGATCTTCGATCGTGACGAGGAGCTGGGGCGGGATCTCTACGCGGCGTTGGGCATGGGCGCGCATCTGTCGCCAGAGATCGCCTTCCTGCGGGCGCTGACGGAAGCCGCGCAGAGCCGGCTGACGCTGATCGCGGGCGCGCGCGACGACGTGTTCCGCGAGGAATATGACGAGAAGGCATTGGCCGCACAGTTTCTCGGCGAGCAGCGGGCGCTGCTGCGAAACAGCCCGCCGACGCGAAGCCTGCGCGAAACTCCGTCGCTGGCAGCGGAGACGTTCAACGATGATCTCGCCGTGGTTCTCGAACGGCTGCAATCCGCCGGTGTCCGGCAGGTGATTGCGGTCGATCTCACCAAGAGCAGGTTCGAGATCCCCGTGGTGAGGATCATCATTCCGGGGCTCGAAACCTTCGACAAGAATCCTGACTACAGCCCGGGGCGCAGAGCGCGGGCGTTCGCCGGCGATCAGATCTCGCGGCATCAGCCATCGGGGCATCCGCTATGACGTGCATCGTATTCACCGGGCCGACGCTGCATCCGCGCGACGCGGCGCTCGAATTGGAGGCCGAGTATCTCCCGCCGGTGCAGCAGGGCGACGTCTATCGTGCCGCGCTGGCGAAGCCTGCGGCGATCGGAATCATCGACGGCTATTTCGAGCAGGTGCCCTCGGTGTGGCACAAGGAGATCCTGTGGGCGATGGCCAACGGCATCCACGTGTTCGGCAGCGCCAGCATGGGCGCGCTGCGCGCGGCCGAGCTGCACGCGTTCGGCATGGAAGGCGTCGGCAAGGTGTTCGCGGCGTATCGCGACGGCGTGTTCGAGGCCGACGACGAGGTCGCCCTGATTCACGGACCGGCTGAGCTCGGCTTTCCCGCGCTGTCCGAGCCGCTGGTCAACATCCGCTTCACCCTGCAGAAGGCGGTCGACCATGGCGTGATCTCGGAGGCGTCCCGCCTGGTCCTGGAGGCGCTCGGCAAGGCGAGCTTCTATCCCGAGCGCAGCTACCCGGCGCTGCTGCAGGGCGCGCGGTCCGACGGCAGCCTGGCCGCGCAGGAGATCGACGCGCTGGAGGCGTGGCTGCCGGATCACCGCGTCGACCAGAAGCGCGAGGATGCGCTGGAGATGCTGCAGACGATGCGGCGCCGGTTTGCCGGAGACACGGTGCCCAAGGCGGTCGATTACGCCTTCGAGCACACCCAGCTATGGGACGGCCTGATGCAGGACGCGCAGCGTTCGGCGGCCGCAGCGCGCGAGACGGTGATGCCGGACGGAACGCCGCACCTGCTGGACGAGCTGCGCCTGCTGGCCGTGCGCGGCAGCGACCTGTCCGACAAGGCGATCGCGCGATTTCTCGCGGCATCGGAGGCGAAGCGCCGCGGCATCAGGGTCGACGCCCAAGCGCTGAGCGCGGAGATCATCCGGTTTCGGCAGAGCAGGGATTTGATGGACCCGGCCGAGCTCGAGGCATGGATCGCGCGCAACCGCCTGACCCGGTCGGAATTTCTGGAGCTGATGCTGGACGAGGCGCGCATTCGATCGTTCAGGAAGGGGCTCAACGGCTCGGCCCTGAATGCGCTGGCCGACTGGGCGCGGATCGACGGCCATTTCGAGGATCTGCTGGCGCGCGCGCGCGACAAATGCGACGTGCTGAAGCAGACGGAACTCGACGGCGGTGGCAGTCCGGCGGACTATGGCCTCAGCGAGGGCGAGCTGATGGCGAGATACCTGCCCGCGATGCAGGCCGGCGCACCCGACCGGGACGAGACGGACGTGGCGGTGTCGCTCGGCTTTCCCGACCGAGCAGCGCTGATCCAGGCCTTGCTGCGTGAGCACGTCTACACGTCGCGCAAATCCTGAGGCCCCGTTGTCGCGTGGGGGCGGCCCGGTCGAGGCCATGCCGGCCCGTCACGCCGCATGTGCGCGCTTGATCGCGGCCGCGGCAATCTTCAGGTCCTCGACGAAGCGCTCATACTCCCGCGCCTTGGCGTCGGCATCCGGCAGCCGCAGCAGGTAGGACGGGTGCACCGTCACCATCGCCTTGGGGCCGTCGGGCAGGTCGGCGACATGACCGCGGTTCTTGGTGACCTGCGTGATCTTGCCGAACACCGCTTGCACGGCGGTCGCGCCCATCGCCACCACCAGCGCCGGACGCACGGCGGCGAGCTCGCGCTCGTACCATTGCCGGCAGGCCTTGATCTCCGGCGTGTTCGGCTTCTGGTGCAGCCGGATCTTGCCGCGCGGCACGAACTTGAAGTGCTTCACCGCATTGGTGACGTAGACCTTGGACCGGTCGATGCCGGCCTCTTCAAGCGCGCGGTCCAGCATCTGGCCGGCCGGGCCGACGAAGGGATGGCCGGCGAGATCCTCCTTGTCGCCGGGCTGCTCGCCGACCAGCATCAGCGGCGCATGCGCGGGGCCTTCGCCGAACACGGTTTGCGTGGCGTCCTTCCACAGCGGGCAGGCGCGGCAGGAAGCGGCTTCTTCGCGCAAGGTCTCAAGATCGGCGGCCTCGACATCACGTGAGGTCTCGGCAGCCGGTGCGTGGGCTTTCGGCTTGCGGCTCATCGCGGTCTCCTCGACGCGTTTCTGCGGCTTGTGGGGTTCAGTGCCGGCTTCGGCGATCATCGATGACGTGCGCCGGCTGGCTGCCGCGATCAGCGGCTGGATCAGCTTGGCCTCGGGCAGGTTCTGCCAATATTTCTTCGGCATCTCCTTCTCCATCGCCTTCACTTTCAGCCGTGCCGGATTGAAAATGCTGGCGTAATAACGCAGCCAGACCTCTTCGAGCCGGTCCTCCGACGGCGCTTCAGCCTTGCTCACACCGGGCGTGAAGCTGACGCGGCTGCCGTCCCAATGCGCACAGAGTTTGGGCGTCAGGATCGACCACGGCATGTCGGCGAAGCGGCGGGCGAAGAACGGCGCGGCGCGCTCGACGATGTGGTGCTCCGGCTCGAACCAGGCGACGTAGCGCGCCTCGCGCTCGCGGCCGACCTCGCGGAAGCGGACGAAGGCGTGCATCTTGTGGACGTCGCGGCGCACGGCCCGGGCGAGCGCGTTGGCCTGCGCGACATCAGGATCGGTCGCGATCTCCATGAGATCGTGGTTGGTCCGCAGACGCCACAGCAGCCGGTAGAGCAGGGCGAAGCGGTTGGGATCATTGTGCAGAATCGCGCTCTCGGCGAGCTCCATGAAGCTCGCCGGCACTGAGAACGCGCCCTTTGGCACCTCGGGAAGCTGCGTGTCGGCCTGATCGTCGAACAGGTCGGGCGCCGCGCCCTTGACGCGCCAGCTGACATCGGCCGGCTTGACGTCGTTCATCGCCAGCGCCCGCGCCGCCTGACGCCAGCCGTCGAAATCAGTGTCGCTGTCGAGGGTTACGACGTGCATCTCATCTCTCTCGTCATTGCGAGCGAAGCCGCCGCGTCATTCCGGGATGGTCCGAAGGACCAGACCCGGAATCTCGAGATTCCGGGTTCGCCTCTTCGAGGCGCCCCGGAATGACGGCAGCTATGTCACTGCGCTCGCGATGACGGTTTCCGTTAGAATCCGAATCCCAGCTGCTGCGGTTTGGGCCGCAGCCGGGCTCTGAGGCTGGCACCGTCGAGCAGGGACGGCTGTGGCCGGTGGTCGGAGAGAACGATGAACGGCAAGACCTTGTTCCGGACAACGTTGAGCCGGGCCAGATCCGCAAACCGGATCGTGGTGGTGCGGCGGGTGGCGAGGATGCGCTGCACGGTGCGGGTGCCGAAGCCGGGCACGCGCAACAGCTCCTCGCGGCTTGCTGTGTTGATGTCGAGCGGGAAGCGGTCGCGGTGGCGCAAGGCCCAGGCGAGCTTGGGGTCGATGTCGAGCGGCAGCATGCCTTCGTTCTCCTCGACGATCTCGTCGGCATCGAAGCCGTAGAACCGCATCAGCCAGTCGGCCTGGTACAGCCGGTGCTCGCGCACCAGGGGCGGCGCCTGCAGCGGTAGCGCGCGGCTGGCATCGGGGATCGGGCTGAAGGCGGAGTAATAGACGCGCTTGAGCTTGTAGGCGCCGTAGAGATTGGCCGAGGTCGACAGGATGACGCGGTCGTTGGCGTCGTCGGCGCCGACGATCATCTGCGTGCTCTGGCCGGCCGGCGCGAAGCGCGGCGGCTTGGCCCGGCGCACCGTCTTCTTCGCCTCCGCCGTCTCGTCGAGCTTGAGCCGGAGACGGCCCATGGTGCGGCGGATGGCGCGCTGGTCCTTCTCCGGCGCGAGCGTCGTCAGGCTCGCCTCCAGCGGCGTCTCGATGTTGATGCTGAGCCGGTCGGCATAGCGGCCGGCCTCGGCGATCAGCGCCTCGTCAGCCTCCGGAATCGTCTTCAGATGGATGTAGCCGCGGAAGCGATGCTCCTCGCGCAATTTGCGCGCGACGCTCACGACCTGCTCCATCGTGTAGTCGGGGCTGCGGATGATGCCCGACGACAGGAACAGCCCCTCGATGTAGTTGCGGCGATAGAAGTCGATGGTCAGCTTCACCACCTCGTCGACCGTGAAGCGCGCGCGGGCCACGTTGGAGGAGGCGCGGTTGACGCAATACAGGCAGTCGAAGTTGCAGGCATTGGTCAGCAGAATCTTGAGCAGCGAGATGCAGCGTCCGTCCGGCGCATAGGAATGGCAGATGCCCATGCCGGGCGAGGTCGAGCCGAGCCCCTTGCCGTCGCGGGAATCCCGCATCTCGGTACCGCTGGAGGCGCAGGACGCGTCGTACTTGGCGGCATCGGCCAGGATCTCCAGTTTGCGCAACAGCTCCATGCGTTCGAATCCCTTTGATTCCATTGCCTGAATCACACCCGGGGCAATCCCGATTGACTCATCGTCCGGCGTTAGCTTTATATTAGAACGTATCATGAACAAAGAGGGTCGTCGCGGGTTCACTGCCAAGTTCGTTTTTCGCTTCCCTGCACAGAACGGCAGCGCCGGCACGATGGATTGAAAGGAGCGGCGACGGATGACCGGCGCACGCATGGACACGCTCGCGCAATTGCGCGGCCGCATTGCCCGTCTCGAAGTGGCCGATGGCGCACACGACCTGCGCCGGGTCGCGCTCGGCCATGACGAGGTGGATGCAACCCTGCAAGGCGGACTCGCCACCGGCGCGCTGCACGAGGTGTTCGCCGAGACCGGCCGCCAGGCGGTAGCCGCGACCGGCTTCCTGTGCGGGCTTGCCGCGCGTGTCGCCGCGCGCCGGCCCCTGATCTGGATCCGGCAGGATTTCGCCGAGCGCGAGATGGGCGCGCTGTCGATGAGCGGGCTCGCCGAGCTCGGCCTCGATCCGCGCCGCATCGTCATCGTGCGCGCGCCCGATCTCGACCACGCCTTGCGCACCGCCGCCGACGCGCTCGCCTGCGATGCGCTCGGCAGCGTGATGCTGGAGGTGTGGGGCGAGACGCAAAAGCTCGATCTCGTCGCCAGCCGCAAGCTGACCCTGGCGGCGCAGGAATCCGGCGTCACCGCGCTCATGTTGCGCATTGCGGCTGCGCCCGAGCCGTCGACCGCGGAGACGCGCTGGATCGTGCGAACCGCGCCGTCGCTGCCCTCGGCGCCCTGGATGGCGTGGGGCGCGCCGCGCCTCGATGCCGAGCTCATTCGCAACCGTCACGGCCAGACCGGACGATGGATCATGGAGTGGACCCCCGATGCATGCCGTTTCAGCGAACCGGCGGCGGATCCTCAGCCTGTGGCTGCCGCGCCTGCCCATCGATCGCATCAAAAGACAGCGGGCACTCACAGGCGCTCCGCCTGAGAGCAAGCCGCAGGTCGTCGTCATCAAGGACGCCAATGCGCTCTTGATCCATGCGCTGGACGAAGCGGCGGCGTGCCACGGTGTGTCGCTCGACCAGCCCTTGGCGAATGCCCGCGCGGTCTGTCCCGACCTCGTCGCGCACGAAGCCGATTTGGCGGCTGATGCAAAGATGCTGGAGAGCATCGCCGACTGGTGCGACCGCTTCACGCCGCTGGTGGCGCTCGACCCGCCGCATGGGTTGTCGCTCGACATCACCGGCTGCGTGCATCTGTTCGGCGGCGAAGCTAGGCTGATGCAGTCGGTCTGCGACGCGCTGACCGCGCATGGCCTCATTGTGTCGGCGGCGATCGCCTCCAACGCCGTCTGTGCGCGTACACTGAACCGCCAGGTGCATGGCCGCATCGTGTCCGACGGCGAGGAGGCGGCCGCGGTGGCGCCGCTGCCGGTGGCCGCCCTCGGCGGCAGCGAGGCCATTACGCTCGGCCTGCGCCGAGCCGGCCTCAAGACCATCGGTGACGTCGCCGCGCGCGGCCGCAACGAGATCACCGCGCGGTTCGGCGCCGCCTTCACCCGCGTGCTGGCGCAGGCGCTGGGCGAGGCCGATGCGCCGATCAGCCCGCGCAAGGTCCCGCCGGACTACATCGTCGACAAGCGTTTTGCCGAGCCGGTCGCGACCGACACGGTGATTGCGGCCAGCCTCTCCCGTCTGGCCGCGATGCTGGTGGCGGCGATGGCGCAGCAGGGTAAGGGCGCGCGGCGGCTGGAGGCCTGCTTCTTCCGCACCGATGGAATGGTGCGCGTGATCACGGTCGACACCGGCCAGCCGGTCACCGAGGCCGCAATCATCGACCGGCTGTTCCGCGAGCGGCTCGAGGCGCTGAACGATCCGCTCGATCCCGGCTTCGGCTTCGACATGATCCGGCTCGCTGCTGGCCGCAGCGAGATCGTGGTGCAGCAGCAGCGCGATCTCGATGCCCATGTCCACGACAATGACGAGCTGTCGGCACTGATCGACCGCATCGCCGCGCGCATCGGCGGCAAGCGCGTGGTCGTGCATCTGCCGGTCGATACCCATGTTCCGGAGCGCGTGGCGCTGCCGCTGCCGGCGCAGCAAAATCTCGCCGCCGCCACTGCTGCCGCCTGGCCGGAGCGCGCCGAGGGCGAGCCGCCGCTGCGACCTCTGCGGCTGTTCGCGCACCCCGAGGCGATCCAGGTCATTGCCGGCGTGCCGGACGGCCCGCCCGCGCGCTTCGTCTGGCGCCGTGCCGCGCATGCCGTGGTCCGCGCCGAGGGCCCGGAGCGCATCGCGATGGAATGGTGGCGGCCGGACGGGCAGGGCCTCACGCGCGATTATTTCCGCGTCGAGGACGAGCACGGCCTGCGCTTCTGGCTCTATCGCGACGGGTTGTATGATCGTGAGTTCGAGCAGCCGGAGGGCCTGCCGGTGCAGCCCGCCTGGTACATGCATGGCCTGTTCGCATGAGGGCCGGGATCGCACATCTCTCGCGGCGATCTCGCTGCTCACCCTCCCCTGGAGGGGGAGGGTCGGCTCGCATGCGCGCATGCGAGCCGGGGTGGGGTGACGGACCATCCGCACCTGCGGTGCTCGTCGAAGCCAACTCACGCACGGCTGAGAAGAGCGGGCCCAATGACGACCGGTTGCTGGGCTCACCCCACCCCGCCGCGCGCTGTGCGCGCGTCGACCCTCCCCCTCCAGGGGAGGGTGGGCAGCTGCGCAAGCCGCTTGGTGAGGGGCTGTCTTTCGTATCGCATGGGCAACGCGCCGCCCCAGCCTTCGCAGCCGCGCCATGACTCCCATCCCCTATGCCGAGATCGGCGTCACCACCAATTTCTCCTTCCTGCATGGTGGTTCGCATCCGCAGGACTATGTGCACCAGGCCGCCGAATATGGCCTCACCGCCATCGGCATCGCCGACCACAACACGCTGGCCGGCGTCGTGCGCGCCTATAGCGAGCTGAATAACGACCGGCTCAGCTACAAGCCGAAGCTGCTCTACGGCGCGCGGCTGGTGTTCACCTGCGGCACGCCGGACATCCTGGTCTATCCGTGCGACCGCGCGGCCTACGGCCGGCTGTGCCAGCTGCTCACCCGCGGCAAGCGCGGCAGTGACGCGGACAAGGTCGCCAAGGGTGATTGCCGCCTGAGCTTCGAGGACCTGTTTGAGTTCATCGAGGGACAGTTGCTGGTGCTGATGCCGCCGCATCGCTTCGACGAAGCCGCGCTCACCACCATTCTCACGCGGCTGAAAGACAGTCCCGCCGAAGGCGTGTGGCTGGCCGGCAGCCTGCTGTATCGCGGCGACGATCGGCGCCGGCTGGCGCGGCTGTCGCGCCTCGCAGCTTCAAGCAAGGTGCCGCTGATCGCCACCAATGACGTGCTCTATCATCATCCTCGACAGCGGATGCTGCAGGATGTGCTGACCTGCATCCGCGAGAAAGCCTCGATCGAGGCCATCGGCCGAAGGCTCCAGGCCAATGCCGAGCGCCATCTCAAGCCGGGACACGAGATGGCGCGGCTGTTCCGTGACCACCCCGACGCCGTGACCGAGACCCTCCGTTTCACCGACCGCATCGTGTTCTCGCTCGACCAGCTCAAATATCAATATCCCGACGAGCCGGTGCCGCCGGGCAAGACCGCGCAGGGGCAGCTGCAGGATTTGACCTGGGTCGGCGCCAAGACCTATTTCGGCGACCATCTCGATGACAAACTGCGCGCTGTCCTCGACAAGGAGCTGGCGCTGATCGCCGAGCTCAACTACGCGCATTACTTCCTCACGGTTCACGACATCGTGCGCTACGCCCGCAGCCAAGGCATCCTGTGCCAGGGCCGCGGCTCAGCGGCGAACTCGGCCGTGTGCTACGTGCTCGGCATCACCTCGGTCGATCCGACCAAGATCGATCTGCTGTTCGAGCGCTTCATCTCCAAGGAGCGGCTGGAGCCGCCCGATATCGACGTCGATTTCGAGCATTCGCGACGCGAGGAGGTGATGCAATATGTCTATCGCCGCTACGGACGGCACCGCGCGGCGATCATCGCCACTGTCATCCATTATCGTCCGCGCAGCGCCATTCGCGACGTCGGCAAGGCGCTGGGCCTGACCGAGGACGTCACCTCGGTGCTCGCCGACACCGTGTGGGGCAGCTGGGGCGACGGCCTCTCCGACATGCAGGTGCGCCAGGCCGGGCTCGATCCCGCCAATCCGATGATCCGCCGCGCCGTGGAGCTGGCATCGGAGCTGATCACCTTCCCGCGTCATCTGTCGCAGCATGTCGGCGGCTACGTGCTGACGCAGGATAGACTTGATAGTTACGTCCCGATCGGCAATGCCGCGATGGACGACCGCACCTTCATCGAGTGGGACAAGGACGACGTCGATGCGTTGTCGATGATGAAGGTCGACGTGCTCGCGCTGGGCATGCTGACCTGCATCCGCAAATGCTTCGACCTGATCGCCGATCACAAGGGCAAGCGATACGTGCTCTCCGATATCCGCTCGGAGGACGACAACGAAGTCTACCGGATGCTGCAGCGAGGCGAGTCGCTCGGCGTGTTCCAGGTCGAGAGCCGCGCGCAGATGAACATGCTGCCGCGGCTGAAGCCGCGCACCTTCTATGATCTCGTCATCGAGGTCGCGATCGTCCGGCCCGGGCCGATCCAGGGCGACATGGTGCATCCCTATCTGCGCCGCCGCAACAAACTGGAGAAGGTGAGCTATCCGTCGCCGTCGCCGGATCACGGCCCGGCGGATGAGCTCTACAAGGTGCTGCACAAGACGCTCGGCGTGCCCTTGTTCCAGGAGCAGGCGATGCGGATCGCGATCGAAGCCGCCAAATTCTCGCCCGAGGAGGCCAACGGCCTGCGCCGCGCGATGGCGACCTTCCGCAACGTCGGCACCATCGGCTCTTATGAAGAGAAGATGGTCAGCAGCATGATCGCGCGCGGCTACGATCCCGCTTTCGCCAAGAGCTGCTTCGACCAGATCAAGGGCTTTGGTTCCTACGGCTTTCCGGAAAGCCATGCCGCGAGCTTCGCCCAGCTCGTCTATGTCTCGTCCTGGCTGAAATGCTTCCACCCCGACGCGTTCTGCTGCGCGCTCTTGAACTCGCAGCCGATGGGTTTCTATGCGCCGGCCCAGATCGTCGGCGACGCCCGCAAGAACGGCGTCGAGATCCGCAACATCGACGTGTCCTACAGCTTCGCCGACAACACGCTGGAGGAAATGGGTGGCAAATACTGCGCCGTTCGCCTCGGCTTCCGCCAGATCGACGGCTTCCGCTGGATCGACCGCGACGAGGAGCGGATCAGGAAATTGTCGGAGGCGCTGCGGAGGAAGGCGCAGCCTGCTCCAACATCTTCAAAAGGTGCTGGGGAGGCTCTCTCCCCATCGTCATTCCGGGGCGCGCGCAGCGCGAGCCCGGAATCCATACTCCCGATCGTGGTTATGGATTCCGGGCTCGCCCTCCGGGCGCCCCGGAATGACGGCGTGGGTGGAGTTGTTTCTAACTCGCAAACGCTTGGTGCATTTGGAGAGCATGCAAACGCATCGCCCCGCAACGATAACGAGACACAAGCCGACATCTTCGACCGCGAGGACGACTGGGCCGACCGCATCATCCGGGCGCGCGGCCGCGGCCCCTTCACCTCGCTGGAAGACTTCGCTCGCGACACCGCTCTGCCCAAGCGCGCGCTGCTGCTGCTGGCCGATGCCGATGCGTTCCGCTCGCTCGGGCTCGACCGTCGCGCCGCGCTCTGGGCCGTGCGCCGGCTGCCCGACGACGTGCCGCTGCCGCTGTTCGAGGCTGCCATCGCCCGCGAGCAGCCGGACGAGGGCGCCAGGCCCCTGCCCGAGATGCCTCTACCGGAGCACGTCGTCGCGGACTATCAGACCATCCGCCTGTCGTTGAAGGGGCACCCGATGGAGTTCCTGCGCGAGCGTTTCGCTGCCGAAGGCGTGCTGGCCTGCTGCGACGTCAATGATGCCAACGACCGCCGTCGCGTCCGGTGCGCCGGCGTGGTGCTGGTGCGGCAGCGGCCGGGCAGCGCCAAGGGCGTCGTGTTCATGACCCTGGAGGACGAGACCGGCATCGCCAACATCGTGGTGTGGCCGAAGGTGATGGAGACCTTCCGCAAGGAGGTCATGGGCGCGCGCCTGGTGCTGGTCGAAGGCCGCATCCAGAGCAGCCCGGAGAAAGTGGTCCATCTCGTCGCCGAGCGCCTGGTCGACCGCAGCGCCGATCTCACCTTGCTGTCGGACGACCGCCTCGGCGCCGTGCCGCACGGCCCGATGCCCGTCGAGCCGCTCAACGACGACCGCCGCGATCATCCCGACACTCCCTCCCAGCGCGTCAGCCACCCCCGCAACGTCCGCATCCTGCCGCGCTCGCGGGATTTCCATTGAGGGAGTGTGAATTCGTAGAGTGGGCAAAGACGCGCCGCGCATCGCTCGTCGCGACGTGCCTACTGGCCGCGAGTACGACGCTCACTATCATCGCAAGCGTAGCGACGCGATCCAAACGTCCCACGACATTTCAGCACCCGCCTAAAAATTCCAATTTCTTTTTTTCAGAAATTGTGCTTTATTCCGCGCATCCCGCTCCATGAAGGGGCGTTGCGCGCGATCGTCACGACACGCGGGGCGGGGAGCGATGGCCGTGTTTGTGCCGCAGCGTGCGTCATGCACGCCGACGAACGGCATGGCGCGGACGTGAAGTCGCAGCGTCCTGGCACCCCGATGCTGGTGTCAAGTTCGCGACGGCGCTGGCGCGCCGCGCGGATGATGGTGGCCAAAAAGCCCGGCGCACCAGGGAGACTGCGTATAAGCGTGAAAACCGTCGCGCAGGGAAGGCCGGGTGATCTCGGCTGCACCTGTGGTACCTGCCGCCTGCATTCTTTTCGCAGGCGGGCCGCAGGCGTCAGTCGGCGCCTGGCCTTCCCTGCGCCCTCCTCACGAGAGGGTGAAACGGTCAGCACAACTCGAACGCATCCGCGCCGCGAGGCGGCGTTCCAATGTTCATTGCGCAATTGATGAATCTCGGAGACCCGCGATGCACCGTGTCACCATCTCTCTCGCACCAGGATCGGTCAGACCCGCCGCGCACGTGTGAAACATGGCTCCGAAGCCGGGGGTAGGCGCGTACCCGCAGAGGTTGGCTTGTGAAGTCGGGACATCGTCCCGGCGATCCCCTATGCTCAGACGACGTCATGGTGCGTCGCGAAGAAAAGCGCCATTGTCCAAAACCAACTGAATGCAAGCTGAACGGCTGTCGTTCAACTTTCAAATTTTTAAAGCAAAACAGAGGCGGGTTGGGCGATTTTTAGGTTGTTTAAAGCTCCAGTTCCGCACTATTAGCGCGACGATGAGACCGCCAGAGCCGGAATCGTCGACCGATCACGCGAGCCGATCTGACCAGCCATGGCGTCTGACATGAACCCATCCCCCCAGATGCTCAGCACCAAGCGGCTGCTGATCGGCCTTGCTGCCCTGGCGATGGCCGGCGCGGGCGGCTATGGCTACATGCAAGTCCGGTCGGAGACGGCTGCGAAAGACAATATCGAGCTCTCCAGCCAGTCCAAACGCAACGGCACCACCTTTACGCCGTCGGCAGCGGAATGGTCGACGCTGACGATCGAGCCGGTGTGTGAGAAGATATTTCGTGCCGAGCATATTACCGAGGGCAAGGTTGCCGTCGACGAGGATCGCTCGACACCGGTTTTCTCGCCCTATGCCGGCCGCGTGACCAAGCTGCTGGCGCGCCCGGGTGAGACGGTGCGCCAGGGCCAGCCGCTGTTCGTGATCGAGGCCGCCGACACCGTGCAGGCCCAGAACGATTTCATCGCCGCCATCACCGCGATGAACAAGGCGAAGTCCGCGCTCGACCTCGCCGATATCCAGTACAAGCGCGCCAAGGACCTGTTCGAAGGCCGGGCGATCCCGCTGAAGGATTTTCAGCAAGCGGAGGCGACCTCCGTTCAGGCCCAGAACGACATGCGGTCGTCACAAACGGCCCTGGAGGCGGCGCGCAACAAGCTGCGCATCCTCGGCTTCACGGATGCTGCGATCACCGATTTTCAGAGCAAGGGCGTGATCGACCGCGAGATCACGATCTACTCGCCGATCACCGGTACGGTCGTGCAGCGCAAGGTCGGCCCCGGACAATATGTCAACTCCGGCGCGAGCGACCCGGTCTTCGTGATCGGCGATCTCTCCACCGTCTGGCTCACGGCGTTCGTCCGCGAGAGCGACGCGGCGCTGGTGAACATCGGCGAGGAGATTCTCGTCAACGTGCTGGCGCTGCCCGGCCGACCGCTCAAGGCCAGCATCAACTACGTCGCCGCTTCGATCGATCCGGCGAGCCGCAGGCTGCTCGTCCGCGCGACCATCGACAACAAGGATGGCCTGCTGAAGCCCGAGATGTTCGCCAATGTGACGATCTATTCGCCGGGCGAACAGCCCGCGGTCGCGGTGCCCCGCCAGGCACTGATCTACGAAGGCAATCAGGTCCGCGTCTGGGTCGCCCGTCCCGACAAGTCGATCGAGCTGCGCAAGATCAAGACCGGTTTGATCAACGGCGACCAGGTCGCGGTCGAAAGCAATCTGAGCGCGGGCGAGCAGATCGTCACCAAGGGCAGCCTGTTCATTGATCGCGCAGCCTCGGGCAGCTGAGATGCGCTTCTCCTGCATGCCTTCCTGAAAGTGCCGATCTGAATGGACCGTCTCGTCGCCATCGCCGTTCAGCGGCGCTTCCTGATGGTCGGAATGTTCGTCGCCGTCCTGATCGGGGGTCTGATCGCATTCCGCCAGCTCAACATCGAGGCCTATCCCGATCCGACCCCGCCGATGGTCGACATCGTGACGCAGAGCCCCGGCCTCTCGGCCGAGGAGATCGAGCGTTACATCACGATCCCGATCGAGACCCAGGTCGCCGGCATCAAGAACCTGCGCACCATCCGGACGATCTCGTTGTACGGCCTGTCCGACGTCAAGCTGCAGTTTTCGTTCGACTACACCTACGACGAAGCCTTGCAGCAGGTGCTGAATCGCCTGTCGCAACTGTCGCCGCTGCCGGGCAATGTCACGCCACAGATCTCGCCGCTCAGCGCGGTCGGCGAAATCTATCGCTATCGCTTGCGCGGCCCGCCGGGCTACAGCGTGCTCGACCTCAAGACCTTGCAGGACTGGGTGCTGCAGCGGCGCTTCCGCGCCGTGCCGGGTGTCATCGACGTTACCGGCTGGGGCGGCAAGACCAAGACCTATGAGATCCAGGTCGACTTCAACAAGCTGGTCGCCAACGGCCTGACCCTGCCGCAGCTGTTGCAGGCGGTCGGCAACTCCAACATCAATGTCGGCGGCAACACCGTCGAGATCGGCACCCAGTCTGCCGTGGTGCGCGGCGTCGGCCTGATCCGCTCGATGGACGATCTCGCCAACACCATGGTGTCGCAGAGCGGCGGCAATCCGGTGCTGGTCAAGGACGTCGCCAACGTCACGGTGGCCGAGAAGCCGCGGCTCGGCATCGCCGGCCTGAACAACAATGACGACATCGTCCAGGGCATCGTGCTGATGCGCCGCGGCGAGCAGAGCTCGCCGACCATCGCCCGCGTCGAGCAGCTCGTCGACCAGATCAACAATTCGACGATCCTGCCGCCGGGCGTGCGGATCGAACGCATCTACGACCGCAAGGACCTGATCGACACCACGACGCACACCGTGCTGCACAACATGGTGGTCGGCATCGGCCTGATCGTGCTGCTGCAGTGGGTGTTCCTCGGCAATCTCAGAAGCGCGCTGATCGTCGGCGCCACGATTCCCTTCGCGCTGTTCTTCGCCGTCATCATCCTGGTGCTGCGCGGCGAGTCCGCCAACCTGCTGTCGGTCGGCGCGATCGATTTCGGCCTGATCGTCGATGCCACGGTGATCATGGTGGAGGCGATCTTCCGACGATTGACGCAGACCACGCCGCTGTCCGAGGCCGAGGAAAGTCACATCTCGCCGGAGACGATGATGGGCATGAAGAGCCACGCGATCCTGTCGGCGGCCGCCGACGTGTCGCGCTCGATCTTCTTCGCCGCCGCGATCATCATCGCCGCCTTCCTGCCGCTGTTCACCTTGAGCGGCGTCGAGGGCAACATCTTCGGGCCGATGGCGCGCACCTATGCTTACGCGCTCGCCGGTGGCCTGCTCGCGACTTTCACGGTCACGCCGGCGCTGAGCGCCATCATCCTGCCTGCGCATGTCGAGGAGACCGAGACGCGCCTGATGCGGTTCTTGCACGCGATCTACGCCCCGGTGCTGCGCTGGGCGGTGGGCAACCGCAACCTGGTGATGACCGGCGCGATCGCCCTTGTGCTGCTGACCGCGGTGGTCGGCCGGCTGCTCGGCCTGGAATTCCTGCCGAAGCTGGAAGAGGGCAACCTCTGGATACGCGCGACTCTGCCGCCGACGATCTCGCTGCAGGAGGGCAATGCCTACGTCAACGAGATGCGCAAGATGATCCGCGCGCGTCCCGAGGTCGAGGCCGTCGTCTCGCAGCATGGCCGTCCCGATGACGGCACCGATGCCGCCGGCTTCTTCAATGCCGAGTTCTTCGCACCCCTGAAGCCCGTGAAGGACTGGCCAGGCACCAAGGACAAGGACCAGCTCACGGCGGAACTGTTGAAGCAGCTCGACGACCGCTTCCCCGGGGTCGAGTTCAACTTCTCGCAGTATCTGCAGGACAACGTCTCCGAAGCCGTCTCCGGCGTGAAGGGCGAGAACTCGATCAAGCTCTATGGCAATGACCTGCAGGCGCTGACCGACACCGCCAACAAGATCAAGCAGGTGCTGTCGACGGTGCAGGGCGTCACCGATCTTGCGGTGTTCACCTCGCTCGGCCAGCCGACGGTGCAGATCGACATCGATCGGGCCAAGGCCGCGCGCTACGGGCTGGCGCCCGGTGACATCAACGCCACCATCAAGGTGGCGATCGGCGGCGACACTGCGGGCGATCTCTACGAGCCCGGCTCCGACCGGCATTTCCCGATCATCGTTCGTCTGGCGCCGGAATATCGCAAGAGCGCGGAGGCGATCGAGAATTTGCGCATCGGCGCGCAGGGGCCGAACGGCATCACCCAGATTCCGCTGAGCGAGGTCGCGACCATCAAGCTGGTCTCGGGCGCAGCCTATATCTATCGCGAGCAGCAGGAGCGCTACCTGCCGATCAAGTTCTCGGTGCGCGAGCGCGACCTCGGCAGCGCGATCCAGGAGGCGCAGCAGAAGGTCGCCGATCAGGTGCAGCTGCCGCCGGGCTCGCGCGTCGAGTGGGTCGGCGAGTTCGGCAATCTCCAGGACGCGATCAAACGGCTGTCGATCGTGGTGCCGATCAGCCTCGCACTGATCGGCGTGCTCCTGTGGTTCAATTTCGGCTCGATGGCCGACACCTTGCTCGCCATGAGCGTGATCCCGATGGCGATCTTCGGCGGCGTGGTCGGCCTCGTTTTGACCGGCATTCCGTTCAGCGTGTCGGCGGCGATCGGCTTCATCGCGCTGTTCGGCATCGCCGTGATGGACGGCATCATCATCCTTTCGCAGTTCAACCAGCTGATCGACGAGGGCGTCGACCGCATCGAGGCGGTCATCCGCACCGGCGAATTGCAGCTTCGTCCGGTGCTGATGACCTGCGTCGTCGCCGGCATCGGGCTGATGCCGGCCGCGGTGTCGACCGGCATCGGCTCGCAGGTGCAGAAGCCGCTCGCGATCGTCGTGGTCACCGGCATGATGCTGGCGCCGGTGGTCATCCTCATCACGCTGCCGGTCCTGATCTCGCTGTTCTCGCGGCGACGGGTCCGCTAGATGCGCATGTGCTCGTCTATGCGCGCGGCGGAGTCACGATCGACCGCGGCGGCATCGACGATCTCGCCGCGCTTGAACACGAGGTATCTGTCGCTGATCGACAGCGCGAATGGAAGATGCTGCTCGACCACGATCATGGAGGTGCCGATCTCGCGTCGGACGCGCACCAGCACCTCGGACAGCCGGTCGACGACGGACGGCTGCAGACCTTCCGTGACCTCGTCGAGCAGCAGCACGTCGGGCTTCGCCATCAGCGCGCGCGCCACGATCAGCATCTTCTGCTCGCCGCCGGACAGCGTGCCGGCCCGCTGGCTCAACCGCTTGGTCAGCACCGGAAACCAGCCTCCGACCTGCTCGAAACGCGCGCTCATGTCACCGTCCGTGAGCACGCCAAGTCTGAGATTGTCGCGGACCGACAGGTCCTGGAACAGCGCATGTTCCTGGGGAACATAGACCAGCCCCATCTTCCGCTTCAGATGCGGCGCTATTCGCGTCACGTCCTTGCCTGCAAGTTTCACTCGGCCGCGCCAGGCCGGCAGGAAGCCGACGATGGCCTTGAGCAGCGAGGTCTTGCCCATGCCGTTCTTGCCGACGATGGCGAGGGTTTCGGCTTTGCCGAGCGCAAAACCGACGTTGCTGATCACCTCCGACGAGCCGTAGCCGCTTGCGCGCTCGTCGACGTCCAGAACTCTGCTCGTTTGCTGATTTTCAGAAGCGATTTATTTGTCGCGCAGGCTCTTGAAATCGGCGTTGTTGCTGGAGCGGCAGACAAATTCGGCATTCTGGAGCATGTTTTCGCCGGCAACATCGCGTCGTGGCGGGGGCCAAAGTCGAATTCGAACGTTGACCATCTCGCGACCAGGCGGCAAACCGTCCGCCGTGGAGGAAGGAACGGTCCAACTCACGGTCCCGGTCCGATAGGAAAGCCAGATGCGTAGCCTCGAAGACCGAGCCCTGCTTCTCTTGCTCGTCGCGATATCGCTGATGTTCGGGTGGATCCTGCTGCCGTTCTACGGCGCGGTTCTGTGGGGCATCATCGGCGTCATCGTCTTCGTTCCGCTGCACCGCTGGCTGTCGCGATCGATGCACGGCCGACACGGCCTGGCGGCGGCCGTCGTGGTGTTGATCTTCGTCGTGATCGTCATCCTTCCGCTGTCACTGATCGGGGCGTCGCTGGCGCAGGAGGCCTCCGGAGTCTACAAACAGATGCAGTCCGGTCAGCTCGACATCGGACAGTACTTTCGGAAGATGCTGGCCGCGCTTCCGACATGGGTGGTCGATATGCTCAACCGATTCGGGCTCGGCAGCCTCGCCGGAATGAAGGACAAGCTGTCGGCCGGCCTGCTGAAGGGCAGCGAGGTCATTGCGAGCCAGGCGCTCGTGATCGGACAGGGGACGTTCGAGGTCTTCGTCAATCTGTTCATCATGGTCTATCTGCTGTTCTTCCTGCTGCGTGACGAAGAGACGCTATCGGAGCGCATCAAGAGCGCCATTCCCCTGCGCCCGGAGCAACGCGATGCGCTGCTGCGCAAATTCACGGTGGTCATCCGCGCGACGGTGAAGGGCAGTCTGCTCGTCGCTCTGGCGCAAGGCGCGCTGGGCGGCCTGATGTTCTGGTTTCTCGGCATCAACGCGCCCCTGCTGTGGGCGGTCGTGATGGCCTTCCTGTCCCTGCTTCCGGCAGTGGGAGCGGGCCTCGTCTGGTTTCCGGTCGCGCTCTATCTCCTGGCCACCGGATCGATCTGGCAGGGCGTGGCCCTGATCGCCTATGGCGCCCTCGTCATCGGCCTCGTCGACAATGTCCTGCGTCCGATCCTGGTCGGACAGGACACCAAGATGCCCGACTATGTGGTGCTGATTTCGACATTGGGCGGGATCGAGGCATTCGGCCTCAACGGGTTCGTCATCGGGCCCGTGATCGCGGCAATGTTCATCGCAATCTGGGACATTTTCTCCACCTCGCGTCGCGAGGGGGCCGTGGCGCAGGATGCCTCGCGCGGGACGGGGTGAAGGGAACGCGGTGCACAATCGAAGCGGCATTTCATCGGGCGGATTAACGGATCGTAACCCGTCCTCTCCTAGCAATGAGGCGTTCGACGGGTTAAGTTCCATTGATCCGCCGCACGCGCTCTTTACCCGTCTCCTGACGGGCGTCCGCATCCCAGACTTTCTCTTCCAGAGCGGTTCATCGCCGGGCGCAACCATTTGGCTTCGACGGCGGTTAAACCGACGAAAGCTCGTGATTTCGAACTCCTGCAGCCCGTTCGGCGCTGCGTAGGGGTCCATTTGGCCGCGGTCGCGCCATGCGCGATCGCCAAGAACACAAGGTGGAGACGACATTGCAGTTCGATCAGCCAGTCGCGATGGCGACTGTGCCGCCCAAGGACCGCGCCACGCTGCGCGCCGGCGACGACGAGGGCCGCGCGGCGGCCGACGCCCGCTACTGGATGCAGATTCTCAGCAGCTATCGCACGCCAAACCGCGTCCGCAGCGTCACCGAGCTGGTGATCACGGCGGTGCCGCTGGTGGCGCTGTGGGCGGCAGCCTGGTTCGCATTCTCGCTCGGCCATGCCTGGGCGTCGTTGCTCATCGCGATTCCTGCTGGCGCCTTCCTGGTGCGCCTGTTCATGATCCAGCACGATTGCGGCCACGGCACCTTCTTCGCCGGGCGTCAGGCGAACGACTGGGTCGGCCGCGTCCTCGGCGTGCTGACCCTGACACCTTACGACTGGTGGCGGCGCACCCACGCGATCCACCACGCCAGCAGCGGCAACCTCGACCGGCGCGGCATCGGCGACATCGATACGTTGACGGTGCGGGAATATCAGGCGCGATCGACCTGGGGCCGTCTGCGCTACCGGCTGTACCGCCACCCGCTGGTCATGTTCGTCGCCGGACCCGCCTACCTGTTCTTCCTGCAGCACCGCCTGCCGTTCGGCCTCATGCGCGCCGGCTGGTCGCCCTGGGTCAGCACGATGGCGACCAATTTCGGCATCGCCCTGATCGTCGCCGGGCTGGTGTGGCTGATCGGCATCCAGGCGTTCCTGGTCGTACATCTCCCGATCATGCTGCTCGCCGCCATGGCCGGGGTGTGGCTGTTCTATGTCCAGCATCAGTTCGAGCACACCGTCTGGGAGCGGAGCGAGCGCTGGACGCAGCAGCAGGCCGCGCTCTACGGCAGCTCACATTACGACCTGCCGGCATGGCTGCACTGGCTCACCGCCAATATCGGCATCCACCACGTCCACCATCTCTCGAGCCGGATTCCCTATTACAGGCTGCCGGTGGTGCTGCGCGATCATCCCGAGCTGCGCGAGATCGGCCGCATCACGCTGCCCGAGAGCCTGCGCTGCGTCCGGCTGGTGCTGTGGGACGAGTCGCAGCGCCGGCTGGTGTCGTTCCGCGAAGCCGGAGCGGGAGCATTGGAGCTTCGGACAACGACACCGAAGCTCGCTGGGCCACAACCATAGTACGCAGATTAGGCAGAGGCGCGCGAACGACCTGCCCACATACAAGTTCTGAGCCGGCGGATTGAGCCGTCAGATGGAAACCCAGGCGCGACCGCGCGCGTCTCAGGCCGCGCCGCTTTGTTTGGCCGGTGCCTGTCGTTGGGCCGCCGACCAGGATGCGTGGAACCAGCCGCCGAGGCCCCAGGGGTGAGTCCGTTCCAACCAGATGAACGGTCCCATCGGCGTTTCAAACTTGCCGGGCTGGGGCCCGACCACACCCCGACCATGCAGCAACTCGCCCTGCCAGCCTTCGTTCTTGGAGCCTTCCGCGCCGACATGAAGCCGGTAGGCCCAGGGCTCGGTGTCCATGATGACGTTGCCCTGCGCCGTCTTCATCCAGGCGATGGTGTCGGCGTGGATCGCACCAAAGGGATGGAAAGGACGGTCCTCGGGGACGCCGACGAACACGCCGACGCCGGTCTTGACCGTCGCGCCGGCGGCGATCGTCACGGGCTCGCCTTTCCGATCGTACAGCACGCCGTGCCAGTTCTGCGATTTCGTGCCCGGCGCAGTGACGATGATCTGGTAGGCGAGGCGCGGCTCGTCGAGGAGCGGCTTTTGTGACATGATCGTCTCCCATCCATGCGGGCCGGGCGTGACCGCCGGGACACGTGCGGCCCTATGCTGACGCAGTATCGGCACGGCGCTAGATCGGGCGTTGATCTGAATCAACCATCACGAGTGGAATGCAATTTCAGATTGAGTAAAGGCTGGTGCGGAGTGTCAGCGGACGCGCCGTGCCCACCGCCCGTCGGTCGTAGTAATCGACCTCATAGTAGGACGGCGGGCACGCATCTCCCTTCACTCTGTCGAGCGAAGGCAGATGCCTTGTCCGTCCTGCGGGCTAAAGGCTCAATCCCTCACCACGCGCACGGCGCCCTTCGCGGCGCCTGAGGCGAACGCGGCGTAGGCCTTCAGGGCGGCGTAGCATCGTGCGGCGGGTTACGCTGCGCTAACCCGCCCTACGGACTAACAACGCCATCAAAACCCGTACAGCTTCGCCGGATTATCGACCAGGATCTTCTCGCGGACCGCGGCGTCCGGCGCCCAGACCGGGAGCTGGTTCATCAGGCGGCCGTCGTCGATGGGATAGAAGGGCCTGATATCCGTGACCTTCAGTTCGGGATGCGGCGACGAATCCGGGTGGGGCCAGTCGGTGCCCCAGACGATGCGGTCCGGGTTGGCTTCGATCAGGGCCTTCGCGAACGGGATCACATCGGTGTAGTCGGGACCGCGGGTCGAGGCGCGGTAGGCGCCGGAGATCTTCACATAGGCCTTGCCGCTGCGGACGAGCTCGACCAGATCGGCAAAGCCCGGCTGCCCGAGGCCGAGATCGGCCTGCGCGCCGCCGAAATGGTCGAACACGGCCGGCACGGGCGATTGCATCACGAGGTCCTTGATGGCCGCGATCATCGCCGTGTTGGTGTAGAGCTGGACGTGCCAGCCCCGCGCCTTCATCCGCTCGACCGCGGCCTGGAAGCGGGCGCGGCCGACATTGGGGTCATTGATGCCACCGGTCGCGAGATTGAGGCGGATGCCGCGGAAGCCCTCGGCATGCATGGCATCCAATTGCGCCTCGGTGGTCTTGTCGTCGATGACGGCGACGCCGCGCGCGTCATTGCCGCGCGCCTTCATCCCGTACAGCGTCGCGGAGTTGTCGGTGCCGTAGACGCTTGGCGTCACGATCACCACGCGCTGGATGTGCAGGGCCTTGTGCAGCGCCGCCATCTCCTCGGGCAGGGCCGGCTCCGGCGTGTAGACGCGGTTCGCTGCAAACGGGAATTGTTTCGGATCACCGTGGATATGGGTGTGGCAGTCGCAGGCTTGCGCCGGCACGTCGAAATCGACCGGGGTCGAAGGTTGCGCCGGCTTGGCGCGCGCGGCTGTCGTGGTCATCGTCACTCCGGCGGCAAGCGAGGCGAGCAGCAGGCTGCGGCGGTTCAGCATGGCGATCCTTCCCAGGGCCTGGCGCGTGCATTGTGGCTGACGCGCTCATTGTCGATGAAGGGAGCCTGAACCCGCTGTCGTCAGTGGGCAACAACGAAGTGCGGCATGGCTGTTCGCAGGACGAGAGCGAGACGAGGAAGTCTATGGTGAGGCCGCGGCCGCCGGCCGCAGCAACCGGTCGGAAAGGACCGGTGCTGCCGACCGAACAGATCGGTCTTACTCCTTGACGATCCGCACGGCGCCCTTGGCGGCGCTCGACGCGAACGCGGCGTAGGCCTTCAGCGCGGTCGAGACCTTGCGGGCGCGCGTCTTCGGTTTCCAGGCTTGATCGCCCTTCGCCTCCATCGCGGCGCGGCGGTTGGCGAGCTCCTCGTCGGACACTGCGAGATGAATGGTGCGGCTGGGAATGTCGATCTCGATGCGGTCGCCGTCCTGCACCAGGCCGATCAGGCCGCCCTCGGCGGCTTCCGGCGAGACGTGGCCGATCGACAGCCCCGAGGTGCCGCCGGAGAAGCGGCCGTCGGTGATCAGGGCACAGGCCTTGCCGAGGCCCTTCGACTTCAGATAGCTGGTCGGATACAGCATCTCCTGCATGCCCGGGCCGCCGCGCGGGCCCTCATAGATGATGACGACGACGTCGCCGGCCTTGATCTTGTTGGTCAGGATCGCTTCGACCGCGGCGTCCTGGCTCTCCATCACGCGCGCAGGACCCGAGAACTTCAGGATCGAGGCATCGACGCCCGCGGTCTTCACGATGCAGCCGTCGCGCGCGATGTTGCCGGTCAGCACCGCGAGGCCGCCATCCTTGGAATAGGCATGCGCGAGGTCGCGGATGCAGCCCTTCTCGCGATCGAGATCGAGCTCCTGATAGCGGCGGTCCTGGCTGAACGCGACCTGCGTCGGCACGCCGCCGGGGGCGGCCATGTAGAAGTTCTTCACGCTCTCGCTCGACGTTTGGCGGATGTCCCAGCGCTCCAGCGCTGCTGCCAGCGAGGCCGAATGCACGCTCGGCAATTCGGTGTGCAGCAGGCCGGCGCGGGCGAGCTCGCCGAGGATGCCCATCACGCCGCCGGCGCGATGCACGTCCTCCATGTGCACGTCGGCCACGGCCGGCGCGACCTTGCACAGGCAGGGGACCTTGCGCGAGAGGCGATCGATGTCGGTCATGGTGAACGGGATCTCGCCCTCATGGGCGGCGGCGAGCAGATGCAGCACGGTGTTGGTCGAGCCGCCCATCGCGATGTCCATGCTCATCGCGTTCTCGAACGCCTTGAAGTTGGCGATGTTGCGGGGGAGCACGGACGCATCGTCCTGCTCGTAATAGCGGCGGGCGAGGTCGACGACGAGATGACCGGCCTCGACGAACAGGCCGCGGCGGTCGGCATGGGTCGCCAGCACCGAGCCGTTGCCGGGCAGCGACAGGCCGAGCGCCTCGGTCAGGCAGTTCATCGAATTCGCCGTGAACATGCCCGAGCAGGAGCCGCAGGTCGGGCAGGCCGAGCGCTCCATCACCTCGACATCGGCATCCGACACCTTGTCGTCGGCGGCCACGATCATCGCGTCGATCAGGTCGACCTTGCGCAGCTTGCCTTCGATGTTGACCTTGCCGGCCTCCATCGGGCCGCCGGAGACGAATACCGCGGGGATGTTGAGGCGCATCGCGGCCATCAGCATGCCGGGCGTGATCTTGTCGCAGTTGGAGATGCAGACCATGGCGTCGGCGCAGTGCGCGTTGACCATGTATTCGACGCTGTCGGCGATCAGCTCGCGCGACGGCAGGCTGTAGAGCATGCCGTCATGGCCCATCGCGATGCCGTCGTCGACGGCGATCGTGTTGAACTCCTTGGCGACGCCGCCGGCCTTCTCGATCTCGCGGGCGACCAGCTGGCCGAGGTCCTTGAGGTGGACATGGCCGGGCACGAACTGGGTGAAGGAGTTGACGACGGCGATGATCGGCTTGCCGAAATCCTCGTTGGTCATGCCGGTGGCGCGCCACAGGCCACGGGCGCCGGCCATGTTGCGGCCATGGGTGGAGGTGCGGGAGCGATAGGCGGGCATGACGGTTTCCTTAGGCGTTCCTCGGGATCAGGCAATGTTGGTCCGCGGGCGGAAGGGTCCCGCCAACCGACGGACGGCAATGATGCGGCGAGGCATACAGCGAAGTGCTTGATGATTCGACCCTAAATTTCGCTGTTCCGGGATGCCCTGCGGGCAGGGCCGGGGCCTCGTGCCGCTGCCGCAGGGGCCGGCCGGCCCCGGTCACGCGTTTGTGGCTACGTGGGGAACAGGAAGGTCGCTTAGATTAGAACGGTCGAGTTTTGTTCGCCCCGATCCAGCCCGAACGTTCCTGCCGCAGCCTCCGCCGCCCGCGCGTCCCATGCCGTCCGTCATCCGCTTCCGCCACCTGCCGACCCTTGCCGCGCTGCTTCTGGGCGTTCCCGGCGCCGCCTCGGCCCATGCCATCATCGTCTCGTCGCAGCCCGCGGCGGGTGGCACCATCGAGACGCAGGCGACAATGATCCGGCTGCGCTTCAACAGCCGCATCGATCACGCCCGCTCGCGGCTGAAGCTGCGCGCGCCCGACGGTGCCGAGCAGGCGCTTACTCCGGCAGTCGATGCGCCGGCCGACGAGATCGACGCCGAGGCCAAGGCGCTCAGCCCTGGCGCCTGGCACCTGCAATGGCAGGTGCTCAGCGTCGATGGCCACATCACCCGCGGCGACATTCCTTTCAACGTGCGCTAGCCGTGTCGCTGTTGCTCGACATCTTCGGCTATCTCTCGGTGGTGCTGCGCGGCCTGACCCTGCTGGCACAGTCCTTCACCATCGGCGGCTTGGCATTTCTGCTGTTGCTGCTGCGCCCGCTACAGCAAAGGCTGTCCGCTGACGCGATCGTGGTCGGGAAGCGCGGCCAGCGCTTCCTGCGCCGAAGCGCATTCGGCTGGTTCGCGGTCGTGCTGGCTTCGCTCGCAGTCAACATGGGCGCGCTGATCGGGACGCTCGATCTGTCGCTCGGCGCGGCGGCGAGCGCGGATTTCGCGCGCTCCGGCCTGGCTGTTGCCGCGTGCGCGCTCGGCATCGCCGTGCTCGCCCGGACCGGCAGCTGGGCCGCCTGGCGCGTCCTGACGCTGACCGTGCTGGCCGTCTCAGCGCTGCTGCTGCAGCTCAACCTGACGCACGCGGCGAGCCGGCTCGAGGTGCGCTGGCCGCTGCTCGCCGCCGACTTCCTTCACATGCTCGGCGCCGGCGTCTGGATCGGCGGCCTGCCGTATTTCATGATGGCGCTGAACGGCTGCAAGGCGGATGACGATCAGCGCAGAATCGGACGGCGCTACTCGTTGATGTCGATGGTCTCGGTGGCGGCGATCGTGCTCGGCGGCATCGTGATGGCGGTCGCCTATCTCGGCTCGTTCGCGGCGATCTACGGTACGGCCTATGGTGTGATGACCTCGGCCAAGGTCGCGATGCTGCTGATGCTGCTCGCGCTCGGGGCGGGCAATTTCCTGGCTGTGGAGCGCCTGCGCCGCCGTGATCCCGCAGCGCCGCTGCTGCGGATGAAGCGCTTCGTCGAGGTCGAGCTCGGCATCGGGTTGACGGTGCTCCTGACGGCGGGCTCGCTGACGTCGCTGCCGCCGGGCATCGACCTCAGCCAGAACCGCCTGAACTGGGCCGAGATCGTCGAGCGCGCCGCGCCGCAACGGCCGCGGCTGACCAGCCCCTCGGTCGACCAGCTCACGATCTCGCAGTTGCAGGCGAGGATCGACGCCGCCGACGCGCAGCGCGTGACGGCGCCGCAAGCCTACGTGCCGGGCGAGGGCGTGATCCTGCCGCGCAGCGCCGCCGACATCGCCTGGTCGGAATACAACCACCATTGGGCCGGCATCTTCGTCGTGCTGATCGGGCTGCTCGCGCTGATCGAACGCTTCGCCTGGGGACGCTGGGCGCGGCACTGGCCGTTGCTGTTCCTGGTGATGGCGGCGTTCCTGTTTCTCCGCGCCGACGAGATGGCCTGGCCGCTCGGCCCGATCGGCTTCTTCGCGTCGCTGCGCGATCCCGAAGTGGCGCAGCACCGGCTGTTCGTGGTGCTGATCGTCCTGTTCGGCCTGTTCGAATGGCGGGTGCGGCTGCGCGGGCAACAGGCGGGGCGGGCGGCGCTGGTGTTTCCGCTGACGGTCGCCGCCGGCGGCGCGCTGCTGCTGACCCATTCGCACGCCATCGCCAACATCAAGGATCAGCTCCTGATCGAGATGAGCCACACGCCGCTGGCGCTGTGCGGCATCATCGCCGGCTGGGCGCGCTGGCTCGAGCTGCGCCTGGACGGCCGCATCAGCCGCGCCGCCGCCTGGGTCTGGCCGGTGGCCTTCGTGCTGGTCGGGCTGATCCTGCTGGATTATCGCGAGGCGTGAGCAGCCTTACTGCTTCTGCAGGAACACGTAGTCCGCGGAATAGGCCACGCTGCGGAGTTGCCCGGCGGTCTCGCAGGCGCCCTCCAGCTTGCCGCCCGACGTGTTGATCCGCTGCACGGTGGTGACGTCCGACAGCACGCCCTTGCTGCCGCGGTGGGAGACGACGGCGAGCTTCAGCCAGGGGATGTCGTTGTCGGTGGCGCCGATGGCGGTGCCCTGGACGCGGCCGCCGACGATCGAGCCGTCCTGGTGCTCCCAGCTCGGGCCGGCGTAGTGCCGACCGACGGTCTTGCCGTCCTCGAACAGACTGGCGATCGGTTCGCGAAAGGTCCAGGCGAGCTTGCCGTCCTTGTCGGTCTTGCAGTCGTAGACCTGCGCGCCTTCGGCATGCAGCGTCAGCACGGCCTTTTCGCCGGCGGCGATCAGCGCGTCGGGAATCGTGGTCTCTGCAGCGTGGGAGGAGCCGATCTGGGCCCCGAGCAACAGCAGGGCGAGCGATGAGGTCAAGCGCATGATCAGGTTCCTCGACAGCAGGAGTGAAACAGAAACGGGCCACGCTTGTGGCGCGGCCCGTTGATAGGTGACGAAACCAGAAGGCGAAAGTGGGGAAACTTACGCCGCCATCGCCTTGGTCAGGTTCTCGGCGATCTTGTCGAGGAAGCCGGTGGTCGAGAGCCAGCGCTGATCGGCGCCGACCAGGAGCGCGAGGTCTTTGGTCATGTAGCCGGACTCGACGGTGTCGACGCAGACCTTCTCCAGGGTGGCGGCGAACTTCGCCAGTTCGGCGTTGTTGTCGAGCTTGGCGCGGTGCGACAGGCCGCGGGTCCAGGCGAAGATCGAGGCGATCGAGTTGGTCGAGGTCTCCTTGCCCTTCTGGTGCTCGCGGAAGTGGCGGGTCACCGTGCCGTGGGCCGCCTCGGCCTCGACGGTCTGGCCGTCCGGGGTCATCAGCACCGAGGTCATCAGGCCGAGCGAGCCGTAGCCCTGCGCCACGGTGTCGGACTGCACGTCGCCGTCATAGTTCTTGCAGGCCCAGACATAGCCGCCCGACCACTTCAGCGCCGCGGCGACCATGTCGTCGATCAGGCGGTGCTCATAGGTGATCTTCTTGGCCTCGAACTTGTCCTTGAACTCCTTCTCGTACACCTCCTGGAAGATGTCCTTGAAGCGGCCGTCATAGACCTTCAGGATGGTGTTCTTGGTCGACAGGTAGACCGAGTAGTTCTTGGCGAGGCCCATGTTGAGCGAGGCGCGGGCGAAGTCGTAGATCGACTCGTCGAGGTTGTACATCTCCATCGCGACGCCGGCGCCGGGCGCCTTGAAGACCTCCTTCTCGATCACGGTGCCGTCGTCGCCGACGAACTTCATCGTCAGCACGCCCTTGCCGGGGAACTTGAAGTCGGTGGCGCGGTACTGGTCGCCATAGGCGTGGCGGCCGATGATGATCGGCTTGGTCCAGCCGGGAACGAGGCGCGGCACGTTCTTGCAGATGATCGGCTCGCGGAACACGACGCCGCCGAGGATGTTGCGGATGGTGCCGTTCGGCGACTTCCACATCTCCTTGAGACCGAACTCCTTCACCCGGGCCTCGTCGGGGGTGATGGTGGCGCACTTGACGCCGACGCCGACCTTCTTGATGGCGTTGGCGGCATCGATCGTGATCTGGTCGTTGGTCTTGTCGCGGCTCTCCATCCCCAGGTCGAAATACATCAGGTCGATATCAAGGAAGGGGTTGATCAGCTTGTCCTTGATGTACTGCCAGATGATCCGGGTCATCTCGTCGCCGTCGAGCTCGACGACCGGGTTGGTCACCTTGATTTTTGCCATGATCGATGGGGCCTTCTTGGGAACAGCGCGCCAGGAATGGAAAGCGCTTGTGAAATCAAGCGCGTCATAGCACTGCTGCACCGCGGGCGGAAGCGCACCCGGTATGCGTCCGGTGCTGATTTTCGCAGCCCGCTCATGCGGTGGGCAACGGCGGCCGCGGGCCGGCCTGCCGTTTCGCGGAAACTGCAAAATTCAAGTGTAAGCCGATTATTTTGCTTGAGAATTCTCATCAGCCGGGCCAACGAGCGGGCAGGGCGCGATCGGCGCTTCAACCGGATCTGCAAGTCGAGGATTGAGCGTGTCGGGCACCGACAAGACGAAGGCGGGCGTAGAGATCGCAGGGCCAGTGGTGATCCTGGTCGAGCCGCAGCTCGGCGAGAACATCGGCATGGCCGCGCGCGCCATGGGCAATTTTGCGTTGTCGGAGCTGCGACTGGTCAACCCGCGCGACGGCTGGCCGAACATCGCCGCCCAACGGGCGGCCGCCGGGGCCGACCACATCATCGATCATGTCCGGCTGTTCGACACCCTGCCGGAGGCGATCGCCGACCTCGACCTGGTGTTCGCGACCACCGCCCGCGCCCACGACCAGGCCAAGCCGGTGATGGGACCAGAGGCGGCCGCCCGCGAGATGCAGGGCCAGATCGCCGGCGGCGGCCGGGCCGGCATCCTGTTCGGCCGCGAGCGGGCGGGGCTCACCAACGAGGAGGTCGCCCGCGCCAACCGCATCATCACCTACCCGGTCAACCCCGGCTTTGCCTCGCTGAACCTCGCCCAGGCGGTGCTGCTGATGGGCTATGAATGGTTCAAGCTGGTGACATCGGGCGCGCTGCCCTTCGCCATGCCCGAACGCTCGGAGCGCGCCAGCCAGGGACAGATGGAGGCGTTCTTCGAGAACCTGGTGCGCGAGCTCGACCGGGTCGAATTTCTGCGGCCCGCCGAGAAGCGCGAGACCATGCTGGTCAACCTGCGCAACATCTTCTTCCGCATGGAGCCGTCGCGGCAGGACATCCACACCCTGCACGGCGTGGTCATGGCGATCGCCGAGGGGCGCAAGGGGCCGGCCAAGGGCGGCGTGCTCGACAGCGAGCAGGCGACGCGGCTGCGGGCGCTGATCGCCGAGCAGGGCACGGTGGCCAACCTGCCGGATTCGCGCGGTTCGCTGCGCGGGCTGGCGCGGCTGCTCCGCCGCAACCCGACCGACGCCGAGCGCGCGCTGTGGCACGCGCTGTCGCGCGACCGCCGCTTCGCCGGCCAGTTCAAGCGCCAGACCCCGGTCGGCCGCCACATCCCCGATTTCGTCTCCTTCATCCACCGCCTCGCCATCGAGCTGGTCGGCCCGGACGAGAGCGAAGGCGTGGTGGCGGATCGCAGCGCAAGGCGGGCGTGGCTGGAAAGCCGCGACTATCGCGTCACCGAGGTGAAGGCGGCTGATGTCGAGGCGAATCTGGAGGCCGAGCTGGTGCGGCTGCAGGCGGTGATCGCCGCAGCCAAGTAGTCGCCGACGGTCGCATCGCGAGCCGCGTGGCGGCTATCAATGGCTTCGCGCGTCCGTTCATCACGCGCAAGCGTCGATTGAGTTGCCGCGTGGCATGCGCGGCCCTCGCAACTCATCCGCGCCCGGCAGGCCCCGAGTCTGCGATCTCGTTTACACCGGCTGAACGATGATTTGTGAACGCAATTCCAGATTGTGGTTCTCCCAATCGGTTCTGGTTAGATCGCAGCACCAAGAGCAAGACCTAAGGGGGCATTCATGGCTACGCGACGATGGCGCTCGATTCTGTGTTGTGCGTTGATCATCGGCTCGATCTTCGGCTTGTCGGCAAGCGCCGAACCGGCGGCACCGAAGCGGTGCACGACGGCGGCCGATCTCGGTGCCGACGAGCGCATCGCCGGCTGCACTGTCGTGATCGAGCGCGGCAAGCCGGCGACGCCGCAGGTGATCGAAGCCCGTTTCGCACGCGCCGGCGCCTACTTCCACAAGGGAGACGTCGAGCATGCGATCGACGACTACAAGATCGTCATCGAGCAGTCCTCGGCTGGTCTTCTTGCCGCATTCGATCGCGCCGCTCCTGATCTGCGCGAGAGCGAGCCGCAGCCGGGGTCGGGTTTCGGGCGGGCGTTCGGTCGCAACGGCTACCGCGCGCAGGCCTATCGCGCGCTGGGGATCGCAAGCTTCCAGGCCGGTCTCCTGGAGGAGGCGCAGGACGATTTCAGATGGCTCAGCGAGATCGATCCCCACAATGCCGAGGCGGCCTTGTGGCTGGATCTGGCGCGCCGCCGTGCCGGGCTGGGGAGCGAGCTCGCCGACCACGCGAAGCGGCTCGACATGGGTAAATGGCCGGCCCCGATCGTCCGTCTCTTCCTCGGGCAGGAAACGCCAGAGGCTGTGCTTGCGGCGGCCGACCGCGGTGCTCCCGTCACGCGCCGGGCACGGCGTTGCGAGGCGAGCTTCTTCGCCGCCGAGCTGATGCTCGACCAGAGTCGTGAGCGCGACGCCATGCAACTGATCGACCGGGCTCTCGCCGAGTGTCCGTTGACATCGCGCGAACGCTCGGTCGCCGAGGCGGAGGCGCGCGCGCTCCGCATCATGCCGTAAAAGTCATGCGGAGAGGCACGGCAATCCCGCAGCGAGCTGTTCTCCGGCCGCATGCTTAACGCGCGCGTGCGCATTTGAGTGAAAATGCCCGGTCAAATCCGCACGCGGCGGGTTACGGAACGCTCGGGTTCGAACGGTATGGTCTGCGCATTGCCCTTTCATCGTTGCAACTGTGCGGCCTTTCATCATGAACGAAACCAGATCCGTGTTGCGGGACCTCGAGGATGCGATTGCGCGGGGGACCGCGGACAGCCGCGAGCGCGCGCTGTGGCATGCGACCGACCTGCTGATCGCGGGGCGCTACTGCGAGGAGGAGATCGCCACCTTCGGCGAGGTGATCGGCCGGCTCGCCGACGAGATCGAGATCGAAGCGCGCGCCAAGCTCGCGGATCGCCTCGCCAGGATCGAATATTCGCCGGCCAGCGTCATCCGCAAGCTCGCCTTCGACGACGAGATCTGGGTCGCCGGCCCGGTGTTGCGCGAATCCGAGCGGCTCGATGACGCCACGCTGGTCGAGAACGCCAGCACCAAGAGCCAGGACCATCTGCTCGCGATCGCCGAACGAAAGACGTTGAGCCCGGCCGTGACCGACGTGCTGGCGACGCGCGGCGACCGTGCCGTCGCCACGGCGGTGGCGCGCAATCAGGGCGCCCAGTTCTCCGGCGCCGGATTCCTGCACATGGTCAAGCGGGCCGAGAACGACTCGATTCTCGCCGAGCATCTCGGCCGCCGGCTCGACATCCCCCGCCATCTGTTCCAGCAACTCATCGCCAAGGCCTCGGACGATGTCGGCAAGCGGCTGGCAGGGGAGCGGCCGGAGCTGCTTGGCGAGATCAACAGCTCGGTCGCCAACATCGCCGGCGACCTGCAGTCGAAGTTCGGACCCGGCTCGCGCAACTACTTCGTCGCCAAGCGGACCGTGACGATCCAGCACCGCCTCGGCAATCTGCACGAGAGCACCATCGCCGGCTATGCGACCGCGCACAAGGTCGAGGAGGTGACGATCGGCCTCGCGCTGCTGTCGGGATTGCCGGTCGACGTCGTCGAGCGCGCCTTGTTCGACCGCAACCGCGAGATGCTGCTGATGCTCGCCAAGGCGCTTGGCTTTACCTGGGATACGATGATGGCGCTCGCGTTCCTCGGCGCCCGCGACCACCGCATCACGGCCGGCGAGTTGCAGGAGCTGGAGCGTGACTATGCCAAGCTCCAGTCGCTGACATCGCGCAGCGTGCTCGAATTCTATCAGTCCCGCAAGAATCCAGGCAAAGGCGGCAAAGCATCCGCGCCGCGCGCCGTAGCCTATTGAACCTGCAGCGACGGATGGAGGTGATCGCGGATGAAGGGTATGGGACTTCCTCTTCGCAGAGAGCAACGGCTCGGCCATCGCGAGGCGCCTGCGGACCGCGCGGCGGTCGATGCGGCTTGGCACGTGCTCGAAGCGGCCAACGAGCTCGGCGATGAGGCTGCAGTGGCCGCCTGCCGCCGCGTCATCGATGCGAGCCTCAACGGCGCGGGCGCAGACCAGGCGGACCTGAAGCTGGTGACGGAGTATTTCCGCTAGTTCTGTCGCTCGGTTCGCGGGGCAGGGCGGCTCAGACCGCAGCGAGCTGCGGGCCCGCCGCCTTGCTGTTGCGCTGGCCCGCCTTCAGCTTCGCCGGCTCGATCAGCGCCTTCGCCGCCAGCCCGGCGGTGTCCGCGACCTCGGGATTGCGCGACACCATCGCCGCCACGATCGCGCCGTCGATCAGCAGTGCAAGCTGATGCGAGAAGCTCTCCGGCTCGGCAGCGCCCATCTCACGGGCGAGCTTCTCGATATGCGCCAGCACCACTTTCTTGTGGCGCATTGCGATGGTGCGAAACTGCTTCTGGTCCTTGTCGTGCTCGCCGACCGCATTGATGAAGGGGCAGCCGTAGAAGCGCTCCTCGCCGAACCAGCTCTTCAGCGCCGGAAAGATGCGTGCCAGCTTGGTCTCGGCGTCACCGCCGCCGCTCTCCATTTCCGCGATGAACCATTCGCGCCACTGCTTGCCTTCGCTTTCCAGCACGGCGGTGACCAGCGCGGTCTTCGATCCGAACAGCTTGTAGAGCGTGGTCTTCGCGGTGCCGGCCTCGCTGATGATCGCATCGATCCCGGTGGCATTGATGCCGTTCTTGCAGAACAGCCGCGTGGCGGCGCCGAGCAGACGGCCGCGCGCGGATTCGTCATCGCCAGCCGAGATCGTCCTCGCGATCGCCTGCTTCTTGCCGGTTTGTTTGCCCGCAACTGACTTTGCCATGCGTGCAAGCTTAATCGCTGTGCGCGTGAGTCAGCAAGACTGCTGATGTGCTCGAGGCAGCGTTGCGCTCAATTTGATCTCCGAAGGCGGCATTCTGCACTGCGCTTGGGCAGCGGAGGGGACGCAGCGGCTCGCCACTTGCCGCGATGACCGCGTAAGCCGCGAGGATCACTCCGGCTTTTGATTTTCGGCCTCTCTGGCACGCTTCGTGCAGGATACAGACCGTTCGGTATCCTCATCCCAGGGAGAGAAATGAGATGACCGCTGTGGTTCAGAAGACGGCGCTGACGGGCTGCCTCGCACCCATCGACAAGAACGGGCTTGAACAGCTCATCGTCAACGGCAAGGCCAACCCCAAGGTCATCAAGACCCTGAAGTGCAAGACCGTCGCCGAGGGCAAGTTCCGCCACGCCAACTACATCCGCAACCTCGCGCCCTACATCGTCGACGAGCCGCCGGGGCTGCTCGGTGACGACACCGCGCCGAATCCGTCGGAAGCCTCGCTCGCCGCGCTCGGCTCCTGCCTGGCCGTCGGCCTGCATGCCAATGCGGTGCATCGCGGTTGGATCGTCAACAAGCTCGAGCTGGAGCTCGAGGGCGATCTCAACATCACGGCAGTCTGGGGCACCGGCGACGTCAGCGAGAAGCCGGTCGGCTTCACCGACGTCCGCGTCAAGGTCGACATGGAGTGCGAGGGCATTCCGCAGGAGGAGGTCAAGGCGCTGATCGACCACGTCAAGAAGTGGTCGCCGGTCGCCAACACCTTCACGCGTCCGGTCAATCTCGAGGTCGGGATCTGAGGCGGCCCTCGAGGTCAGCGTAGCGGAGGACGTCATGAACTCAGTAGTCTCGGGTTCACTCGGACAGCATCTGGCGGTCGATGGCGCGGGCGTCATGCCCATACCGTCGACCGTGGAGCAGGTCACGGCGATCGCGCGCAAGGAGCTCGCGCCGCTGGCCGCTGGCATCGACGCCGGGACGGTGTACCCGGCCGACGTGCTCCGCCGCTTCGGCGACGTCGGCGCGTGGAGCAGCCACGTGCCGGAAAATGGCGCGGCGGATCTCAACTGCGCGATCGACACCATCGGCGCGATCGGTGAGGTCTGCGGCGCCTCTGCCTTCATGGCGTGGTGCCAGAACACGCTGGTCTGGTACATCGCCAACTCGCCCAACAAGGCGCTCGTCGGCCGTCTTCTCGACGACGCCGCCAGCGGCCGGTTGCTCGGTGGCACCGGCTTGTCCAATCCGATGAAGAGCTTCTTCGGCATCGAGAAGCTCAAGCTCAGGGGTCGCAAGGTCGAGGGCGGCTACGTCGTGCGCGGCGTGCTGCCCTGGGTCTCGAACCTCGGGCCGGACCACATGTTCGGTACGATCTTCGAGCGTGAGGACGCGCCCGGCGAGATCGTGATGTTCATCGCCGACTGTGCCGATCCGGCGGTGACCCTGCAGCCATGCCAGCCGTTCCTGGCGATGGACGGCACCGGCACCTACGGCATCCAGTTTCGCGACCTGTTCGTGCCGGACGAACTGATCCTGGCCGATCCCGCGGGGCCCTTCGTCAAGAAGATCCGCGCCGGCTTCATCCTGCTGCAGGCCGGCATGGCGCTGGGCCTGATCAAGGACTGCATCAAGATCATGCAGGAGGTCGAGGCGCCGCTCGGCCACGTCAACCGCTATCTGCCGCAGCAGCCGGTCGATTTCAGCGCGCTCGCCGATGAACTCGCGAAGGAGACGGCTGAACTCGCCAGCGATCCGTTCAACCCCGACGAGACCTATTGGCGCAAGGTCGTGGCGCTGCGCCTGCGTGCCGGCGAGGCCAGCGTCGCTGCCGCTCATGCCGCGATGCTCCATTGCGGAGCCCGCGGCTACCTCAAGGGCAATCGCGCCGAACGTCGCCTGCGCGAGGCCTATTTCGTCGCGATCGTGACTCCCGCGACCAAGCAGCTCCGCAAGATGCTCGCCGACGGCTGACGCCGGCGAGAACGGCAAACCAACAAATCCCAACCAGGAGAGGCCTGCCATGACGGACGTTCTGATTACAGCCGGCGAACTCGCTGAGTTCATCAAGACCGAGCCGTGTGTCGTGATCGACACCCGCAATCCCGATGCCTACGCCGCGGGACATCTTCCCGGCGCCGTCAACGTCCACGAGATATTCACCTATCTCGCGACGTCCACACCGGAAGGCATGGAGGAATTGAAGACGAAGTTTGCGGACGCGTTCGGCGCCGCCGGCCTTTCGGGCGCCGAGACCGCCGTCGTCTACGAACAGTCGATGAACTCCGGCTTCGGCCAGTCGTGCCGCGGCTATTTCCTGCTCACGATGCTCGGCTATCCCAAGGTCAAGGTGCTGCATGGCGGCTACGATGCCTGGGTGGCCGCCGGCATGCCGGTGACGACCGACGTGCCGTCGCCGGCCAAGGCCTCGTTCGCCATCGTGCCGGAGGCGGGCAGCATCCTGATCGACGCCAAGGCGATGCTGGCGGCGGTTGGCAATCCCGCTATCGCGATCCTCGACGTCCGCGATGTCGATGAGTGGATCGGCGATTCCTCCTCGCCCTACGGCAAGGATTTCTGTCCGCGCAAAGGCCGCATCCCCGGCGCCGTCTGGCTCGAATGGTACCGCATGATGAAGCCGACCGCCGAAGGCCCGCGCTTCAAGTCGAAGGACGAGATCCTCGCCGAATGCGCCACCGTCGGCATCACGGTCGACACGCCGGTTTATCTCTACTGCTTCAAGGGCGCGCGGGCCTCGAACACCTTCCTGGCGCTGAAGAACGCCGGCGTGAAGGATGTGCGGATGTACTTCGGCTCGTGGAACGAGTGGTCGCGCGACCCGTCGCTGCCGATCGAGGAAGGACTTCCGATGCCGGCGATGACCAGCAAGGCGGCATAGAAGCTGCATGTTAAGCACGTCCGGCCGCTGAAAAATGCGGCCGGACGAGCAGTTCGAAGGCGCTGACAGCGCAGGTGTGACAAAAGGGGCGCAGCACATGTCGATTTTCGATGATCCGTTCGATGCCGATTCACGCGTGAATGCCGGTTGTATCTGCGGCCAGCATCGCAGCCCGGCCGAACATGAGCACGCCGCGCTGGCGCTGCGCTGCGAGCCCGTGGCGGACTCCACCGAGAAGCGCTACGAGAACGTGGTCGCGTCAGCCGTGCTGCGCGCGGTGTTTCCGCAAGCTGCCACCCGCCGCGCGTTTCTGAAGTCGGTCGGCGCCGCCACCGCGCTCGCCGCAGTGTCCCAGTTCTTCCCGCTGAAGACCGCGACCGAGGCGTTCGCCGAAGCGGGCGCGCCCGAGAAGAAGGATCTCAAGGTCGGCTTCATCCCGATCACCTGCGCGACCCCGATCATCATGGCGGCGCCGCTCGGCTTCTATGCCAAGGCCGGGCTGAACGTCGAGGTCGTCAAGACCGCCGGCTGGGCCGTCATCCGCGACAAGACCATCAACAAGGAATACGACGCCTCGCACATGCTGGCGCCGATGCCGATCGCGATCTCGCTCGGCCTCGGTGCACAGCCGATCCCGTTCACCGTGCCCGCGATCGAGAACATCAACGGGCAGGGCATTACGCTTGCGATGAAGCACAAGGACAAGCGCAATCCGAAGGACTGGAAGGGCATGAAGCTCGCCATTCCGTTCGACTATTCGATGCACAACTATCTCCTGCGCTATTATCTCGCCGAGCACGGCATCGATCCCGACACCGACGTGCAACTGCGCTCGGTTCCGCCGCCGGAGATGGTCGCGAACCTGCGCGCCGACAACATCGACGGCTTCCTCGCGCCCGACAACATCTGCCAGCGCGCGATCTTTGACGGCGTCGGCTTCCTGCACATCCTGTCGAAGGAGATCTGGGACGGTCACCCCTGCTGCAGCTTCGCGGCGAGCCGCGAGTTCATCACGACGGCGCCGAACAGCTTTGCCGCTCTCACCCGCGCCATCGTCGATGCCACCGCGTACGCGTCGAAGGCTGAGAACCGCAAGCAGATCGCGGAGGCGATCGCTCCGGCGAATTACATCAATGCGCCGGTGACCGTCATGGAGCAGGTCTTGACCGGCACCTACGCCGATGGCCTCGGCGGCGTGAAGACCGATCCGAAGCGCGTCGATTTCGATCCGTTCCCGTGGCAGTCCTTCGCGGTGTGGATGCTGACGCAGATGAAGCGCTGGGGCCAGATCAAGGGCGACGTCGACTACAAGGCGGTCGCGGAGCAGATCTATCTCGCCACCGACACCCGCAAGGTCATGACCGAGATGGGCCTGACGCCGCCGACGGACTCCTACAAATCGTTCTCGGTGATGGGCAAGCCGTTCGATCCGACCAAGCCGGACGACTACGTCGCCAGCTTCAAGATCAAGAAGGCGTCGTGATGGGGGGGATGGGCGCGACGCTGCTGGCCGCGACAATCGCGATGGACACGACGCTGCCGATCAAATCATCGGTGTCGTCCCCGCGAACGCGGGGACCCATACGCCGTGAACCCGCTTGTGGCAGGAATGGCGACGACGATCTTTTTTACCAAGTCTGGACGGTGGTTATGGGTCCCTGCGTTCGCAGGGACGACACCGTGAGTGGAGCGCCGGCATGACCGCCTCTCTTCGCCTCCGCGCCGCCGTGGTTTCCATCGTGCTGCTGGCCGTGTTCCTCGGCGCCTGGCATATCGCGACGCGCAGCACGGGCGCCGCGGCCAACATGAGCCCGGAATACGCCAAGCTGATGGGCATGACGGCCACGCAGGGCAAGTCGGCGATGCCCGGGCCGCTCGATGTCGGTGCCAAGCTGTGGGAGCATCTGCGGCGGCCGTTCTACGACAATGGTCCGAACGACAAGGGGCTCGGCATCCAGCTCGCCTTCTCGCTCGGGCGGGTCATGCTCGGCTATTTGATCGCAGTCGCGGTCGCGATCCCGCTCGGCTTCCTGATCGGCATGTCGCCCTTGATGAGCAAGGCGCTCGATCCGTTCATCCAGATTCTCAAGCCCATCTCGCCGCTCGCCTGGATGCCGCTCGCGCTCTACACCATCAAGGATTCCAGCCTGTCGGCGATCTTCGTGATCTTCATCTGCTCGGTGTGGCCGATGCTCATCAACACCGCCTTCGGCGTCGCCGGCGTGCGCAAGGAATGGATCAACGTCGCCCGCACGCTCGAGGTCGGGAATTTCCGCCGGGCCTTCACGGTCATCCTGCCGGCTGCGGCGCCGACGATCCTCACCGGCATGCGGATCTCGATCGGCATCGCCTGGCTCGTCATCGTCGCCGCCGAGATGCTCGTCGGGGGCACCGGCATCGGCTACTTCGTCTGGAACGAGTGGAACAACCTCTCGATCACCAACGTGATCATCGCGATCCTGTTGATCGGCCTGGTCGGCATGGTGCTGGATCAGATCCTGGCCCGCGTGTCGCGGCTCGTGACGTTTCCGGAGTAGGGCATGATCAGGCGAACTGCTGCAAGGTGCGCAACTCCGTTCCCCTCCCCCTTGCGGGGAGGGGTCAGGGGTGGGGGTGCCCCAGGCGCGAGTCTTCGTGGGGGACCCCCCTCCCTGACCCTCCCCCACAAGGGGGGAGGGAACGGAAAGACCTTCCTATGACCGACAAGTTCATCTCCATCGAAGGGATCGCCAAGCGCTATGATGGGGCGCGCAGCACGACGATCTTCGAGAATCTCTGGCTCGCGATGGCGCGCGGCGAGTTCGTCTGCGTGATCGGGCATTCCGGCTGCGGCAAGACTACGGTGCTGAATGTTCTTGCCGGCCTCGACGTGCCGAGCGAAGGCGCCGTCATCGTCGACGGCCAGGCCATCGAAGGTCCGAGTCTCGACCGAGCGGTCATCTTCCAGAGCCATGCGCTGCTGCCGTGGCGAACGGTGCTCGGCAACGTCGCCTATGCCGTCTCGTCGAAATGGCGCAAATGGGATCGCGCCAAGGTCAAGGCGCATGCGCTGAAATACATCGAGCTCGTCGGCCTGTCCGGCTCCGAGCACAAGCGGCCGTCGGAGCTGTCCGGCGGCATGAAGCAGCGCGTCGGGATTGCCCGCGCGCTCTCGATCACGCCGAAGATCATGCTGATGGACGAGCCGTTCTCCGCGCTCGATGCGCTGACGCGCGGCACCCTGCAGGACGAGGTCCGCCGCATCTGCGTCGAGACCGGGCAGACCGTGTTCATGATCACCCACGACGTGGACGAAGCGATCTATCTCGCCGACAAGATCGTGCTGATGACCAACGGACCCGGCGCGGTGCTCGCGGAGATCGTCGAGAACCCGCTGCCGAAGGACCGGCTGCGCGGCGACCTGCATCGCCATCCGCTGTACTACGCGCTGCGCAACCATATCATCGATTTCCTGGTCAGCCGCAGCAGGACCTTCACTGCCGAGACGCCGGATCACGATCCGCGTAAGGTGCCGGTGGTGAAGATCGGGCGCAGCGAGCCGACGATCGTCGCGTCCAACCCGGTCGAGAACGACGCGCCGCAGGCGATCGCCCGCTGACGCCCAGCCGGAAGAAACCCATCAACGAAGACTTTCAAGGGAGACCAAGCATGAAGCGATCCGACCTCACCGAGAAGCTGCTCGACATCAAGCGCGAGAAGGGCTGGAGCTGGAAATACATCTGCGAGCAGATCGGCGGCTATTCCGAGGTGCTGATTGTCGGCGCCGTTCTCGGCCAGATGAAGCTGACCAAGCCGCAGGCGGCGAACGCCGGCGAGCTGTTCGGCCTGTCCAAATCCGAGATCGCGATGCTGAACGAGACGCCGATGCGCGGCGAGGGCGTGCAGATGCCGCCGACCGATCCCTTGATCTACCGCTTCTACGAGCTCGTGATGATCAACGGCCCGGCGTGGAAGGAGCTGATCCAGGAGGAATTCGGCGACGGCATCATGTCGGCGATCGACTTCGACATGGTGATGGAGCGCCTGCCCAATGCCAAGGGAGACCGCGTCAAGATCACGATGTCGGGCAAGTTCCTGCCTTACAAATATTACGGCGCCAGCGGCAACGTGCCGGAATACGGCTTCAAGGAAGAGTAAGCGAGTAGCGAATTGCGGGTAGCGAATAGGGGCAGGAGATCCCTATTCGCTACTCCCTATTCGCTATTCGCCTCTCACTGTCCCGCCTTGACCTGCGCCACGGCGGTCACCAGCAGCTCGCTCATCTTCGCGCGCACGTCCGCCTCGGTGACGGCCGCGCCCTTGGCGGTGAGGTCTCCCAGCACCTTGCGCAGCACGTCGGCATCGCCCGCTTCCTCGAAATCGGCCGCGACGACCTCCTTGGCGTAGGCGTCGGCGTCAGCGCCGGACTTGCCGAGCTTTTCGGCTGCCCACAGGCCGAGCAGCTTGTTGCGGCGGGCTTCTGCCTTGAACTTCAATTCCTCGTCATGGGCGAATTGCTTCTCGAAGGCGTCCTCGCGCTTGTCGAACGTGGTCATGGTCGGAACTTCCAGTGTTGCCGAAGAGGGTTAACCGCGCAGGCGGTTGCGGGGCGGTGGCCGCACGCCTAAATAATTGGAACATCTTGCCAATACAACGGGTACGAGGCCGCAGGGAAGGGCGGTAAAACTCCGCTCCCGAGGCCCGGATCGATTGTGCTCGGGACACCAATGAGATAGGTTTCCCACAGGCCCGGTTCTTGTTCTGTTTCCGTCCGTCCGGGCCCTCGCGGCAGCTCCGTCGTGGTCCTGTCCAAAGTCATCCGGAGCCCACCATTTCATGGATTTCAACAAAACACGGTACATCCCAATGAGCCGTCGGCGTCGCATTTATGAAGGCAAGGCCAAGGTCCTGTATGAAGGCCCCGAGCCGGGCACCCTGATCCAGCACTTCAAGGACGACGCCACCGCCTTCAATGCCAAGAAGCACCAGGTGATTGAAGGCAAGGGCGTCCTCAACAACCGGATCTCGGAGTACCTGTTTCAGCACCTCAACGACATCGGGGTTCCGACTCACTTCATCCGCCGGCTCAACATGCGCGAGCAGTTGATTCGCGAGGTCGAGATCGTGCCGCTCGAGGTCGTCGTCCGCAATGTGGCGGCGGGCTCGCTGTCGCAGCGCCTCGGCATCGAGGAAGGCACCCAGCTGCCGCGTTCGATCATCGAATTCTATTACAAGAACGACCAGCTCAACGACCCCATGGTGTCGGAGGAGCACATCACCGCGTTCGGCTGGGCGACGCCCCAGGAAATCGACGACATCATGGCGCTTGCCATTCGCGTCAACGACTTCCTGACCGGGCTTTTCCTCGGCATCGGCATCCGCCTGGTCGACTTCAAGATGGAATGCGGCCGGCTGTTCGAGAACGAGATGATGCGCATCATCGTCGCCGACGAGATTTCCCCCGATTCCTGCCGGCTGTGGGACATCAAGTCGAACGAGAAGCTCGACAAGGACCGCTTCCGTCGTGATCTTGGCGGCCTTCTGGAGGCCTATACCGAGGTCGCCAAGCGGCTCGGCATCCTCATCGAGAACGAGCGCCCGGCGGGCTCCGGCCCGGTCCTGGTCAAGAGCTAAAAGGGAACAAGACGTGAAAGCGCGTGTCACGGTGACGCTGAAAGCCGGCATCCTCGATCCGCAGGGCAAGGCGATCGAGGGCGCCCTGAAATCGCTCGGCGTCGACGGCGTCGCCAGCGTGCGGCAGGGCAAGGTGTTCGACATCGAGCTCGCCGGTGCCGACAAGGCCAAGGCGGAGGCCGCCCTGAAGGCGGCCGCCGACAAGCTGCTGGCGAATACGGTGATCGAGAATTACCGGGTGGAGTTGCTGGGGTAGGGAATGGCCGTGATCGACCGCGAGATCTACGAGCTTCTGCTGGAAATCCCGCGTGATCAGGTCCGTGTCGAACATTCTGTCGATGAGCTGCTTGCTGGTGCGCGAGCGTTGAACAGAGAGCTCTCGTCGGACTCACACACTCTCGCGACGCTGCGAGGGGATCATTATCGAGCAAACACGTAGCATCATGAAATCCGCCGTCCTCGTCTTCCCCGGCATCAACCGCGAACGCGACATGGCCCGCGCGCTGCGCATGATCTCCGGCCATGAGCCTGCGATGGTCTGGCACGCCGAGACGTCGCTGCCGAAGGGCACCGACCTCGTCGTGGTGCCCGGCGGCTTCTCCTATGGCGACTATCTGCGCTGTGGCGCGATCGCGGCACGGGCCCCGGTGATGGACGCAGTACGCGATTTCGCCGCCAAGGGCGGCTTGGTGCTCGGCGTCTGCAACGGCTTCCAGATCCTGTGCGAGTCCGGCCTGCTGCCGGGCGTGCTGATGCGCAACGATAAGCTGAAGTTCATCTGCAAGGACGTGCATCTGCGGGTCGAGCGCTCCGATTCGCCGTTCACCCGCGGCTACAATGCGGGTCAGGTCATCCGCGTGCCGGTCGCTCACGGCGAGGGCAATTATGCGGCCGACGAGGAGACCTTGAAGCGGCTCAATGGCGATGGGCGCGTGCTCTATCGTTACTGCTCAGCCGATGGCGAGGTCGGCGACCTCAGCAACATCAATGGCGCTGCGCATTCCATCGCCGGCATCGTCAACGAGAACGGGAATGTGCTCGGCATGATGCCGCATCCCGAGAATCACGTCGAGGACATCATGGGCTGCACCGACGGCCGTGGCCTGTTCGCCGGCCTCGTCGCCCATCTCGACCGCGCGGCCTGATCGGCGGGCTGCGCCCGTGACGTTTCCGTCGGGCCGCTCGCCCGGCCCGACCCACAAACGACCGATTGGTGATCGAGGTTGCGGGACGTCCTCCATCTCCCGGATCGTCCCTGACGTCCGTCCTGCCTGCCACTTCCTCGATCCCGACGGTGCCTTGATGTCGACGCTGCCTCTCACTCAGCGCGCCCTGCGCTGGCTTCTCCTGTCCGTGTCGCTCTCGCTCGTCACGGGCGTTGGCGCCGCTCGGGCCGAGACCCCGTCGACGACGCCGTCGGTCGCCACACCGACTCTGCCGTTCACCGTGGGCGGCTGGAAACCGCAGCGGCCGAACGGCACCGATGTGACCTTCTTCCTGTGCGACGATGCGAAATGCGGCCCTGGCTCGAAGGTGAGCTACCGGCTCTACGGACCCAACACGACGATGACGATCGAGCAATTCCGCGCCTCCCAGGACCAGACCGTCAAGCTGCTCGACCAGCGCGTGCCGGGTCAGAGCACGACGATTCTGGGCGTCGAGGGCGGCAAGGGCAGCGGGCTGCCGCGCATGTTCTATGCACGGCGCCTGAAAGTGTCGCCAGGCGGAGAGAAGGAATATCAAGTGAGCGGCATGCTGTTCGGCGCGAGAGGCAGTGCCAGCCTGATCAGCTCCGCGACTGGCGAGGCGAACAGCACGGCCAACTTCAAGCAATTCGCGGTCCCGGTCATGCTTCTGCTCGCGCCACGGTCAAAATGATCGCGTGACGGCGCGCCGAAGCCGTTCATCAAAATCGTTCCGGAGTTTTTTCTCGCGCCGTCCGGCAACGCCGGGCGGCTGTTTGCGTTGTCCGCCAGCGAATGGGGCAGGGATCCAAGGAGGTTCTCATATGACGACGAAACATTGGCTGGGAACGGCCGCGATCATCCTGGCGATCGGCACGGCATCAGGTGTATCGGCGCAAGGCGACATGAAGCGCGAGGGAGGCCCGGCCGCTGCGACGGCGCACGAGGCCACGCGTCCGGCTGCCGAGGCGAAGGGAGAGGCAAAGGGCGGCGCCGCCGCGGCGGAACGTGCCGGCGCCGAGGCAAAGCAGAGCGCGCAGGAGCAGCGCCGTGGCGAGCCTTCATCCGCAGCAGGACGCGAGCAGGCTCAGGAAAGGTCCTCCGAGCGGTCGGCACATGATGCCAAGCAGAGCGCCGAGAGCAAGGGCGGTGCGGCCGCCGAGCGTGGCCGCGAGGCCAAGGAGAGCGCCGAGTCGAAGTCGTCGACTGACAGCAAGCAGGCCGACAAGCAGTCTGACAGCAAGAGCAAGGCCGAGTCGAAGCAACAGCAGGGGCGCGCCGACGAGCCGCGCAAGGGCGAGGATCGCGCCGCCGAGAGCAAGTCGGGGGCGACGGATCGGAAGTCCGACCGTGAGGCCGATCGCGCTGATCACGATAAGGACAAGACCCGGCAGAGCCAGGACGAGCGCAAGACCGGCACGTCCGACGAGGCCGCGGACAAGCAGACCGGCGACCGCAACAAGCAGGCCAACCAGCCGAACGCGGCCGACAGCAAGAACACGACCGCGCAGCAGAACCAGCCGACCGGCGCCGGTCAGCGTGATCAGACCGGGCAGGCCAACAATCAGACCCAGTCCAATGGCAGCCGCTCCAGCACGCAGGTGTCGGTCAACGAGCAGCAGAAGACCCGCGTGGTCGATCAGCTCAAGCGCGATCACGACTTCGACCAGGCGCGCACCAATCTCAACATCAACATCAATGTCGGCGAGCGCCTGCCGGAGCGCGTGCGGCCGCGTCCGCTGCCGTCGGACATCGTGACGATCGTGCCGGAATATCGCGGCTACGAGTACACCGTGATCCATGACGAGATCGCGATCGTCGACCCGCGCAGCCGCGAGATCGTCGACGTAATCCCGCAGAACGGCATGCGCGCGGACCGCGGCTATGATCGCGGCGGCTATGGCGTCGGCTCGACCCGGATCGTGCTGTCGGACGATCAGCGCCAGATTCTGCGCCGCGCCGCCACCGAGACGGGCACTGTGGGCTCGACGACATCGTCGTCGTCCTCGTCCGGATCGAGCTGCCTGAGCCTGCGCCGCGTGCCCGATGAGCTCGCGCGCAGCAATCCGGAGCTGGCCAACTACCAGTATCTGGCGATCGGCGAGCAGGTCGTGCTGGTCGACCCGCGCGATCAGAAGGTGGTGCAGGTCATCGACCAGCAGCAGTAGGGCCGAGGCGCGGCTGCGCCTTGTCTCATCGATGGCCTCCCTTGCCGCTGCGGCATGGGGGGCCATCGAAAGATTGATTTGGACATAGCACGTCCGGCTCTGCTTCAGTTCGCTCACAACGGGGAACGAGATTCCATCTCGTCCACAAGGGGAGCGAAACGAGCCATGGCGATCATCCGCCAGCTGTATGTCCAAGTCCTGATCGCGATCCTGCTCGCGATCGCCGTCGGCCTGCTGGCGCCAGAGGCGGCCGTTCAGATGAAGCCGCTCGGCGATGCGTTCATCGCACTTCTGCGCATGATGCTCGGGCCGATCATCTTCTGCTCGGTGGTGCTCGGGCTGACGCATGTCCGCGATATGAGGCAGCTCGGCCGGCTCGCGTTCAAGTCGCTGCTGTATTTCGAGACCCTGACCACGCTCGGCATGGTCGTCGGCTTCATCGCGGTCAACGTGTTCCAGCCCGGCGACGGGCTCCATGCCGGCAACCTCGCGCTCAATGACAGCGTGACGCGCATCTCCAACGCCGCGAGCAATTTCACGGCTATCGGCTTCTTCCTCAGCATCATCCCGACCACGATCGTCGACGCCTTCGCCAAGGGCGAGATTCTCCAGATCCTGTTCATCTCGGTGATGGTGGGCGCGGCGCTGAGCGTCGGCCTGAAGACGGAGTCGGCGATCCTGCGCGGCATCGAGGAGGGGCAGGACGTGCTGTTCCGCATGCTGGGTTTCATCATGAAGCTGGCGCCACTCGGGGCGTTCGGCGCCATGGCGGCGGCGATCGGCACGCATGGCGGCGCCACGCTGCTCTATCTCGGCAAGGTCGTGCTGCTGTACTGGATCACGGCGGTCGTCTTCGTCGCAGTCGTGCTCGGCGGCGTGTGCGCCATCATGCGGCTGTCGCTGCTCAAGCTGCTGCGGCTGATCCGCGAGGAGCTGCTGCTGGTGCTCGGGACCGCGTCCGGCGAGGTTGCGCTGCCGCGGCTGATGCAGAAGCTCGAGCAGGCCGGCTGCGACGGCGCCATCGTCGGTTTCGTGCTGCCGGCCGGCTACAGCTTCAATCTCGACGGCACGGGCATCTACATGGCGATTGCCGTCGGCTTCATCGCCCAGGCCACCGACACGCCATTCAGCTACGGCCAGCAGCTGGCGGTGCTCGCGGTCATGCTGCTGACCTCGAAGGGCGGCACCACCGTCGCGGGCGGCGCCTTCATCAAGCTCGCGGCGACCCTGCAATCCGTCCGCGTGCTGCCGCTCAACGGCCTCGGCCTGCTGTTCGGCATCGACCGCCTGATGGCGACCTGCACCGCGCTCACCAACGTCGTCGGCAACACCGTTGCCGTGTTCGTCATCGCGCGCTGGGAAAATGCGCTGGATGCCGCCAGGCTCGATGCCTATCTCGCGGGCGGCACCGCGTTGACGGCCGCGGAGGCGGCGGTCGACGAGGGCCGCGCTGCAATCGCCGGTGCGGGCGAATGAGCTCAGCGCACGTAGTCGCCGATGATCTTGGCGCCGGGCCAGGCGCCGTCCGCCACGCTCTGCGCGATCACCTCGCGCATCAGCGCCAGCAGCTCGTCGGCAAGCCAGGTCGGCTGGCGTTCCCGCGGCATGCCGATCGAGACGGTCGAGATCAGCGGCGGCCGCTCGATCGACCGCACGGTGAGCTCGCCGCGCTTCGCCTCGGCGACGACCGCGGCATGGGCGAGGATCGTTGCGCCGAGACCGCGCCGAACCATGGCCTTCGTCATGCTCACGCTGTCGACCTCGAAGGCGACGTTGAGCCGCGTGCCGTTCTGGATCGCCGCCTGCTCGATCAGCCGCCGGTTGCTGTGCGGAAGACTCGGCAGGATCAGCGACAGCCCGGCCAGCTCGCGCCAGCGGATCGTCTCGGCCACGGTGTCGCCGCGCTTGGCCGGCGGCAGGGCGACGACCATCCGCTCGTGCAGGATGGGGGTCAGCGCGATGCCGTCGAGCGGCGGCGGATTGTAGAGCACGGCGATGTCGAGCCGGCGGTCCAGCAGCCATTCCTCCAGCGACGAGCTGATGCCCTCGCGGACCTGCACGGAGGCCTGCGGCCAGCGCCGGCGCAGTTCGACCACCACGGACGGCGCGATGCGCAGGCCCGCGACCGGCGGCACCCCGAGCGCGATGTGACCGGCGAAGCTCGAATCCGGCGAGCGCACCGCGCCGGGCATCTGGTCGATCTGCAGCAGGACGGCATGGGCGTGCTCGAGGAACGTCGTGCCGGCGCGGGTCAGGCGGACGCCGCGGCCGTGCCGCACCAGCAGCGCGACGCCAAGCTCGTCCTCCAGCTTCATCAGCTGCCGGCTGAGCGCGGATTGCGCGACATTAAGCAATGCCGATGCCCGGCTCAGGCTGCCGGCGCGCGCCACCTGCACGAAGTAACGAAGCTCGCGGATGTCGATGGCCGTGTCCTCCGCGCCGCTGCCCGCCGCAGTTTATTGCAAGCGGCCCAGGGCGAGTCAAACCGCGCGCCGACAACGATGAGACGGGCGCCTTGCCGATGAACTTCATCCATCTCGACGGCTTGACGCTGCGCTATGAGCTGCGCGGCGGTGGCGCGAGGACGCTGGTGTTGCTGCATGAGCTCGGCGGCAGCCTCGAAAGCTTCGATGCCTTGATGCTAGAGCTGCCCGGCGACCTGCGGGTGCTGCGCTATGATCTGCGCGGCGCCGGCCTGTCGGAAAAGCCGCGCGCGCCGTTCGGCTTCGCCGATCACGTCGGCGACCTCGACCGGCTGCTGAGGGCGCTCGGCGCCGATGGACCGGTCGATATCGCCGGCGTCGCCGCCGGTGCGGCGCTCGCCGTCAGCTTCGCGCTCGCGCATCCGCAGCGCGTGAGCGCGCTGGCGCTGTGCGCGCCGGCCCTCAGCGTCGATGCTGGTCGCGTGCAGTATCTGGCGGCGCGCTCCGCGCTCTGCATGCGCGCCGGCATGCGCGCCGTGGCGGCTGATACGCTCGATCGTTCCTATCCGCCGGTGCTGCGAACCGACCGCAATGCCTACCTCGCTTATCTCGGCCGCTTCCTCGGCAACGATCCGGTCGGATATGCCCATAACAACCTGGCGTTCGCTGAGGTCGATCTGCGCGAACGGCTCGCGGAGGTTCGGCAGCGCTGCCTGCTGCTTGCCGGCGCGCATGATCTGTTGCGGCCGCAGGCGCAGGTCGAGGCGCTCGCCCGTCTCATTCCCGGCGCGGCGTTCGCGACCGTCGACACGGCCGGTCATCTGATGCAGGTGCAGGCCCCCGCCGAGCTGGCGGGGCGGCTGACGGCTTTTCTTGCCAGGCCCGGGACACAGCCGATTCCTCGCGCCTCGTGACCAGGAGCATCGCATGCGCATCAAGGACCTTGCCCTGGCCGAGATGGACGAGACGCAGCGCGCGGTGGCCGAAGAGGCCATCGCCGGCCGGCGCGGCCGGATCCCGGCGCCGCTGCGGGCCTGGCTGCACAGTCCGGAGCTCGGACGCCGGGCCCAGAAGCTCGGCGAGTTCGCCCGCTACGAGACGTCATTGCCGCCTGCGCTGTCCGAGCTCGCGATCCTCGTGACGGCACGGCACTGGACCTCGCATGTCGAATGGTATGCCCACAAGCGGGATGGGCTCGAGGCGGGCATCGCCCCGTCGGTCATCGACGCGATCGCGCAACGGCGTGATCCAGAGTTCACCGATCCGGCCGCGAAGCTCGTTCACGACTACACCCGGCAGCTGCTCGCCAGCGGCCGCGTGCCGGACGCTCTGCACGCGCTGGCGGCCGCAACCCTCGGCACGCGCGGCGTCGTCGATCTCGTCGGCATCATCGGCTATTACGGGCTGGTGGCGCTGACCCTCAACGCGTTCGACATCGGCCTGCCCGATGGCGAGACGCCGGAGCTGGAGCCATGACCATGACGAAGCGCCTGGAGGGCAAGGTCGCGATCATCACCGGGGCCGGCTGCGTCGGTCCGGGCTGGGGCAACGGCCGCGCCGCGGCGGTCATCTTCGCGCGCGAGGGCGCCAGGGTCCTCGCCGTCGACCGCGATGGCAGCCGCATGGACGAGACGCTGGCGCGCGCCCTGGACCACGGCGGCGTCATCCAGGCCCACCGCTGCGACGTCACCGATGCGGCGGATGTCGCCGCGATGGTCGACGCCTGTATCGCAGCGTTCGGCCGCGTCGATATTCTGGTCAACAATGTCGGTGGCTCGGCGCCGGGAGGCCCGGTCGAGCTGAGCGAGCAGGGCTGGGACGCGCAGCTCGATCTCAACGTGAAGAGCGTCTTCCTCACCTGCAAGGCGGTGCTGCCGCACATGGCGGCGCAGGGCGGCGGGGCCATCGTCAACACGGCCTCCACCTCGGGCATCCGCTGGACCGGATCGGCGCAGGTCGGCTACGCCTCGGCCAAGGCCGCGGTGATCCAGTTCTCGCGCGTCGTTGCCGTGCAGTATGCCCCGCAGCGCGTGCGCGTGAACACGGTGGTGCCTGGCCAGATGCACACGCCGATGGTCGAGGCGCGCCTCGCCGGGCAGCGCGCCGGCGGCGATGTCGCGGCGCTGCTGCGGACGCGGCAGGCTCGCATCCCGCTCGGCTTCATGGGCGACGGCCGCGACACCGCCCACGCCGCGCTGTTCCTCGCCTCCGACGAGGCGCGCTTCGTTACCGGCACCGAGATCGTTGTCGATGGCGGCATGAGCGCCCGCTGTGACTGAACCCATGAGCACGGGCATGGCTGCCGTTTCCCGCGCATGGCCGGCGGGGGCCTGCGATGCGCATTGTCACATCTTCGGTCCGTTCGACCGCTTTCCGCTGCCCGACGATCGCAGCTTCACGCCGCCGGAGGCGCCGGAAACGGCGCTGCGCCGTTTGCACGATCGGCTGGGCATCGATCGCGCGGTCATCGTCCACAGCCAGGGTCATGGCCGCGACCATCGCCCGCTGCTCGATGCGCTGGCCGTGGGAGAAGGCCGCTACCGCGGCGTCGCCGTGCTCGGAGCGGAGGTCACGGCTGCGGAGGTCGCGCGCCTCGATAAAGCCGGCGTCTGCGGTGCCCGCTTCAACTTCCTGGCGCATCTCGGCGGCGCGCCGTCGGCGGAGCGCATGCGGGCCGTGCTCGCGCTGGTGAGGCCGTTCGACTGGCATGTCGCCATTCATGTCACGGCCGCCGATCTCATCCGCTATGCCGAGCTGATCGCGGCCATCGAGCTGCGCATGGTGATCGACCACATGGCCCGGCCGGACCTCGGCCGGAATCTCGGCGCCTGTCAGGCGATCCTGTGTCGCTTGCTCGACAGCGGGCGGGTCTGGATCAAGCTCAGCGGTGCCGATCGCATCTCGCGCGAGGGCGCGCCCTATCATGACGTTGTGCCGTTCGCCCGAAGCGTTGCCGCGCACGCCCCTGAGCGCGTGCTGTGGGGCAGCGACTGGCCGCACGTCAACATCACGGGACAAATGCCGGACGATGCGGTGCTGGCCGACCTCGTGGCCGAGATCGCGCCGTCGGAGACGGCGCGACAGCGGCTTCTGGTCGACAATCCCTCGGCGTTCTTTCGCTTCGATGAATCTCGCCGGGGCCCCGTGGGAGCTTAGCTACGAGCGTCGCGGAGGCCGCCGCCACAGGCGTGCGTCCATTGAACCTGCTGTGGCCGTGATGCGTCAAAACGGGATCGTCCGCAACGGCCTGCGTGAGCGCGGGATTGTCCGGGCTGGCCGGCCACGCTATCAACGTCGGCGTGTAAAATCTCGCCGTGAGTTGGGGATCTGCCGTGCCTATCGCGCTCGTCGTACTTCTGCTCGACATTTCGCTGATCTACCATGCGTCGCGGACCGGCCGTCTGCAGCCCTGGGCCTTCATCATCCTGATGGTGCCGATGATCGGCGCGCTCGCCTACATCGTCGTCGAGCTGGTGCCTGAATGGCTCGGCAGCCACGACGTCCAGAAGGCGCGCAAGCGCGTCGCCAACAAGCTGGACCCCGAGAAAGACTACCGCGAGCTGTCCGATCGTGTCGCGATCACGGACACGATCGCCAACCGCGCGGCGCTGGCCGAGGAATGCGTTGCGGTCGGGCGTTATGACGAGGCCGAGCAGCATTACGATCACATCCTGAGCCTGCCGATGGGCCACGAGCCGCTGTTCGCGCTGGGCAAGGCCAAGGCGCAGTTCGCGCGCCGCCGCCCAGCGGATGCGCTGGCGACGCTCGACGAGCTGCAGAAGAGCTGGCCGGACTACAATTCGGCCGAGGCGCATCTGCTCTATGCACGGGCTTTGCAGGAAGCCGGCCGCATCGATGAGGCCATCGAGGAGTACCAGGCGCTGCTGGACTATGCGCCGGGCAGCGAGGCGAAGGTCCGCTACGGCACGCTGCTCAAGCTGGTCGGCCGGATCGATGAAGCCAAGGTCGTGTTCACGGAGCTGCTGATCCAGATGAAGCGCGCGCCACGACATGTGCGCAAGGCGCAGGCCGAGTGGATCGCGATCGCCGAGAAGCAGATCGCGGGGTAGCTCCGCAACGGCAGGGTACATCTTCTCCGCGCGTCATTCCGGGGCGCGCGAAGCGCGAGCCCGGAATCCATAACCACGCATGTCTTGGGAGGCGGGATGCGCGTGGCGCTGTTCTTCGACCATTTTGCGGCTGCCGGCTCATTCGCGCTGCTTCAAAATGGCTACGCCATTTTGCGCGCGAATGCCCCGGAACGACGGAGAGGGTTGAGCGCGATCCCCCTTGCTCCGTCCCTACGGCGAGTTCGCCGCCTCCGGTGTCCGCCGCCTGATGCGCTTGATGGTGCCGGAAAACGAGAACAGCGGCTTTGGGCCGGAATGCAGCATGCCGCGCAGGAAGATCAGCGAGGCGCCGGCGCGGGTGACCTCGCCGGTAGCCTCGATCAGTTCGCCCTCACGCGCGGCATCGAGGAACTCGGACGAGAACGACACCGTGACACCCGGGCCCTGCATGATCGGCGCGGCGAAGGCGAACAGGCAGTAGTCGGCGAAGGTCATCAGGCAGCCGCCATGGACGTTGCCGCCGCCGTTGAGGTGCTTCTTCTCGACCCGGAAGGCGCAGCGGATCGAGCCATCGTCCTCCATCCGGTGCCAGAATGGCCCGGTGTGGGATTCGTAGCTGTCGCGCATCCAGGTCCGCCAGCCGGCGAACTCGCCGTCGGTCGCGATGTGGATGCCAGGGCGGTTCTCGAAGGCGGAACGGGACAGGTCGTGCACGTGTCAGGGCCTTTAACTGTTGATTTACCGTCTTAAATCCGATTGGTCGCCAATCTGCAAATATCCCTTCTGGCGGTCCGGGCCAAAGCTCTGGACAGGGCGGAATAGGGCCGTAAAAGGCCTTTTCCCGCCCTGGCGATCTTTCTATGAAGCAGGCTTCAAGGGACCAGCGGCCCACGGGCAAAGGCATTTCTCCATGCGCAATGAACCGCAGATCACCCCCGAGCTCGTCGCCGCCCACGGGCTGAAGCCCGATGAATATGAGCGCATCCTGAAGCTGATCGGGCGGGTGCCGACCTTCACCGAGCTCGGCATCTTCTCGGCGATGTGGAACGAGCACTGCTCGTACAAGTCGTCCCGCATCCATCTGCGGGGACTGCCGACCAAGGCGCCCTGGGTGATCCAGGGCCCCGGCGAAAACGCCGGCGTGATCGACATCGGCGACGGCCAGGCCGTCGTGTTCAAGATGGAGAGCCACAACCACCCGAGCTACATCGAGCCGTATCAGGGTGCGACCACCGGCGTCGGCGGCATCCTGCGAGACGTGTTCACCATGGGCGCACGCCCGATCGCGTGCCTGAACGCGCTGTCGTTCGGCGCGCCGGAGCATCCCAAGACCCGGCATCTGGTGTCCGGGGTGGTGGCCGGCATCGGCGGCTATGGCAACTCGTTTGGCGTTCCGACGGTCGGCGGCCAGACCCGCTTCCACACCCGCTATGACGGCAATATCCTGGTCAACGCCATGGCGGTCGGCCTCGCCGACGCCGACAAGATCTTCTATGCGGCGGCTTCCGGCGTGAACATGCCGATCGTCTATCTCGGCTCCAAGACCGGCCGCGACGGCATCCACGGCGCCTCGATGGCCTCGGCCGAGTTCGACGATTCCTCGGAGGAGAAGCGCCCGACGGTGCAGGTCGGCGACCCCTTCGCCGAGAAGCTGCTGCTGGAGGCGTGCCTGGAGATCATGGCCGCCGATTGCGTGATCGCGATCCAGGACATGGGTGCGGCCGGCCTGACCTGCTCGGCGGTCGAGATGGGCGCCAAGGGCGACCTCGGCGTCGATCTCGATCTCGATGCCGTGCCGACCCGCGAGATCGGCATGAGCGCCTACGAGATGATGCTCTCCGAGAGCCAGGAGCGCATGCTCATGGTGCTGAAGCCGGAGAAGGAGAAGGAGGCGGAAGCGATCTTCCGCAAATGGGGGCTCGATTTCGCGGTGGTCGGCTACACCACGCCGAGCAAGCGGTTCGTGGTGAAGCATGGCGGCGACGTCATGGCCGACCTGCCGATCAAGGAGCTCGGCGACGAGGCGCCGCTGTACGACCGGCCGCACGTGGCCTCATCGACGCTGCCGGTGATCCACGCCCGCGAGGTCAAGGCGCCCCTGGACATCATCCCGGCCCTGGAGAAGCTGATCGCCACGCCCGATCTGTGCTCCAAGCGCTGGATCTGGGAGCAGTACGACCATGTGATCCTCGGCAACACCGTGCAGCGCCCGGGCGGCGATGCCGCCGTGGTGCGCGTGCAGGATGGCCCGAAGGGGCTTGCGCTCACCGTCGACGTCACGCCCCGCTATTGCGAGGCCGACCCGTTCGAGGGTGGCAAGCAGGCCGTCGCCGAAGCCTGGCGCAACATCACCGCGGTCGGTGGCCGGCCGCTCGCGATCACCGACAATCTCAATTTCGGCAACCCGGAGCGGCCCGAGATCATGGGCCAGTTCGTCGGCTGCCTGAAAGGCATTTCGGAGGCCTGCCGCGCGCTCGACTTCCCCGTCGTCTCCGGGAACGTCTCGCTCTACAACGAGACCAACGGCCGCGCGATCCTGCCGACGCCCTCGATCGGCGGCGTCGGCCTGCTCGATGATTTCACCAAGTCGGCGAGCATCGCCTTCAAGGCCGAGGGCGAGGCGATCCTGTTGATCGGCGAGACCCATGGCTGGCTCGGCCAGTCGGTCTACTTGCGCGACGTCTGCGGCCGGGAGGAGGGCGCTCCGCCGCCTGTCGACCTCGCCGCCGAGAAGCGCATCGGCGATGTCGTCCGCGGCATGATCCATGCGGGCACGGCGACAGCTGCGCATGATCTGGCCGACGGTGGTCTGCTCGTCGCGCTCGCCGAGATGGCAATGGCCTCCGGCATCGGCGCGCGGCTGCTGGCCGCGCCTGCCTCGATCGTGCCGCATGCCTATTGGTTCGGCGAGGACCAGGCGCGCTATCTCGTGACGGTGCCGGAGACCGAGGCTGGCCGCGTGCTGGCCAAGATGCGCGGCGCCGGCGTGCCGTGCACGCGCATCGGCACGACAGGCGGCACTACGCTGGCGATCGCCGGCGATGGTGCCGTCGAGGTCGCCGCGCTCAAGACGGGATTCGAAAGCTGGCTGCCCAAATACATGGGCGGGTCAGCCGCCTGACCCCGGACGCACGCCGCGGCGGTCACGGTCAGGCACGCTGGCAAACGACGACCGAGTTCGTCGTGAGAGCGTTGGCCTCGCCCAGCGTCATTGCGGGCGCAGCGTAGCAATCCAGGAACGCCATCCGCGGATGCGGTCTGGATTGCGTCGTCGCTGCGCTCCTCGCAATGACGGAGGAGGCAGGACCGTCCTACAACACGTTCTTCGCCCCCGGAATCTGCCTGAGCACCCAGGTCGCGCCCCAGCTCAGCAGCATGCTGCCGACAAAGGCGATCGTCGCCTTGGCGATGGCTGGCAGGCCGAAGTCGAACAGCCAGTACTGGATCCACAGCACGATCGGATAGTGTACCAGGAACATGCCATAGGCATCGGCCTGCATGCGATCGAGCACGGAGAATTCCGAGCGGCGGTTGTTCAGGAAGTAGGACAGGATCGCAAACAGGATCGCGGCGCTGAAGATGACGAACAAGAAGCCATAGGCCGCCTCGTACCATTGCGGCAACACGGGCGGATTGCCCAGCACTTGGCGCTTGATCGTGATAAGCACCCAGAGCAGCGCATAGGGCACGAGCGTGACCACGATCCAGGCCCCGAGTCCGCGCTGCGACATCTGCCCTTCTGCGGCCAGCAGGCCGCGTTCGAAATTGGCCGAGCCGATGCCAGCCCCGACGTAGAAATAGGCGGCGTAGAGCAAGACGCGGCTGGCCTGCACCGAGAGCGGCCCTGCCTCGAACCACAACGTCGGGCCGAAATAGAGCCGGGACGGGATGTAGAGCCCGCCCGTGATCAGCAGGAAGACGAAGAAGAAGTCGCGCGGATGCTCGAAGGCGCGCTGCGACAGCCGATTGATCGGATCCAGCAGGCGCGGCGAGACGCGGTACAAAAGGGCTGCCGAGGTGTCGAACGCCAGCAGCACCCAGATGAACCAGATCGGCCCGCTCGGCCATGGGCCGACCGTGACCGTCTTCCACCAGAAGGAAGCGAAGCGGGCGTCGGGATTGGCGCGCAGCTCGATCGCGTAATAGGCAAGCGGAATGACGGTCAGGGCCGCGATGGCGAAGGGCAGGCCAAGGCGCAATAGCCGGTCACGCAGGAACTGCAGCGTCGACTTGTGGGCAAGGCCCGACCACACGAACAGGCCCGACAGAAAGAAGAACATGGCCATGAAGAAGCTGTCGGTGGCCAGCACGATGGCGTCGAAACCGAGGAAGGACGTCGGATCGGTGTGCCCGAAATAGGTATAGGGAATCACGGCGTGGTGGAGCAGCACCACCAGCGTCAGGAATGTCCGGGCGTGATCGAGCGCGGCGTTGCGTGCCCGAGCGCGCGGGCGGGCCTGAAGCTCGACCTTTGCGGCCGCCGCCGATTGTGTAACCGATATGACCATACGCCCCCCGGCGTCGCTGCTGCCCGGCCCGTGCAGCGGATGTGACGTTCGCATCCCCCTTCGGCCGCGGGGCGTCATGCAAACGTCGTCCAAGGCTGCGCGAGCTGGAATGAGTGGATGAGCTCGTGTGACCCTCTGGCACCGCCATTCGCTGGAGTCGCCCAAAAGCGAGCGAATGACGGCGCCGGACTACCAGATGTCGTCGTTGGTGCTGCAAATCAGCAAGTGCCGCGGTCCGCAAGCCGGTTTCTCACACACTCTGCCGATTTCCGCTCCGGATATCCTTACGAACCGACGACCTACGAAGTTACGGCCGGGACTGTCGTGGGTTGCGCATTTCTTCGGCACCGGGACCGATGGCCGAAGGAACCGGTTCCCCGCGTCATCGTTAGTGAGGCGCCGCGCCGGCGCGGCGCAGAACCGGAGGACCATACCGTGACTATTCTCAAATGGGCGCTGCTGTTCTTCGTGATCTCGGTGGTGGCCGGTATTCTCGGCTTCACCGGCATCTCGGCAGCTTCCGCCGACATTGCGCGGATCCTGTTCTATATCTTCCTGGTGATCTTCCTCGTGCTGCTGATTCTCGGGCTTACGATTTTCAGAGTGTAGCACGCCATCAGGTCAGTGACCGAAACGACCGCCGCGCCGGTATGGGCCTCGTGCCGGCCGCGCGGCGGGCTGTCACCGCAGTTCAATCAGCTGCGACCTCCTCGATCCGCACCTTGTCCGGATAGAACGCCAGGTGGCCCGAGATCTCGGTCATCGCCGGGAAGGGCGCCTCGTAGCTCCAGATCGCATTGTCCAATGTCTTGCCGTTGGCGACGACGCTAAAATAGCTCGCATCCCCCTTGTACGGACAATGGGTGACACGATCGGTCTTCTGCAGGGCCGCCATGTCGGCGTCGGCCCGCGGCACGTATTGAACAGCGGGGTAGCTCGCTTCCTTCAGCGTCAACGCGCGGGTGGTGTCGGCAATCACGACGCCGTCGGCGATCACCCGCACACGTTTCGGATTGGGGGTGATGGTGATCGGGTGATCCGGTCCTGGAAGCTTCATGTCGCCCTCACGATTCAGCCTTTTGGGTGCGTCACCCGGTCCGACGTATCTCGTTTGACCCGGTATATAGTGGTTCCGCGCGTGACCTCGAAAGCGGTTCGCGCTAGATTTCGCCATCACGGTCCCGCGAGAACGCCTTGATTCGCCGTGCTCGGCGGGCCACTGATGGGAGTGCAGCCAAGCCGCGGGCCCTGCGGGCTACATCGTCCACGGGATGCGGCGCCTGCCCGACACAAGGAGATGCACCGGGATGCCCATGGATGCCCACGATATCGAGCAGATGATCAAGTCTGCCATCCCTGACGCACAGGTGACGATTCGCGATCTCGCTGGCGACGGCGACCATTACGCCGCGACGGTGATCTCGGAATCGTTCCGCGGCAAATCCCGCGTTCAGCAGCATCAGCTCGTCTATCAATCGCTGCGCGGCCAGATGGGTGACGTGCTGCATGCTCTGGCCCTGCAGACCGGGGTGCCGGACCAGCGCTGACTGCTTAGGGGGAGATCGCGCATCCGGGGGAGATGGCGGTGGACAATCCGCGTGGTGCGCTGTTTCGCGTCATCGAGCCGAACCGGCACAGCCGGGTCACGTTCGTCGAGCTGTTCTTCGATCTCGTCTTCGTCTACGCGGTCACGCAGATCTCGCACTATCTGATCGGCCATTTCTCGCCGCTCGGCGCCGCCCAGACGGCCGTTCTGTTTCTCGCGGTCTGGTGGGTGTGGGTCTACACCGCCTGGGTTACCAACTGGCTCGATCCCGAGAAGGCGCTGGTCCGAGGTCTCTTGTTCGCGCTGATGCTGGCGGGCCTCGTTCTGTCGATGTCGATCCCGCGGGCGTTCGAGGACCGCGGCCTGTGGTTCGCCATGGCCTACGCCGCCATGCAGGTCGGCCGGACCGCGTTCTGGCTGACCGCGACGCCGCCGCAGCGATCTGCCGTCCGCCGCAACGCCGCCCGCATTCTCTCCTGGCTCAGTGCCTCCGCCCTGCTCTGGCTGCTCGGCGGCCTTGCCGAGGGCCCGGCACGGATGGGGCTGTGGGGGGCGGCGCTCACCCTGGAATATGCGTCGCCGGCCGTCCGCTTCTGGGTCCCCGGGCTGGGTGCCTCCACCGTCGAGGACTGGATGGTCGAAGGCGGCCACATGGCGGAGCGCTGTGCGCTGTTCATCATCATCGCGCTCGGCGAATCCATCGTCGTCACCGGCGCGACCTTTGCCGAGCTCGACTGGACCGGAGCCAACATTGCCGCCTTCGCCAGCGCCTTCATCGGCACGGTGGCGATGTGGGCGGTGTACTTCAACCGCGGCGCTGAGGCGGGATCGGAAGTGATTTCGCAGTCGGCGCAATCCGGGCTGATGGCGCGCTCGGCCTACACCTACTTGCACATGCCGATCGTCGCCGGCATCATCGTGTCGGCGGTGTCGGACGAGATCGTTCTGAAGCACCCGCTCGGGCATACCGACCTGAATACGGCGGCGACGACGATCGGCGGTCCGTTCGTGTTTCTGCTCGGGACCATCCTCTTCAAGTTCAACATCCGCGGCTTCCTGCAGTTGTCGCACGGCGCCGGACTGCTCGCGCTGATCGGGCTCGGCTGGTTCGCGACCGAACTGTCGCCTCTCGTGCTTTCGGCGCTGACGAGCGCGCTACTGGCGATCGTCGCGCTGTGGGAGACGCTGTCGTTGCGGTCGAAGCCGGAGCCTCACGCCTCGGCGACGAGCGCCTGAACCGAGAACATCTTCTCGGCATCCGTCCACACGGTCTGGACTTTCCAGCCGGATCCGCGGGCCAGCGCGCCGAAGCGCGCGATGCTGTATTTGTAGCTGTTCTCGGTGTGAATGCTCTCGCCGGCCCGGAACGAGATGGTGGTGCCGAGTAGCCGCACCGTTTGCGGCTTCCGCGCCACCAGATGCATCTCGATGCGGTGCTGCTCGCGATTGTAGATCGCGCGGTGGACGAAGGCGGACAGGTCGAAATTGCCGCCGAGTTCGCGGTTGATCCGCAGCAGCAGGTTGAGATTGAAGCGCGCGGTCACGCCGGCCGCGTCGTTGTAGGCGGCGTGCAGCACACGTTCGTCCTTCTCCAGGTCGACGCCGACGATCATCCGTGCGCCGGTCCCCAAGATCTCGCGTGCCGAGCGCAGGAAGCGGCACGCCTCATGCGGCTCGAAATTGCCGATCGTCGATCCCGGAAAGAAGCCGACCTTCGGCTTGCCTTCGATGGCGTCAGGTAGTTTGAACGCCGTCGTGAAGTCGGCGACGACCGGGTGCACGGCGAGCTGTGGGAAGTCGCGGCGCAGGCTGTCGGCCTGTGCGGTCAGGAACTCGCCGGAAATATCGACCGGCACGTAGGCCGCGAAGCGGCAGCTTTCCAGCAGCAGCCGCACCTTGGTGGTGGCGCCGGCGCCGAACTCGACCAGGGCGGCATCGTCGGGAATGACTGCCGCGATCTCGGCGCCGCGATCCCTCAAGATGCCGAGCTCGGTCCGCGTCGGATAGTACTCCGGCAGGCGCGTGATCTGCTCGAACAGATCGGATCCGGCGGCATCGTAGAAATATTTCGGCGATAGCTGCTTGGGCTGCTGGGCGAGGCCTGCGACGGCGTCCGTCGCAAAGGCCGACGTCTTGTCGTCGGGGAGATGGGCGTCGAGCAGCGCGTTGACGTGCACGTTCATGATACTCTCCTGGACGCGCACACACGCGCGACTGTCGGGCAACGAATGCTGATAGCTCAGGTGTAGTCGGCGAGCCGGAGCCCGGTGAATTGCCAGCGATGATGCGGATAGAAGAAGTTGCGATAGGTGACACGGCTGTGGCCCACCGGCGTCGCGAGCGATGAGCCGCGCAGCACCAGTTGATTGACCATGAACTTGCCGTTGTACTCGCCGAGCGCACCCTCCATGGCACGATAGCCGGGATAGGGACTGTAGGCGCTGCGGGTCCACTGCCAGACAATGCCGAAGGCATCGTTGAGCTGGTTGCCGCGCGCGGCGACCTCCCATTCCATCTCGGTCGGCAGATGCTTGCCGCGCCAGCGGGCAAAGGCGTCAGCTTCGTAGTAGCTGACGTGGCACACCGGAGCAGCGGGATCGACCGGCCGCAGTCCGCCCAGCGTCATGATGCGCCATTCGCCCTCGACCTTGTACCAATGCCCGGGAGCCTGCCAGCCCTCGCGGCTGGCGGTGGCGAAGCCGTCCATGAGCCAGAGTGTGGCGGTCCGGTAGCCGCCGTCATCCATGAAGGCGAGCCACTCGGCATTGGTGACGAGATTGCGCGCGATGCCCACCGGCCCGACCAGCGCGCGATGGGCCGGCTCCTCATTGTCGAAATGGTAACCATCGCCGGCGTGCCCAACGGTATGGATGCCCTCGGGGAGGTGAACCCAATCCTCGCCCGTTTCCGTGGGGGCAGGGAAGGTCCAGGAAGGATCGTAGGCCGGGGCCGTCGGGTTCTGCGCGAACGCATGCAGGATATCGGTCAGCATCAGCTCCTGATGCTGCTGCTCATGGTTGAGGCCGACCTCCACGAGCGGCGCCACCGCGGCCAATGTGGCGGTATCGGCGCTGCCCAGGAAGTCCACCATCGCCGCATCGACATGCCGCCGATATGCCGTGACGTCGGCCACGCCCGGGCGGGTGATCAGGCCGCGCTCGCCCCGCGTGTGGCGCGGGCCGGCACTGACGTAATAGGAATTGAACAGGAACGCGTAGTCGGCGTGAAAAGGGGTATATCCCCGGCAGTGCTCGCCCAGCACGAACTGCTCGAAAAACCAGGTCGTATGGGCGCGATGCCACTTGGCCGGACTGGCGTCCGGCATCGACTGGATGACCTGATCTTCCGGGCTCAGCGGCGCCGCGCGCCGCTCGGTCTCGCCCCGGACGGCGAGGTACGCATCGGTCAGGCGCCCGGCGAGGGAGCCGGACCTGGTCTGAAGCGCATCAGTAACGGGGATCGGGGCCGTAGCGGAGGCAGAACTGGTCACGAGGGTCTCCGTTTGCCAGCAGAAAACGATGTTCGACGGAACAAGTTCCTTTCGACAGTTCGTCCTAAATAGGGGCTTGGTTACGGGATGAAACCCTCGTGCCGGCTATAATATTGCTGCCGTCAGCCTATGGTCCGGCCGGGGCCTGGGTCGCCGGCCGATCCTCGGCATTTTACTTTGGTTGAACAACGGTTTGCGCTACATATAGAGGAGTGACGGTCGGCTGCGGACGAAACCCGTCCGGTGGCGATCAGCGCGCACCGAGCCCCAGGCGTTCCTTGAGGCGCCCTAGAGGAAGCGAAGATGAGCATTGAGCAATTCATTGACAATGAAGTGAAGTCGAACGACGTCGTCCTGTTCATGAAGGGGACGCCGCAGTTTCCGCAGTGCGGATTTTCCGGCCAGGTCGTGCAGATCCTGGACCACGTCGGCGTCGGCTATAAGGGCCTCAACGTTCTCGAATCCGCCGAGCTGCGCAACGGCATCAAGACGTTCTCGAACTGGCCGACGATTCCGCAGCTCTATGTGAAGGGCGAGTTCGTCGGCGGCTGCGATATCGTACGCGAGATGTTCCAGAGCGGCGAGCTGCAGCAGCTGTTCAGCGACAAGGGCATCCCGGTCGGCACGGCGGCCTCTGTCTGAGCTATCCGGCTGAGCTATCCGGTCCGAAAGGTCGGCGCGACCCGATTCGAGGTCATCGTCGCCGACATCACCAAGCTCGGCGTTGACGCCATCGTCAACGCCGCGAACTCGTCTCTGCTCGGTGGTGGAGGCGTCGACGGTGCGATCCACCGTGCGGCGGGACCGGACCTCGTCATGGAGTGCCGCATGCTCCATGGCTGCAAGACCGGCGAGGCCAAGATCACCAAGGGCTACCGGCTGCCGGCCCGCCACGTGATCCACACCGTTGGCCCGGTCTGGCAGGGCGGCGACCGCGGCGAGCCGGAGCTGCTGGCCTCGTGCTACCGGCGCTCGATCGAGCTGTGTCACAAGCATCGTTTGGACTCGGTCGCGTTCCCCGCGATCTCGACGGGCATCTTCCGCTTCCCTGCGGATCGTGCGGCATCGATAGCGGTCGCCACTTCGATCGAGACCATCAGCGCGGAGACGTCGCTGTCGCAGATCGTGTTCTGCTGCTTTTCCGATGCGAGTGCCGAGTTGCACGATGAGGCGTTGAGCCGGGCCGTCGAGAGCCGCGCTCGCAAGGGATCGCCGCGCTGACAGCGGCGTGCCCTGTGCGGCATTAGGTCTGCCGGGCGCGCGCGCGATGGTCCTCATGCCCTGCGTACGATCTCCCTGACGTGGCCGATCGTCTCTTCGATCATGGCGGCTGTCACGTCGAGATGGGTGCAGGCGCGGATGCGGCCGTCCATCATCGCCAGCAGCACGCCGCGCTTGCGCAATTCACTCACCATCGTCTCGCCGGACACGCCGGCGCCGTCAGGCTTGAAGAACACCAGATTGGTCTCGGGCTCCTGGACCTCGACGCCCTGGATCTGCGACAGCCCGCGTGCCAGCGCCCGCGCATTGGCGTGATCCTCGGCGAGCCGGTCGACGTGATGATCGAGCGCATAGATGCAGGCCGCGGCGACCACGCCGGCCTGGCGCATCGCGCCGCCGAGCCGCTGCTTCCAGCGCCACACCTCGTCGATGAAGGCGGCGCTGCCGGCGAGCACGCCGCCGATCGGCGCGCCCAGCCCCTTAGAGAAATCGATCCAGGCCGAATCCCAGCCTGCGGTCATCTCGGCCGCCGGAATGCCGGTGGCAACCGTCGCGTTGAGCAGCCTTGCGCCGTCCATATGCGTCGCCATGCCGTTCGCCTTGGCGATCTCGGCGATCTCGTCGAGCGCGGCCTTCTTCCAGATCGTGCCGCCGCCGATATTGGCGGTCTGCTCGACGCTGACGACGGTCTGCGGCGGCTGGTAGCGCGAGCGCGGATGCAGCGCGGCGCGGAACGTCTCCGGTGTGAACTGTCCGTCGGGCCCCTTCAACTGCGTCACCTGGAAACCGCCGAGCGCCGCATGCGCGCCGCCCTCGCGCGAGATGATGTGCGCGGTCTCGTGTGCCAGGATCTCGTCGCCTGGGCGGCAATGCACCAACGTCGCAGCGACATTGCACATCGTCCCCGACGGCATCAGCACCGCGGCCTCCTTGCCGAGCAGCGCGGCGACGCGGCCGCACAATTCATGCACGGTCGGATCGTCGCCGATCTGCTCGTCGCCGACCTCGGCCCGCGCCATGGCCTCGCGCATCGCGGGCGTCGGGCGGGTCTGCGTGTCCGACAACAGATTGACGCGCAAGGGTGGCGCCTTGGGATCGCGCGGGGGCGGGGTGTAATACATCGGCGGTCCTCGTTCGGCTTATCACGACCCGGACCTTACCCAACTCGCATCGCCCCCGCAAAACGCCTCCTCGATTACGCCGCGCGCGGCGGGTTGAGCCAGATGTCCGGCCGCCGCAACGGCTTGCTCTCGATCGGCTCGGCGACCAGCGGCGGCGCCTCGGTGCAATCGAACACCCAGGGTTCGAGCGGGCTCTGCCGCGACGGTGAAAGAAGCAGCGCGGCGCCCGGGCGTTGCCGCTTGATGTTCCAGCCCATGTTCACCGCGGCCCAGCCGACCAGCATGGTGTGCCATTCGTCGGCGAGCTCGCGCGAGTCGTCGAAACAGTGGAGGAGCTCGAGCGCGTAGGGATCGTGGCGAAGCTGCGCATCGGCGAAGGTGAGCCCGGTCCCGACATGGCGGATCACATGGGCTGTCGCATCGGACTGGACGTGCCAGCAGGAGCGTTCGAGGAGGTCGAAGACCGTCGAGGGATAGAGGCCGTCGTTGAAGCGGTAGCGGACGCCGGATGTCCGTGCGCGTAACGGCGGAGCGCTGAGCGGCGGCGCCCGCAACGGCGGCAGAGGCGGGGCACCGACCGCACCGGTCGGCAACGCACCGAAGATGATATTGCGCCTGTTGAACTCCATGGCGAACGCCCCGCTACTTTACAACTGCAGACAGTGAATCACGGGACGGAGTAGCTGTCAGCCCAGGTTGGGGCGAATTCGTGGCAGGTGTGGCATTCGGGAATCGGTTCGCCCCATCCGAAAACAAGCCCAAAAAGAAAAGGCCCCGGCGCGTGCCAGGGCCTTCGGATTATCAGATGGGACCGGACCGCGGTCCGGTCAAGATCAGCGCGAGTAGAACTCGACGATCAGATGCGGCTCCATCTGCACCGCGAACGGCACGTCCGACAGCGCGGGGATGCGGATGAACTTCGCGGTCATCTTGGAGTGATCGGCCTCGATGTAGTCGGGCACGTCACGCTCGGCGAGCTGGGTCGCTTCCAGCACCACGGCGAGCTGCTTCGAGGCTTCCTTGACCTCGATCACGTCGCCCGGCTTGACCTGGTAGCTCGCGATGTTGACCTTGCGGCCGTTCACCTTGATGTGGCCGTGGTTGATGAACTGGCGCGCCGCGAACATGGTCGAGACGAACTTGGCGCGGAAAACCACCGTGTCGAGACGGCGCTCGAGAATGCCGATCAGGTTCTCGCCGGTGTCGCCCTTGAGACGGCCGGCCTCGACATAGATGCCGTGGAACTGGCGCTCGGAGATGTTGGCGTAATAGCCCTTCAGCTTCTGCTTGGCGCGCAGCTGCACGCCGAAGTCCGAGAGCTTGCCCTTGCGGCGCTGGCCGTGCTGGCCGGGGCCGTATTCGCGGCGGTTGACGGGGCTCTTCGGGCGGCCCCAGATGTTCTGGCCCATGCGGCGATCGATCTTGTACTTCGCCTCACTGCGCTTAGTCATCGCGTCCTCTTCGATCAAGTTAGGGTTTGAGGAAACGCGCCCTCCTGTGTGTCCGGGAAATCCGGTCCACCGACAGGCCCCTCCCCAAAGCATGAAGGGAGAAGGCCACGGGTCGCGAAACGCAACGCGGGCCGAAAGCGGCCCGCGAGCAGGGGGGTCTTAGGCGAGAAAGCGCCGGTTTGTCAAACCGCAACCGCCGCTTTTGCCGACAAATCACCCTTTCGGCCCCCTCAGGACGGTCATTTTCTGCCGCGCCGCCTCGCATCCCAGGTCGGCCTCCGCCGGCCCGCGCCCGGGAACCGGGCGGGCCCGCAGCTCGGCCGCGATCTCGCCATTCAGCACCTGCTCGAGCCGGATCGCCGTCCGGGCGATCATGGCGCCGTCGGTAACCCGGTGATCCCAACGGATCAGGATGGGAATCGTCTGGTCCGGCCCGACGACGTCGTAATTGATGATGAACGGTCCCGGGCTCAGGGCAAGGAGCTGGCCGCCGCCGCAGGCCGCGACGCTGGTGACGGAGAAATTGCCGAACCAGTTGGCGCGCTGGCGGCCGAAATTCAGCCCGACCCACCAGGCGAACCGGCGCAGTGGCAACGGCAGCCGGGTCGCCCGCATGATCTTGCGGAACATGGCGACGTCCCCGACCGGCGCCTCCTTGCCCTGCCGGATCACCGCGTCGATCTCGGCCAGCGACATGTCCTCCGGCCCGGAGACGCGCTGCGGCAGCACGCAATCCTCGCCATTCTCGACCCGGGCAATGGTGACGGTGGCGACGCTGCGCGGCAGCTCGTAGAGGCAGCGCCGCGGCCACCCGGTGTAGAGCGTGCGCAGGACCGGCTCGTCGCGGGCGACCAGGGCGAACGCCTTGACGAAGAGCGCGGCGAAACCGGGCGGGCGGACGGCCGCGGCGCGGGCCTCCAGCAGCGGCCCGATCTGGATCGTCCGGGCCAGCGAGACGAACGGCACACCACGGGAGGCGAGCATCAGATCGATGATCAGACGGCGGTGCAGCGAAATCGGCCTGGTGGTTCCGCGCATCCTGAACCTGTCGCTCCCGTTCGTTCTGCTTGGCCTGGTCCGGCTCCCCGGCGGCGGCTGCTGTTAACACCGCAGGCCGGGTTACGGAAGCGCCGTTCGAGGGCGCCGGCGAGGCGAGCGGCTTGGCCTCACACCCCGAGCACGGCCGGCGACAGACCGAAAATCATCTTCTTCCTCATGGTCTTCTTCCGCAAAGTTGTTTTTCGTTTGAAACATGAAGCGCGGCTCGAAACGGCGCGAATCAGCGCTTGATCCCCTCGAAGCTCGCGGCGATGCCGCGCTGGAACAAGGACCAGTCGAAGCCGAGCGCCAGCGCCACGTAACCGCGCGCGATCATCGCATTGGCCTGATCGGCCGAGCGCGCGGCGCCGCCGATCGGCACGCCTGATCTGAGGATGCCGGCCTCGGCGCGGGCGATCAGGGATTTCACTTCGGGATCATCGAGCTGGCCGCGCTTGTTGATCGAGGTGGCGAGATCGCCCGGGCCGATCACCGCGATGTCGATGCCGGGCGTGGCCATGATCTCGTCGATCCGCTCGACCGCCTCGACATGCTCGATCGTGACCATGCAGACCATGTCGTCGTCGGCGGTGGCCATGTAGTCGGCCATCGAGACGTTCCAGTGGAACGGCGCGTGGAACGGACCCCACAGGCGGTCGCCGCGCGGCGGATAGCGCACGCTGCGCACGGCCTTCTCGGCGTCCGCGCGGCTGGAAATCATCGGGAAGTTGATGCCGAGCGCGCCGAGGTCCATCGGCGCCTTGGCGAGATGCGGCTCGTTGGCGGCGATGCGCACCAGCGGCACGCAGGGCGTGCCTGCGGTGGCCGTGATCATCGCGTGCGCGGTGGAGAGATCGATCGGCCCATGCTCGAGGTCGACGATGATCCAGTCGAGCGACTGCGCCATGATGCGCACGGTCTGGATGCTCGGGATGGTGGCGATGGCGCCGAAGGTCGGCCGCTTGTCGCGCCAGGCCTGCTTGAGGCGGTTGAGCGGTTTGGGCGCTGCGGCCATCGGCGGTCTCCGTCAGGCCGGGACGCGGCCGCCGAAATAGGGCGTGAGCGCGCGGCCGAGCTGATGTGGCTTGCTCGAGGTGAAGATCATGGTGGCGCCGCCATTGTCGGGGCCGCCGGCCGAGGGGCCCAGCAGGTCGACGACACGGCGCGCGATGGCGGGCGCGGGATCTATCCAGGTCACCGGCCAGGGCGCCAGGCGTTCGAGCCGGTCGAGCAGCAGCGGATAATGCGTGCAGGCGAGCACGACGGTGTCGGTCCGGCCCGCGGGATCGGCGGCGTCGCCCACGAAGCAAGGCGCGATCTCGGCGGCAATGGCCGCGTCGCTGACCTGGGTTCCGCTGAGCGCGGCCTCCGCCAGTGACGCGAGTTCCGGCGAGCCGACCAGCGTGACGGCGCAGCCCCGCGCGAAGTCGCGGATGAGGGCGTGGGTGTATTCGCGCTGCACCGTCGCCTTGGTGCCGAGCACGGAGACGCGCTTCGTCAGGGATTGCGCGCAGGCCGGCTTGATCGCCGGCACGGTGCCGACGAACGGCGTCGCGTAGGCCGCGCGCAGCGGCGCCAGCGTCTGCACCGAGGCGGTGTTGCAGGCGATCACGACGAGGTCCGGCTCGTGCGCGGCGATCAACTCGCCCATCAGCGGCACCACGCGGGCGATCAGCGCCGCCTCGCTGTGATGGCCGTACGGAAAGAACGCGTCGTCGGCGACATAGACGTAGTGGGCATCGGGCCGCGCCCGCACCACCTCGCGCAGCACGGACAGGCCGCCGAGGCCTGAGTCGAAGACGAGAATCGTAGGGCGATGGGTCACGCGGCGAGTCTACCGGATCGGGGAGGCGGATTCAGTCGGTTTTTCTGCGGGATTTGGCGGGAATGAGGCGCTTGGGTGTGTTCGGGCAGCGGGGGCGAAGGTTCAAAGCTGCGCATTGGGGCCACGGTGGCTGTCAAAATCTCAGTGTCATCCGGCGAACGCCGGGATCCATAACCACCGGCGGGGTTGGGCGTGCGAGCTGGACGCTCCAGCGTGCGTCACACGACCGCTGCGGAGTATGGTCCCGGGGGCGGCGCCGCGCCAACGCTGACGCGTTGCCGCAGCTTGCCCGGGACGACAGTGGAGATGGAGGCGTCATGCCGAGCGAAGCAATCCAGAGTCTCGCGACGACTCTGGATTGCTTCGTCGCTGCGCTCCTCGCAATGACGCTGAAACATGAATGACGCTGAAACATGTGCTCTCATCCTCGCGCCCGCTTCCGCGTCCGAGTGTTGCTCGTCTGATCGCCCTCTTCAGAATGAGGGCGCGGGAAAGGCCGGGTGCCGGTCGCACCCATGGCCCGCCTGCGAAAAAAATGCAGGCGGCAGGAACCACAGGTACGGGCCGGATCATCCCGGCCTTCCCCGCGCAATGGTTTGAACGGCTTATACGTGATCTCCCCGGGGATCGGCTTTCTTGCCCCCGTCGCCAGCGCGCTCGTCGTACTTGCAGCGCCGGCTTGGCATCAGCACCGGGATGCCAGGACCACACGATTTCGCCGTGCGCATCGGATCGTTCGTCGGCATGATTGCTCATGCTGCAACCCGACACGCCCACCGCATCCCGCACCCAACGTTCGTGACGATCGCGAAACGCCCCTCAATCGAGGCGGGACGCGACACCATAGCATCAAATTCTGAAAAACGGAAGAACAAAAATTCGGATTTTCGAGTGGGCGATTTAGCCGTGAGGTTGGCTCCCCTTGCCATGGCGAAATGCCAGGCGGTCTTTCCAATAATATTAGCATTGACTAATTGATTAGTGATTGCTATTGTTTTTCCATGATCCAGCCTGAACCCATCACTGCCGTCATGCGCGCGCTGGCCGATCCGACGCGGCGTGCGGTGTTCGAGCGCATCGTCGAGGCCGACGAGATCACCGTCGTCGAACTCACCCGCGGCAGCACCGTCACGCAGGGCGCGATCTCCCAGCATCTGAAATCCTTGAAACAGGCCGGCCTGGTCTGCGAGCGCCCCGAGGGCCGCAAGGTCTATTACCGCGCGGAGCCACGCGGCCTGGAGCCGCTGGCCGACTGGATGAGCCATTACGGCGCGTTCTGGCGCGACCGCTTTGCCAATCTGAGAAACCTGCTGAAGGACATCGATCCATGAACCAAGCCGTGAACGCGGATACGCGGGCCATTGTCGTCGAGAACATCTTTCCGCATGCGCCGGAGATCATCTGGAAAGCCTTGACCAACGGCGAGCTGATCGGCCGCTGGCTGATGGCGCCCAAGGGCTTTGAGCCGATCATCGGCAATCGGTTCACCTTTCAAACGACGCCGGCCGGCCAATGGGATGGCACCATTCACTGCGAGGTGCTGGAGGTCGTGCCGAACGAGCGGCTGTCCTACGCGTGGAAGGGCGGCCACGACAGCAATGTCGGCTACGGCGCGAAGCTGGAGACGGTGGTCACCTTCAGTCTTTCCAAGGCGGACACGGGCACGCGCCTTCGCCTGGTGCATTCCGGCTTCGTGCTGCCGACCAATGACACCGCCTATCGCAAGATGGGCGAGGGCTGGAAGACGGTCGTCAAGAAGCTCGATCAGATCGCCGCCGAACAGGCGTCATCGCAGCGGCCGCATTGAAACAAGCAGGAGAGCGACATGACGAAGTCCTATGCCGGCGGCTGCGCCTGCGGCGCGGTGCGTTACGAGATCACGGGCGAGCCGGCCGTGATGCTGGACTGCCAATGTCGGCAATGCCAGCGCGACAGCGGCACCGGGCATCAATCGCACCTGACCTTCGTCGCGGCGGAGGTGAGGGTCGAAGGCGAGGTGTCGCATTGGCAGACCACAGGCGACGGCGGCACCGTCAAGCGGCGCGCGTTCTGTCCGACCTGCGGCTCGCACGTTCACCTGACATTTCCCGCGATGCCCGAGGTGTTCATCGTCCCGCCGGCCAGCCTCGACGACCCCGGCCGCTACAAGCCGCAACTGGTGTCGTGGACATCAGCCGGATACGCCTGGGATCACCTCGATCCGGCGCTGCCGAAATTCGAGAAGATGCCGCCCCGGTGAGTCTTGGTGCTTGGGGCGAACGAGACGAGCATTTCCTGAGAATCGGCAATTGGCCGTGGGATGAGCTCTCGCCGTCTCCAATGCTGTCATGCTCCGCCAAAAGCGGAGCATCCAGTATTCTGCTGCAGAAGATACCGAACCGAAAAACCTCGGCGTACTGGATCGTCCGCCTTCGACGATGACCAGGGTTACGGCCCCGGGGTTACTGTGCACTACACTAACGACGGCGTGCGCGGCGGTGGGGCAGTGGCGACTGCACGCTCTATCTTGCCCCTCCGATGTTGGACCGGCCCTTTCCTCGGTTGCTGCATCGAGCCGGGCCGCGCTGGCAGGCGATAGGATCGACAGGAAGCTCGCGGCATCACCGGTTCCCTGGCGGAACATTGCGCTTGCGCCTTGAATGTCAACGGTGGGCATCCATATGCCATCCATGCACCATCCCGGTGGATGGTGGAATTGGATGCCGCTGTGCCCGACAACGTCCACCCACTCCGCGGGAAAGTCCCGGACACCGAGAAGATCACCGTCAATCTCGGCTACGTCGATCTCGGTCAGGTCGATCTGATGGTGCGGGAAGGGTTCTATTCCAACCGCACCGATTTCATCCGCACGGCGATCCGCAACCAGCTCGACCGGCACGCCGACGTGGTCAGGCAGTCGACGGTGCGCAACAGCCTGGACCTCGGCTTGCGGCATTACAGCCGCGCCGATCTCGAAGCGGCGCAGCGGGCAGGGCAGATGCTGCAAATCAACGTGCTTGGGCTTGCCACCATCGCCGCCGATGTGACGCCCGAGCTGGCCCGCGCCACCGTCGCCTCGGTCTCCGTGCTGGGCGCACTCCATGCCACCCCCGCGGTCAAGGCCGCTCTCGCCGACAGAATGAGGTAGCGCGATGCTGAACCCAGAGATCATGCGCGAAGCGACGCGCCTGACGCGGGCCGGCCAGTTGGGCGAGGCCACGGCGTTGCTGCAACGTATGCTGCGCGGCGACAGCGCACCGGCGGCAGCGGCGGATCCAGTGCGATCAGCGCCGGCGCGGCTCGCGCCCCCGACCATCGAGGGACAGGCGACGCGCGTCAGTGAGCGCGACCGGCCGTCCGCGAAGGTTGCCCCGGCGCAAGCGCGCGCCATGCAGGCCAAGCCATCGCACAAGCCATCGCAAGCCAAACCATGGCAAGCCAAGCCCGCTCAGGCGCGCCAGCGACCCGTCCGGCGCGAAGATCTCGGCGAGCTGCCGGGCTTCGGCCTGCGAGGTCCGCATCTGCGCGCGCCTTCGGCGCGCGACACCCCCCCCGAAGGTGCAAGATTCGTCCAGGCCAGCTTCGGCAATGCGGCGGGACGCCGGAGCTACAAGCTGTTGATCCCCAGCAGGGCCGAGGGCCGTCAGCTTCCGCTCGTCGTCATGCTGCATGGCTGCACACAGTCGGCGGACGATTTCGCGGCCGGCACACGGATGAACTTCCTGGGCGAGGAGCAGAGCTGCCTCGTCGTCTATCCGGAGCAGCCGAGCGGTGCCAATCAGTCGAAATGCTGGAACTGGTTTCGCACCGGCGACCAGCAGCGCGAGGGCGGCGAGCCGTCGCTGATCGCGGGCATCACCCGCCAGGTGATGCGCGACCATGCTGTAGATCCCAGGCGCGTCTATGTCGCCGGCCTGTCGGCCGGAGGCGCCACGGCCGCCATCATGGCCGCGACCTATCCCGATCTCTACGCCGCGGCGGGCGTCCATTCCGGTCTCGCCTGCGGGGCCGCGCGCGATCTTCCCTCGGCGTTGATGGCGATGCGCCAAGGCGCCGGCCACACGGCGGATCGGAGATCGGCTGTGCCGACGATCGTCTTCCATGGCGATCGCGACACGACCGTGCATCCCGCCAACGGCGACCGGGTCGTTGCGCAGGCGACCGGCGCCATGCGCGGGACATCGTCGGTCGTGCACGGGCGGGTGCCTGGTGGCCATGCCTATACGCGGACGATTCTGACCGAGCCGAGCGGGAAGGTGACGTCGGAGCACTGGACCATCCACGGTGCCGCTCACGCCTGGTCCGGCGGCAGTCCGGCCGGATCCTACACCGATCCGAAAGGACCGGATGCGACGCGGGAGATGCTGCGGTTCTTCCTCGCGCAGTCACGCGCGGACTAGCAAAACGGTGGCGCCCGTGAATATGCCGGTGGCGCTGCATTCCATCGTGCGGGGGCAATACATCTGCACATCTGCGCGTCGCTGCTACCGGCAACCATGATGCATCTCCCCCGTTAAGCGGGCACGAATATCCTGGCGGGTGTCGTCCTCGGGAGGGCGCATGACCATGTCACGACCAACGCGGGTGGTCCGATGTCGCGATTCCTGAACTGGTTCTTCCGCAATCGCGCGACCGGCGAGATCACGATCGCCCAGATGCCGAACCCCGCTCTTTGGATCGTGCTGGCGGGCAGCCTCGTCGGCTGGGTCTGGCATCCGCCGGGTCAGACAGGCGCCAATCTGGATTGTCTGGTCAAAGCCAGTCTCTTCGTCTGGGCGTTCGACGAACTCCTGCGCGGCGTCAACCCCTGGCGCCGCTGCCTCGGCGCAGCCGTGCTGGTGTATGTGATCGCGACCGCGGTCTGATGGGCATCAGCGCGCTGGCCGCGTGATGATGTGGCCCGCTTGACATGCATCAACGGATGACGATCGCTGCCGACCGATGGTCGGGGATGTCATCCGATGTCGAGGATTCAGGCGTGAGACGTCTCGCACGTTCGATGCGGGCCTTTGGTGCAGGAACCGCAGCCCGATGAGTTCGGCCGTCACCAACGACGGGGGCCCCGCCGCGCCTTCTGATCGGCCCGGCGCCGCCCCGGTGTTCCGCGCGCGCAAGCTCTCGAAGACCTATCGGATGGGCGAGGTCGAGGTGCATGCGCTGCGCGATGTCGACCTCGACATCTACGAGGGGGAGCTCGTGGTGCTGCTCGGGCCGTCGGGATCGGGCAAGTCGACCCTGCTCAACATCCTCGGCGGACTGGACAGCCCGACGTCGGGCGAAGCGCAATGGCGCGATCATCAACTGGTTGGCGCCGGCGATGCCGAGCTGACGCGCTACCGGCGCGAGCATGTCGGCTTCGTGTTTCAGTTCTACAACCTGATCCCGAGTCTGACGGTCCTCGAGAACGTCGCGCTGGTCACCGAGATCGCCGACAAGCCGCTCGATCCGCTCGAGGTGCTCAAGCTCGTCGGCCTCGAGCGGCGGATCGACCACTTTCCCTCGCAACTGTCCGGCGGCGAGCAGCAGCGCGTCGCGGTGGCCCGCGCCATGGTCAAGGCGCCCGACGTGCTGTTGTGCGACGAGCCGACCGGCGCGCTGGACTATGAGACGGGAAAGGTCGTGCTCGCCGCGATCGCCCGCGCCAACGCGCAGCTCGGGACGACCACCATCATCATCACGCACAATGCGGCGATCGCCGGCATGGCCGATCGCGTGCTCCGGCTCGGCGGCGGGCGCATCGTCGGCGAGACGCGCAATGCGCGGCGCCTCTCGGCCGATGAGGTGCGCTGGTGAGCCTGCTGGACCGCAAGCTGTGGCGCGACGTCGGCGCGATGCGCGGACAGGTGGTCACGATCGCGCTGCTGGTGGCGGCCGGTGTCGCCGTGTTCGTCGGCTCGGTCTCGACCTATTTGTCCCTGCGCGGCGGCTGCGAGCAGTTCTATGCCGACGGCCGGTTTCCGCAGATCTTCGTCACGCTGAAGCGGGCGCCGCTCGCGCTGGTGCCGCGGCTCAATTCCATTCCTGGCGTGGTCGCGGTCGAGCCGCGCATCGTGCGCGAGGTCATCGTCGATTGGCCGGCCGTCTCGCAACCGGTCTCGGCCCGCCTGGTGTCGCTGACCCATGCCGGCGACGAGCCCCTGGCGCGGTTGCATCTGCGCCGCGGCGCCGCGCCCGAGCCGGGTGCCGCCCGCAGCGCCGCGGTCAACGAGGCGTTTGCCGAGGCCAATGGCGTCAGTCCGGGTGACGACATCCGCGTGCTGCTCAATGGCCGCGTGCAGGGCTTCCGGGTTTCCGGCATCGCGTTGTCGCCGGAATATGTCTACGCGGTGAAGCCGGGATTGCCGATCCCCGACGATCGCCTCTACGCCATCCTGTGGGTCGACCGGAGCGCGGCCGAGGCCGCCTTCGACATGAAAGGGGCGTTCAACGATGCCGTGGTCGCGCTCGCTCCGGGTGTCGATCCCAAGCCCGTGATCGAGGAGCTCGACCGGCTGCTCGAGCCCTATGGCTCGATCGGCGCGATCGCGCGGCGGGATCAGCCGTCGAACCGCTTTCTCGAGGACGAGCTGAACCAGCAGAAGGTGATGTCGATCACCATCCCCATCATCTTCTTCGGTGTCGCCACGTTCCTGCTCAACGGCGCGCTCGGGCGGCTGGTCGCCGCGCAGCGCGAGCAGATCGCGGCGCTGAAGGCGCTCGGCTTTCCGACGCTGCGGCTCACCTTCCACTATCTCAAGCTGATGCTGGTCATCGTGCTGATCGGATCGGTGCTCGGCATCGCCGGCGGCGTCGGCTTCGGCCATGCCATGATCGCGAGCTATCAGGGGTTCTTCCGTCTTCCGGAGCTGCCGTTTCGGCTGGCGCCATGGGCGGCGGTGGCCGGTGTCGCGATCAGCGTCGCGGCGGGCGCCCTCGGTGTCGTCACGGCGCTTCAGGAGGTCGTCGGCCTTGCGCCGGCGGAGGCGATGCGGCCCGCGATGCCGCTGGGGTTCCGCCGCTCCTGGATCGAGCGCATCCTGCCCGGCACGGCGTTCGGCGCGCGGCGGATGATGATGCTGCGCAACGTCGCTGGGCGGCCGTTCCGTTCGCTGTTCACCATCGTCGGCATCGCCTTCGCGGTGCCGATGATGGTGCTCGGGATCTTCTGGCGCGACGCCATCGGCGAGATGATCGAGCTGCAGTTCAATCTGGTCGAGCGCGGCAACGCCACGATCACTTTCATCCATCCGATGGACCGCGCGATCCTGCGTGACCTGGCGCGCCAGCCTGGTGTGCTCGCGATCGAGGGCCAGCGCATCGTTCCGGTGCGCCTGCGCGCCGGGCACCAAAGCTACCTCACCTCGGTGATCGGACTGGCGGCCACCGACGAGCTGCGGCGACCGCACGATTCCGCGCGTCGTCCGATCGTCGCGGCGCCCGATGGCATCACGCTGACCCGACGCCTTGCCGAGCGCCTGGCGCTGAGCGCAGGGCAGGTCGTGACGGTGGAGGCGATGGAAGGCCACCGCCGGCGGCGCGACCTGCCGGTGAGCGCCATCGTCGACGAGGCGATCGGCATGGCGTCCTACATGGACATCGACACGCTCAACCGCTTCACCGGCGAAGGCGCGGTGATCTCGGCGGCGAGCCTCCAGGTCGAGCCGGCGGCGCTGGTTGCGCTCGGCGCGAGGTTCAAGAGCATGCCGAAAATCGAATCCGTGACGATGAAGGCCTACACCCTCGCATCCTTCATCGAGAAGATCGCGGGCCTCGTGTTCGTCACCGCCGGCATCCTCACCGGCTTCGCCGCGATCATCACCGTGGGCGTGGTCTACAACAGCGCCCGCATCAGCCTGCAGGAGCGCGCCTGGGAGCTCGCGAGCCTGCGGGTGCTGGGCTTCACTCGCGGCGAGGTCGCGGGCATCCTGTTCGGCGAGTTCGCGCTGGACATCGCGGTCGGGATTCCGCTCGGCCTGTGGCTGTCGCACGCCATCATCGGGCTGATCGCGCGCCTGCATTCCAGCGAGAGCTTCCAGATCCCGGGCGTGATCGCGCCGCAGACCTACCTGATCGCGACAGCGGTGGTCTTGGCCAGCGCCGCGATCAGCGCCATCATCGTCCGCAGGAGGGTGGATCAGCTCGATCTGGTCGCGGCCCTCAAGACCAGGGAATGAGCATGCCACCCGTTTTGCGCCGCGTCGTCATCGTATCGAGCGTTCTGGCGGCGGCCGCCGTCATCGCCTGGATGCTGATGCCCGGCCCCGTCCCGGTGGAGACGGCCGCGGTGACGAAAGGGCGGTTCGTTGCCACCGTCGAGGACGACGGCAAGACGCGGGTGCGCCAGCGCTACGTCGTGGCCGCGCCGCTCGCCGGCCGTCTCGGCCGCATCCGCTTCAAGGCCGGCGACCAGGTCAAGGCCGACGACGTGGTCGCCACAATCATGCCGGCGCCGGCGCCGCTGCTCGATCCGCGGGCCCGCCGCGAGGTCGAGGAGCTGCTCGGTGCGGCCGAGGCCAATGTCGAGCGCGCCAAGGAGGTAGTGGCCCGAGCGCAGGCGCAGAGCGCACAGGCGAGCGCCGATCTGGCGCGTACCACGGCGCTGGCCGCCAGCGGAGCCGCGACGGCGCAGGCCCGGGAGCGCGCCGAGCTCGCGATGCGGATTGCCGAACGTGACCTGCGCGCCGCCGAATATGCCGACCATGCCGCCGAGCACGAGCTCAGCCAGCTCAGGGCGATGCTGGCGCGCTACGGGAGCAAGACCGATGCCGATGCGCCGGCGGATAGCTGGAGCGTGACCGCGCCGGTCGGCGGGCTGGTGCTGAAAGTGATCCAGGAAAGCGAGACGACGGTGCAGCCAGGCGCGGCGCTGCTCGAGCTCGGCGATCCCCGTGATCTCGAAGTGGTCATCGACGTGCTGAGCACCGACGCGGTCGAGATCCGTCCCGGCGCCGAGGTCACGATCGATCGCTGGGGCGGGGCAGGCCGCCTGTCGGGCCGGGTTCGCCGGGTCGAGCCGGCGGCCTTCACGAAGATCTCCACGCTCGGCGTCGAGGAGCAGCGGGTCAACGTGCTGATCGACATCGTCTCGCCGGCCGAGCAATGGCAGCGGCTCGGCGATGCCTATCAGCTCGATGCGCAGATCGTCGTCTTCACGCAGGAGGATGCGACCATCGTTCCGACCGGCGCGCTGTTCAAGCGCGGTGACGACTGGTCGGTGTTCGCGCTGAAGGATGGGCGCGCCGAGTTGCGCACCGTCCGGCTCATCCGGCGCTCGGGCCGGTTCGCCGCCGTGGCCGACGGCGTCGCCAGCGGCGATGTCGTGATCATCTATCCCAGTGACCGGGTCGCCGCCGGCGTCAAGGTGGCGCCGCGCTGACCTGCGGCGGCCGCAGACGCGTTCCTCAGCGCTGCGACGCCAGTTGCCTGAGCCGGGCATGGCGCGCCAGCGCGTGTGCGACCAGGCTGTCCATCAGCGCCGGCTGGGGCAGGCCGGTGGCCTCCCACATCTTCGGGTACATGCTGATGTTGGTGAAGCCCGGCAGGGTGTTCACCTCGTTGACGTAGACCTCCTCGCCGCGGACGAAGAAGTCGACGCGCGCGAGACTCTCGCAGCAGAGCACGCCGAACACCTCGGTGGCCATTTTGCGGATGCGCGCGGCGAGAGCGGGTTCGACCTGCGCCGGGACGTGCAGCGAGGCGCCCTTGGCATCGGTGTATTTGGCCTCATAGGAATAGAAGCCGTGGCTGTCGGCGGGCACGATCTCGCCGAGCTCGGAGGCGGCGACCTCGCCGTCGGCATGCTCCAGCACCGCGCATTCGATCTCGCGCACCGGGCTGATGCAGCGCTCGATCAGGATCTTCAGGTCGAAGCGCAGCGCCAGGCGGCAGGCGGCTTCGAACTCCTCGGCACTGCGCGCCTTGGAGATGCCGACGGAGGAGCCGAGATTGGCCGGCTTGACGAACAGCTCGGATGACCCGACGGCGTCGACCGCCGCCGCATAGGTCACAGGCGACGCTTCCGTCATGGTGACGAACGGCACGATCGGCAGGCCGGCATCGCGCAGCAGGCGCTTGGCGACGTCCTTGTCCATCGCCGCCGCCGATCCCATCACGCGGCCGCCGACATAGGCGACATCGGCGAGCTCCAGCGCGCCCTGCACGGTGCCGTCCTCGCCGTTCGGACCGTGCAGCACCGGAAACACGACGTCGAAGGCGAGCTCGCGCGGGGCGCCGTCGCCGATGACCAGCGCGCGGCCCTGGCCGGCCGGCAGCAGCACGATCTGCGGGCCGTCAGCGGGTACGGTCAGCGCCGCGCCCGTGCCGTCATTCGCAGCGTCGGCGAGCACCCAGCGTCCGTCGGTGGTGATGCCGATCAGCGTGACGGCGTAGCGACCGGCATCGAGCGAGCGGACGATGTTGGCCGCCGAGGCCCGCGAGACGTCGTGCTCCGCCGAGCGCCCGCCGAACAGGATCGCCACGCGCGTCTTTGTCTCCGTCATCGTCCTCATCCAGCCCTGATCTCTGCGATGCGCGACCGTACAGCCAGAGGCCAACGCGTGGCAATTGAGGTGTTGTGTCGGGTGTGGTGGAAGGCGACGTCGTCATGCGGCGGCGCTCACCGCCAGCCGATCCCGCCGTCCGAGCACACCGACGTCGTACCGCCGGCATGCATGCAGCTCCGATAGAGCGGCGGCGCGATGAAGCGGCCCGACCAGATGCCGCGGCCGGCGCGGCGGGCGGCGCGCTGATCGGCGGTGTAAACGCCGCGCGAATATTGCGGCTCCTCGACCGCAAGCCCGCGCGACACCATGAACTGGCCGAGATCCGTCGCGCCGGCGGCGCAACGCGCGACGATGCGGCCGTAGCGATCGCCATCGACCGGCAGGCAGCGCAGAACCTTGCTGCGCGTGAACGCGTCCAGCGTGTTGGCGGCCAGCGCGCCGCAGCGATATGGCTTGCGGTCGCGGCCGCGGCAGAGCTGCGCGCTTTCGGGCGCGTCGATGCCCCACAGGCGAATCCGTTCGCCGTGAATGTCCAGCGTGTCGCCATCGACGATGCTGACGCGGCCGACGAGCTCAGCGGCTGTGGCGGGGAAAGCGAGGAGAAGCGGCAGAACGAGGCAGGCGAGACGGGGGAGGAGACGTCGCAAGATCGGCACCTGTGGCGCTGAGAGGGGCGTGATCGCTCGCTGCGCGAATCGATCGCGGATCATCCCGATCTATAGCGAATGGGAGGTGCGCGATTGTGTGGCGAGCACCGCAACAGCAGCGGAGCGCAATCGGCGCAGTTCGTCCGGCGAGCGTCGCGGTTCAGCGCAGGCTCGCATTCTCTGCGTGCCCATCCCGTGCGCGCGCCGCGTGCTCGACCTCGGCGGCGAGCATGCTCAGATGCTCGGCCAGGCGCGCGAACAGCTCGCGCTTGTCGCGGTCGGTGGCGAGATCACGAATGAGGGCGCATTCCGCTGCGTCGGCCCGCAGCTTGTCCGGCTGGGTCATCAACTCTGACATGTTCCGCTTCCCTGCCGCGCCGGCAAGTTTTCGAAACAACGGATCGTCATGATTGTTCCGGGTGTCCATGCATTTTTTCGAGCGGCGCCGTCAGCGCCTGATCGGAGTACCTCTATGGGGATGCGAGATGACGCGACGCTCGGCATTCGACTGTCTATCGTTCACCGGGCCACCATGTCGAGGCCGGATGCGCGGCCGAGATCTTGGTCGCGCGCAATGCCACCAGCGCGCTGCGCTTGTAGGGACGACCGCGCAGCCGCGAGCAGTCCTGGCAGCGCATGTAGCGCTCGAGTTCATGGATTGGCGTCGTCTTGGCGCGCCTGATGATGTCGAGCGCAACGGTCTGATTGGTGTCGCAGCCGAGGCAGCGCACTTCGAGATAGTAATAGCCCGCGTTGAGCGCGTCGCCGAGCAGCGGCGACGGCTGCGCCGGTCCCTTGTAGCCGAGCATCCGCTTGTTCCAGGCGTCGCAGGCCAGACGATCCGCTTCCTTGCGCGCGCGCGCGGCCTGCTCCTGCGCGATGCGGATGCCGGCACCGTAGAGTCTCTCGCGCGATTTCGTCGTCATGACCGCCATGATCGACGCTGCGGCGCTCAGCGGCAAGCCGCTAGGGTTAGCGCAGCAAGAGGCGCCGGATACAAGCTCTCTCGCGTGCAGCGTTCCGATACCGTTGTCTTTCAGTTCATCGGCGCAGCCGGCGACGAGCTCATCATGCAACGTCCAGCATTCGTGCTGCGCCGACGCGACGCGGAGTAGCACTGATGGTGTCGAGCAGAGGCGCTGGGGGCGCAGGGGCCATGTAGTCACGCTTGCCGGTGGCGGCGCAGCGGTCGCTTCTCCCACCACGCGGCATGATGCGTTCCGTCTGGCGCAACAGGGCCGTCAAACGCAACGGCGCGGCAAAAGTTCCTAAAATTTTTGCGCCCATGCGGCAGTTGCTTCAGCTTGTTCCTGCAGGCGTCCGGCGATAGACCTTGCGCTCGGGGTCAATCGTGCGCGCGGGTCGGAGTTTCTCAGATTGGATCGTTCGGGGCAGACAGTGGTCGGCGACCACGTTTCTGCTCACCATGCTCGCCGTCGCGATTTCGACCGCGGGCCGGATCGGGCTGGACTATGCCGGCGCGACGCTGCCCTACGCGACGTTCTACCCTGCGGTGGTGTTCGCCGCGCTGCTCGGCGGCATTCCCGCGGCCATTTTTGCCGCCTGGCTGTCTGCCACCGTGGTGCTCGTCGGCTTCACCGATCGTCCCGATCATGCCGAGGCGATCAACCTCGTCGGATTCCTGAGCACCGCGGCGCTGATCATCTGGCTCGGGCATCTCTGTCGCGGCGCGCTGATGGAGCTGAAGCGCAGCGAGCATGCGCGCGAGTTGCTGCTCGGCGAGCTGAGACATCGCGTGAACAATCAGCTCGCGTTGTTTCAGGCGATCGTCAGATCGAGCCTGTCGGGCGAGGATCGCGCCAAAGGGGAAGCGATCGCGCTGCGGCTCGACGCCGTCGCGCGCGCCAACAGTCTCGCCTGGTCGGACCACCGCCTGATGACCTTGCGCATGCTGCTCGACGTCGAGCTGCAGCCGTATCGCGCCTCCGGCGCCGTGACGGTGGACGGCCCGGACATGCCGTTGGGGCCGGAAGCGGTGCGTAATCTCGCGCTGGTGTTCCACGAACTTGCGACCAACGCCGTCAAATACGGCGCGCTGCGCGGCCAGGGTGGACGACTCGAGGTCCAGATCGCGCAGGAGGGCGGCCGCGGCAGCGTGGCCTGGCGCGAGCTCGGTCCGCACCCGATCGAGCCGCCCGGGAAAGAGGGCTTCGGCACGCGCATGATCCGTGCGAGCCTTGCGGCGATCGGCGGCAGCATCGAGCAGGATTATCGCGACGAAGGTCTGGTCTGCCGGATCAGGTTCGACGCGGCGATGTGAAGGCCCGGTTCCTCGCAGGCGTCGCATGTCTCGCGGCGCGTGGCATGGCTGCGATGCGAAACGCGCAGCGGCGTTGCTGCGTATGTGTTCGATGGAACGGCGCGACATGCTGCTGCTGGCTGGATTGCTGCTGCTGGCACTCACCATTACCTGGGTTGGCACGGAATATGTGCTGAACCATGTCGTGATCCCGCTGATCGATGACTGAGAGCCGGCGGCGCCGCGACCATCGGATTTGCGTTGCGTTCGCGTTGTCTGTCCGCCGCGCGGAACGAGGCTCGGCTTGATCGCCGGCACGAAACGCTTCACCATTCCCGGCAGAACAACGAAGCGGCGACGCCGCTTGGGCGGGAGACATCGGATGCAATGTTACGAGCTGCAGGGGCCCGGCGGAATCGATGCGCTGGCGCTGGTCGACAAGCCCGTGCCGCAGCCGGGGAGGGGCGAGGTGCTGGTGCGGCTGACGGCGGCGAGCATCAACTATCGTGACCTGATCACGGTGAGGGGCGGCTACGGCTCGCGGCAGAAATTTCCGCTGGTGCCGCTGTCCGACGGCGCAGGCGTGGTCGAGGCGGTCGGTGAGGGCGTCACAGCATTCGCGACCGGCGACCGAGTCATCGGCAGCTTCTTCGAGAGCTGGACCGGCGGCGAGCCGAGCGAAGCGAAGATGCGTGCGGCGCTGGGCGGCGCCGTCGACGGCACGTTGACGGAGTATCGGGTGTTTCCCATGCACGCGCTGGTGCGGACGCCGGCGCATCTCACCGACGTCGAGGCCGCGACATTGCCGTGCGCCGGCGTCACCGCCTGGAGCGCGGTGATCAAGCTCGGCGGCATCAGGCCCGGCCACACCGTGCTGACGCAAGGCAGCGGCGGCGTCTCGATCTTTGCGCTGCTGATCGCGAAGATGGCCGGCGCGCGGGTGATCGCGACGTCGTCGAGTGAAGCCAAGATCGCGCGGCTGACGGCGCTCGGCGCCGATGTCACGCTGAACTACAAGCAGGTGCCGGATTGGGGCAAGAAGGCGCGCGAGATCACCGGGCAGGGCGTCGATCTCGTGGTCGAGGTCGGCGGCGTCGGCACCTTGAACGAGTCGATCCGCGCCACCCGGATCGGCGGCACCATCGCCTTCATCGGCGTGCTCGCCGGTGCGCCGGCCTCGGAGCTGCGGCTGCCGCTGATGGTGATGCAGCAGCAGCGGCTGCAGGGCGTCACGGTCGGCTCGGTCGACGATCTCCAGGCGCTGGCGAACGCGCTGACGCTGCATCAGGTGAAGCCGGTGGTCGACCGCGTGTTTCCGTTCAGCGAGGCGCGCGAGGCGTTCCACTACATGGCGAGCGGCGCGCATCTCGGCAAGGTGACGATCGCGATCGGGGGATGAGTGACCACGCTGCTGTCGGCGACTGCGTCATCGAAGCAGGGCAGCACTCTTAGCCTCACTCTCTCCGCCGTCATTCCGGGGCGCGTCGCGCAGCGGCGCGAGCCCGGAATCCATAGCCACAGGATGCTGTGCGACGCGAGCTGGCCGGTATGCTCGTCTTCGCCACATGCACAGTCGTGGTTATGGATTCCGGGCTCGTCGCTGCGCGCCGCCCCGGAATGACGGCGAGAGAAACGGGCTGCTAATGACGTGGCGGTTTGCGGTGCTGTTTTGGCAGCTTCAATTGCCAGCGGCCGTTGCTGCGTTCGACAGAGGCCGGGAATGGCTTCATCTCGGTGCCGACCTTGAAGGTGGCGATGAGCTTGACGCGGTCGTCGCCGTCCCAGCCGTCGAACTCGTAGAAGGTGTAGTCGTCGTCAGGGGTGAGATAGGACCAGCCCCCCAGCTTGAGGTCGAACGGCGCGGCAACGATCTCCATCCCGTTGCCGCAGCCGGAGGGACCTTCGCTGGAGCAGACCGAAAACAGCCAGCGGCGGCTTGGCGAGGCGTGCGGCGGCGAATGGATCTTGGTCTCGATGACGCGATTGAGCCACAGCAGCATCCATTGCACGCCTTCCCAATAGCCGATCTCGATCAGCAGGAGTTCGTGCTCCGGAAAGTAGCTGACGAGCTTGTACTCGACCGAGTCGTCCTCATGTCCGGGTAGGTCATCCGGAAGTCGGGTCACGTAGCTTCTGGTGGAACCATCCTTGAATGTGATTTCCAGCGACTTGCCGTTGCGCCTGACGACATCGTTCAACTGAGCGAGGCAGGCCTGCTCGTCGCGGTCGAGGTCGGCCTTGCCGGTGTCTCCTTTGCAGCGGCCGTCTTGTGAAGGATGCTCCGACATCGCGTAGGGGATGTCGGCCGAGGCCGCGGCCGGACCAATCGTGGTTGCCAGCGCGACAAGAAGCAAAACGAAGATGCATTGCATTTTATTGATCCAGCGTTGCCGCTTTGGGTTCAAAGCAGCGCTGGTGCGTGCGGTCAACCTTGGATCGGATCGCCTGTCGGCTTCTTGCGCGCGGGCAGCGTCATCGCGATCACACCAATGAGGACACAGGCGAGGCCGATCCAGGCGGTCGGCGCGAGGTGCTCGCCGAGCCCGGCCGCGGCGATCGCAACGCCGATCGGCACCCGCAGATAGGATTGCGCGGTGGCGCCGATCGAGCCGAGCGTCTGCACCAGGCGGAAATAGATCACCATCGCGGCCGCAGTCGAGACGGTCGCGAGCGCGACCAGCGCCAGCACCGAGCGCAGTGACGGTGCCAGCGTCCACGGATGGTCGACGACCAGCGCAAGCGGGATCAGCACCGCGGCGCCCGACAGCAGCGATCCCGCGGCCGGCAACATCGGATCGAGTCCCTTGAAGCTCTTTCCCATGATCGCCGCACCGGCATAGCAGATGGTGGCGGCGACGATCGCAATCTGCGCCCACAGCTCGCGGCCAAGCCCGCCCAGCGCCTCGGTGCCGACGATGAGGCAGGTGCCGGCGAGTCCGGCGGCGACGCCGACCAGCTTGCGCAGGGTGACAGGCTCGTGGTGCGTCACCAGCGCGGTCAGCAGGAAGGTGAAGATCGGCGAGGTCGCGTTGAGGATCGTCGCAAGACCCGCCTCGACGGTGCGCTCGGCCCAGGCGATCAGCGTGAATGGCACGACGCTGTTGAGACCGGCCTGGATCACGAAGCGACGCCAAATCGTCCGGTCACGCGGCCAAGCGAGGCCGCGGCTGCGGATGATCGCGGCCAGCAGCAGCCCCGCAATCAGCGTGCGCGCGGCGATCAGGGTCAGCGGCGGAATGGTTTCGACGCCGATCTTGATGAAGGTGTATGAGGCGCCCCACAAGGTGGACAGAACGAGCAGGAGGGCGAATTCTGTCGTGAGATCGGAGCGGCTCTGCATGGTGCCTCGCGGGCGGGAGAATGGCTTCTCCTAGCCGGGCGGCGGCGCGTGATGTTTCGATACGGGGCGAACTGTTCGTGGAAGGAAGCCGAAGCCATTCCGATCGGTGCATAGCGTCCCTGGATCGCTTCGCTGGCGCTCGCGATGACGGAGCCTGTGGGGCCGGCGATGTCAGCCACACCCGTCATTGCGAGCGGAGCGCGGAGCGAAGCAATCCAGACTGGCGATCCGATGAAGATCCTGGATTGCTTCGTCGCCTACGGCTCCTCGCAATGACGCTCGTTGCGAGCTTGCGCGGTCGCTCCGATCAGTTCGCCGGCATGCTCTTCTCGACCAGCTTCACCCAGTACGATGCGCCGGCGCTGAGGATGTTGTCGTTGAAGCGGTAGGCCGGGTGGTGGCACTCGTTGCCGGGGCCCATGCCGAGGAACACGAAGGCGCCCGGACGCGCCTCCAGCATGAACGCGAAATCCTCGCCGCCCATCAGCGGAATGGCGCGGTCGTTGACACGCTCAGCGCCGGCGACGTCGCGGGCGACGTCGGCGGCGAAAGCCGCCTGCGCAGGGTGATTCATCGTCACCGGATATTTGCGCTCGTAGATCGCCTCGGCCGAGCCGCCATAGGCGCGCGCGGTGGCCTCGGCGACCTCGACGATGCGCCTCTCGACGAGATCGCGGATCTCCGGATCGAGCGTGCGCACGGTGCCCAGCATCTCGACCGTCTCGGGGATCACGTTGAAGGTGGTGCCGCCATGGATCGAGCACACCGAGATCACCGCCGACTTCAACGGATCGACGTTGCGGGCGACGATCGACTGCAGCGCGTTGACGATCTGCGAGGCGATCAGGATGCTGTCGACCGCCCGGTGCGGGCCGGCGCCGCCATGGCCGCCCTTGCCGGTGACCTTGATGTGGATCGCATCAGCCGAGGCCAGCATCGCGCCGGGCGAGATTTCGAAATGGCCTTCGGGCACGCCCGGCATGTTGTGCATGCCGTAGACCTCCTGGATGCCCCAGCGCGTCATCAGCCCGTCATCGACCATCGCCTTGCCGCCGGCGCCGCCTTCCTCGGCCGGCTGGAAGATGACGATGGCGGTGCCGTCGAAATTGCGGGTCTCGGCGAGATATTTCGCAGCGCCCAGCAGCATCGCGGTGTGGCCGTCATGGCCGCAGGCATGCATCAGGCCGGGTGTCTTCGAGGCGTAGGGCACGCCTGAGGTTTCCTCGATCGGGAGCGCATCCATGTCGGCGCGCAGCCCGATGGTCCTGCCGGAGGCGGACTTGCGGCCGCGGATCACGCCGACGACGCCGGTGCGGCCGATGCCCGTCACCACCTCGTCGCAGCCAAATGCGCGCAGCTTGTCGGCGACGATGCCGGCGGTGCGATGCACCTCGTACAGCAGCTCGGGATGTTCGTGGAAGTCGTGGCGCCAGGCGGCCATTTCGTCGGAGAGCGCGGCGATGCTGTTGAGGATGGGCATGAGGACCGGATGACTCGCTGAAGTGGATCGGGACGCTGCAGTGGATGCGGCCAAGCCAGCCGGCAGCACCGCGCGGTGACCGACTATGACCCGGTCAAAAAAGCCAGGCAAGTTGCCGCCGGCCATGGCGCCATGCGCGGATGCGCGGTCACCTCGACGGACCACGCCGGGCGTTCCGGATTGCGGAACGGGAGTCAGGTGAGCGGGGCGGGGGCCGGCACGCGGGGATATTTGCGCTCGGGTGGTACCTCCAGGCGGAAGGCCCGCAGCTTCGGCTCGTCCCACGCCGCCAATGGCGTGCCGCAGACGCCGCAGTCGAACCGCCCGGCAGCGCCAATGGCGGAGGTCGATTCCGCGATCTCGTAGGCGGCACGGCAATGGGGACACGTCACGCTGGATATCTTCATGAGATCACGCTCCCAAACAGCTCGACCAGACGCCTTGAACCAGATCAATGCGGTCCATGAACCGACGTCACCGCGTCCGGTCGTCACGCCTCCTCGGCCTGCCATGGCGTCGGCGCCTTGGTGAAGGCGCGCCACGCCTCGCGCAACGGCTCCTCCACGCCGGCCATGGCATGCGACTGCCAGCCGGTGATCGCGGCGGCCGCGATCGCCGCCTCGGTGGAGGTGGTGCCGAGGGTCTCGATCACGCCGGCGGTGACCGCCATGTCGTTGTAGTGGCCAAGCTGTTCCTGGAAGCCGGCGAGCGTCCTGGCATATTTCTTCGCCGATTTGCTCGCGCCGTAGAGCGGCAGCAGGAAGTCGATGCTGTAGCGCAGCTTCTTCAGCGCGAGACGCAGCCGGTGGCGCCGCTCGGCCGACAGCTTCTTGAAGCGGCGGCCGCGCTTGAGCACCTTCTGGTGGCGCTCCGACAGGACAGGCCCGGCAAAATCGATCGCGGGCGCCGCGAGGCGTCGGAGATCGTCGGGGGAGACGTCGTTGCGCCAGCCGCGGGTCTCGATCCATTCGCCGAGGCCGAGCACGAAAGCGGCGCAGCGGCGCTCGGCAAGCGCGATGCGCAGCGTGCGATAGGCGAGATCGCGCCGCCGCTCGGCGAGCGCCCGGAGCGAGTCGAAGCCTGCAACAGTGGGGCAGGCCTCGGCGATCTCGGGCAGCGTATCGGTCAGGAACACGTCGAGGTCGCGCGCCGCCGAGAGGCTCTGTGCCAGCCAGCGCGCATCCGCCTCGAGACCGTCGAGCGTCGCCGAGGTCCCGAGCGGCCGCATCAGGTGCAACGCGGCGCGCAGGCGGCGCAGCGCCACCCGCAACTGATGCACGCCTTCCGTATCGCGTCCGTCCTCTGCCGCAGGCATGGCCTGCAGCAGATGATGCAGGCTGCCGCGCAGGACGAGGGCGAAGCTCTCGTCGAGAGACACCGCCGGATCGAGACGCAGCTTGGGCGGCTTTTCGGCCCCCGGCGCTGCTCCGGCTGCGAGGTCGAAACCGCGCGCGGATTTGCTGCGGATCGAAGGTCTGATCGGTCCGTGATCGGCGATGCGCTGTGCGATCTCGTAGATGGCGGCGGGGTTGCCGCTCTTGAGCTCCAGCTCGATCTCGCTCACGATCTCACGGTGCTCGCCGGCCTTGATGACACCGCTGTCGAACGCGATCTCGATCGTCGCGCCGGGCACGTCGAGCATGCGCGCGTGACGATGCACGTCGGCCGTGAACACCGCCTCGAGCGTTGCCTCGGCCAGCGCGGAGCGAAGCTCCTCCGGCAGCAGCGCGGCCGCCAGCACCGGATCTGGCGCCAGCGAGCTGACGCTGGCCTCCCACTCTCCGCGCTTGAGCGGGTCGTCGCTGTGCTGCTCTTTCACGGTCTGCACGAAGCGCGAGCCGCTCTGGCGCACCCGCAAGGTGAAGCCGTTCTTCCACAGCGTGCGCTTCGGCGTGTCGTAGTAGACCGATGTCAGATGCTTGCGCGAGCCCTTGTTGCGCGCATGCGCGGTGACGACCGGTGCGTTGTTGAAGCCGGCGAGTTGATCGGGCGCGACGAGGAGTTTCAGCTCGATCTCGTGGCCGCTGCCGGCCGCCGGATCCGGCAAGGACGGCGCCGCGACCTCCACGCCAAGCGCTGCGGCATCCTCCTGCGTGGCCGCGTGATCGGCTAGGTGCTGCGCAGTCAAGCGATCGGCGGCGCCACCGGGATCGCAGCTCGCCGACTCACCACTCTCCCGCACGCCGACCGCATGGCCACTGCCGTGGATCGACGCCGGTGCGTTCGAATCGGGCATGTGTCGATTCTGTAACCGTTTAATGACAGTCATCTCTCGTATAGCTGCAGCCGGCACAAAGGGACAGTGGCATTTCTCGCAGGCCGTCGACGATGCGCGACGCGCCAGAGCTTACCGGTCGCATTTTTTGTTGCTGCTTCAATGACAAGTGCTCGCGCTTCCGGCCGGCAGGTGCTCACGAAGATATGTCCGTCGCAGCCGCAATGCACTGTCGTGCGGCCGCGCCGCCACAGGCGGAACTTCAGATCGAGCCGGTGAGCATGAAACGCGTGGCGATGAAGACGGCGGCTGCGGTGGTCGCAATGCTCGCGGCGGCCACGAGGCCGCGGCCGCGACGCGCCAGCGCGCGGGAGCGCTCGCGCGGATCCTGCGCCGGATCGAAGGATGCGCGCCGGCTGCGCCGGTGGCGTACCGCCTGCACCCAGAAGGCAAGCGCAGCGATGCCGGTTACCACTGCAAATACGGTCGTCACGCCTGCGGCAAAGCCGAGATCGACACCGACGCTTTCCAACATCGCCCGCAGATGCACAGCTAAGCGGGCCAGGAGAGTTGCGGCATAGTCGGCTGCTGCGGCGCCGGTGTAGAGCAGAACGGCAGTCCAGACCACCGCAGCCATCGCAATCAGGATCGACACGAGCACGGCGAGGCCGTCGCCTGCCATGAAGCCGATCGAGGCGGCGATCAGCGCCAGCGCCGGCATCACGTTGCCCATCGGGATCGGCAGGATGATGGTGACCGCCATCAGAAGCAGCGGCAGCGCGAGCAGCATCCGCGCCGGCCGGCCGGTCAGCCAGACCAGCCGGTCCTCGCGCAGGCCGCGTTCGGCATAGCCCGCCCAGTCGAGACCGGCGCGGATGATCTTGCGCAGCAGCCGCTGCGGCACCGGCCGGCGGCGCAACTGTTCGGGCAGCCATAGCCGCTCGGCGCCGAACAGGATCTGCAGCGCGACCAGCGCGACAAAGGTGCCGAACACCATGCCGAATGGGCCCGGCAACGGGATCAGCGCCGGCAGGGTCAGCAGCAGCAGGGTCAGGCCAAGACCTTCCGATTCCAGCCGGTCGAACAACTCGCCGATCGACGGCTCCTCGGACCGCACCGTCCGGGCGATCGCGAGCAGCCGGCGGCTGATCGGCCCGTTGTGACGGCGCGGCGCCGAGGAGTCCTCGTCGTCGGATGTGACATCATTCATTGTCACGCAGCAACCTCATGTCCTCTGATCGGCCTCACTTCATCTGCTCGACCGCAGGCCGCGTCTTCCATAGCGAGTACGCGATACCTGCGCCGAGCAGACTGAAGGTGATGCCGAGCGAAATCGCGGGCGGAAACTTCTCCAGCCCGAGCAGGTCGGCCAGGAAGATCTTCGAGCCGATGAAGATCAGCACCGCCGCCAGCGTCAGCTTGAGATACTGGAAGCGATCGACCATCGCGGCCAACGCAAAATAAAGCGCGCGCAGGCCGAGGATCGCGAAGATGTTCGAGGTGTAGACCACGAACGGGTCGGTCGAGATCGCGAAGATCGCCGGCACCGAGTCGACGGCGAAGATGACGTCGGCGAACTCGATCAGGATCAGCGCCAGGAACAGCGGCGTCATGAACCAGGTCGGCTTGCCGCGCGCATCAGGCTGGCGCACGAAGAAGCGCTCTTCGTGCAGGCGGTCGGTGACGTCGAAGCGGCGGCGCACCCAGGCCAGCGCCGGGTTGGCGCCGATGTCGTGCGGCGTGTCCTTGAACACCAGCATCTTGATGCCGGTCGCGACCAGGAACAGCGCGAACAGATACAGCACCCAGCTCGCCTGGGCGACGATCGCGGCGCCGAGCCCGATCATGATCGCGCGCAGCACGATGACGCCGACGATGCCCCAGAACAGCACGCGGTGCTGATAGGCGCGCGGGATCGAGAAGTAGCTGAAGATCATGGCGATGACGAAGACGTTGTCCATCGCCAGCGCCTTCTCGATCGTGAACGCGGTGAGATAGGCGGTGCCGGCCTCGGCGCCGATTTGCCACCATACCCAGGCGCCGAAGGCGAGGGCGAGCATGATGTAGATGCCGCTCATGACGAGGCTCTCGCGTACCGAGATCTCGCGCGTCTTGCGATGGAGGATGCCGAGATCGAAGACGAGGAGGGCGAGCACGATTGCGAGGAAGGCGAGCCACATCCAGACGGGCTTGCCGGCAAACGCGATGAGCAGGAATTCCACGACGGGTCCCTCTTTCAAGCCGGTGAGATTGATGTCAGGTCCGACATCGTGAGCGCACCGGCAGCTTCACCAGAGGGGCCCGGACCAGGGGTAGGCGACGGACGTATGTGTCTGCCGATTGGTTTTCAAGAGCCTGCGGTTTTCAAGAGCCCGCCGTTCGCATCTGCGTTCAGCAAGATGAACGGCGAGGTGCGACAGAGTGTCTGCTGCCCGGCGGCCGTCTTGCGGCCGTGCGGCGGTGAACTAATTCCAGAGGGCCGGAGATCCGGGCCCCTCTGATAGTCCGTGAGACTATGATGTCGGACTCTCTTTCATGACCGCTGCCGCTGGCGGTATTGCGCACTTCGGGCGCTATTGAGGAGTTTGACGAGATGCGGCCCCACGCGTCGCTTGTTGCTATCGGGCCTTGCGGCTCTCGCCCCCACATCACCATCCCAACAATCGTTACCCCGCTGAAACCTCCCGGCATCGCCTGGATGGGCGGCGGTGATCGTGATGGAACCGGAGCGCCTGCTCGCCACTTTGTATGGAACCTGTGCGCTGGAGCGCGCTGGCATTTTGTGTACGGGAGACAATCGTGACCACGGGGGGTGACCAGGTATCGATCGCGAAGGCGCCGCCGTCGCGCCCGGCCGTGGCAACGCGCCGCCTCTTGATGATCATCAATCGCGGCAGCCGCTCCGGCGGCGAGGCGGCCGGCGTTGCCGTGTCGCGGCTGAGCGCAGCCGGCTATGATCTCGTGATCTCGGCGCCGCATAGTCCGCGCGAGGTGGCGCCGTGGATCGAAGCCCATGCCGACGATGCGGAAGCGGTCGTCGTCGCCGGGGGGGACGGCAGCCTGAACGCGGCTGCGCCTGCACTGCTCAAGACCGGCCTGCCGCTGGGCATCATTCCGGCTGGCACCGCCAATGACCTTGCCCGCACGCTTGGCCTGCCGGCGGATATGGAGGCCGCGGTCGATGTGATTGCGGCCGGCCATCGCCGCCGGATCGATCTCGGCGAGGTCAACGGGCACCCGTTCTTCAACGTCGCCAGCCTCGGCTTGAGCGCCGAGCTCGCGCGGCAGCTGACCAAGGAAACCAAGCGGAGGTTCGGCCGGCTCGGCTATGCGCTCACGGCGCTGAAGGTGCTGACCAATGCACGGCCGTTCCGCGCGATGATCGTATCGTCCGACGGCGCGGTGCGGGTGAAGACACTGCAGATCGCGGTCGGCAATGGCCGCTACTACGGCGGCGGCATGGCGGTCGATCACCGCGCCGAGATCGACGATTCCCATCTCGATCTGTATTCGCTGGAGATCGGCCGCATCTGGAAGCTGCTGGCGATGGCCTATGACTTCCGCAAAGGCCGCCACGGCCTGTGGCAGGAGGTGCGGGCCTCGCGTGATACATCGTTCGAGATCCGCACGCGCCGTCCGCGCCGGATCAATGCCGATGGCGAGCTCGTCACCTTCACGCCGGCGCGCTTCTCCGTGCTGCCGCGTGCGGTCACGGTGTTCGTGCCCGAGGTCGCAGCGCAGGACCGCACCTGACGCGTGGCCGCTTGATCCGCCGTTCGCGGACACTCGATTTCGACTGATCACCCGATTGAGAGACCCATGACCAAGCAGACCCGCTTCAATCTCTGGTACGCGATCGTCGCGATCTTCGTCGCGATGATGATCCACAATGCGTGGACGAGCTATCGCCAGGTCGCCGTCATTCCCTACAGTCAATTCCAGGACCTGCTCGCAGCCGGCAAGGTGAAGGAGGTCGGCGTCTCCGAGAACTACCTGGAAGGCACGCTGAAGGAGCCGCTGCCCAGCGGCCAGTCGCGCTTCGCGACGACGCGCGTCGACCAGGAGTTCGCCAAGGAGCTCAGCAAGGCCAACGTCACCTTCACCGGTCGCGTCGAGAGCAATATCCTCGGCGACATCCTCTCGCTGGTGATGCCGATCGCGCTGTTCTTCGGCGTCTGGTACTGGCTGTCGCGCCGGATGATGGGTGGCGCCGGCGGGCTCGGCGGCGGCCTGATGCAGATCGGCAAGAGCAAGGCCAAGGTCTACGTCGAATCCAACACGGGCGTCCGATTCGACGACGTTGCCGGCGTCGACGAGGCCAAGGACGAACTGCGCGAGATCGTCTCGTTCCTGAAGGATCCGAAATCCTATGGCCGTCTCGGCGGCCGCATGCCCAAGGGCGTGCTGCTGGTCGGCCCGCCCGGCACCGGCAAGACGCTGCTCGCCAAGGCGGTCGCGGGCGAGGCCGGCGTGCCATTCTTCTCGATCTCGGGCTCGGAATTCGTCGAGATGTTCGTCGGCGTCGGTGCCGCGCGCGTGCGCGACCTGTTCGAGCAGGCCCGCGCCAAGGCGCCCGCGATCATCTTCATCGACGAGCTCGATGCGCTCGGCCGCGCCCGCGGCATGGGCCCGTTCGCCGGCGGCCATGACGAGAAGGAGCAGACCTTGAACCAGTTGCTGGTCGAGCTCGACGGCTTCGATTCCTCGACCGGTCTCGTGCTGCTCGCGGCGACCAACCGGCCGGAGATTCTCGATCCGGCGCTGCTGCGGGCCGGCCGCTTCGACCGCCAGGTGCTGGTCGACCGGCCCGACAAGCCGGGTCGCATCCAGATCCTGCAGGTGCATCTGAAGAAGGCCAAGCTCGCCGCCGACGTCGATCCGGAGAAGGTCGCGGCGCTGACGCCCGGCTTCACCGGCGCCGATCTCGCCAACCTCGTCAACGAGGCGACCTTGCTGGCGACGCGGCGCGGCGGCGACGAGGTCACGCTCGATGATTTCAACAATGCGATCGAGCGCATCGTCGCCGGATTGGAGAAGCGCAACCGGCTGCTCAATCCGAAGGAGCGCGAGATCGTCGCCTATCACGAGATGGGGCATGCGATCGTCGCGATGAGCCTGCCGGGCACCGATCCCGTGCACAAGGTGTCGATCATCCCGCGCGGCGTCGGCGCGCTCGGCTACACCATCCAGCGCCCGACGGAAGATCGCTTCCTGATGACGCGCGAGGAGCTCGAGAACAAGATGGCGGTGCTGCTCGGCGGCCGCGCCGCGGAGCTCGTGGTCTACGGCCATCTGTCGACGGGCGCCGCCGACGATCTGCGCCGCGTCACCGACATCGCGCGCTCGATGGTGACCCGCTACGGCATGTCGGAGCAACTGGGCTCGGTCGCCTATGAGCGCGACAACCAGTCGTTTCTTGCGCCGGGCGTCTCACGCAGCGCCGAGTATGGCGAGGCCGCAGGGGATGCGATCGACGCCGAGGTGCGTGCGATCGTGACGAACGCGCTGGAGCGCACCCGCAAGCTGCTCCAGGACAAGCGCGACGTGCTGGAGCGCGCGGCGCGCCGCCTGCTGGTCAAGGAGACGCTCGACGAGAGCGAGCTCGCCGCCCTGCTGAAGCAGGACCAGCGCGCCGGCGATCTCGTTGTGGCAGCGAAGCCGATATAGTTGTCGAGTCGGGGAGCAAAGGCGCGGCCGTGCGGTCTCCACTATCGAGATTGTGTGGCGCCGTGCCCATCGTCTTGGCAATGAGCTCGCCGCACGACGATGGGCACGCTGCCGGTTGACGGCGGCTGCTTTGCCCACCCTACGGCGGCCACGCTCACCGCCGCGGCCACATCCGGGCCAGCGCCTCGTCCTTCTTGACAAACGCGTGCCAGAGCGTGGCCGCAATGTGCAGGCCGACCACGAGATAGACCAGATAGGCCAGCGTATCATGCGTGATCTCGCCGGCATGGGCGATCGTCCTGTCGCCGGCGAACAGGCGCGGCCAGCTGAAGGTCCCGAAATAACGCAGCGAATAGCCGCCGGCCGACGAGAACATGTAGCCGGTGACGGGCATGATCAGCAGCAGCGCATAGAGCGCCCAATGATTGAGCTGCGACAGCGCGCGGACCATCGGTCCGAACGTGGCCGGAGCGGCCGGCGCCGTGGTGCGAGCCCGCACGATCACGCGGAGAATGGCCAGCATAAACAGCGTGACGCCGAGCGATTTGTGAACCTCCAGCAACTCGCGCCGCGGCGACGTGCCGGCCGGCTGAAGGCCGCAATAGAGCCCGATCAGCATCGCTGCGATGAACAGCAGGGCGGTCGCCCAATGAATCCACCGCAGCAGGGGATCGTAGCTCGCGATCGTCTCGGGCATGTCGGGCTCGTCAGTGCTGAATTCCGGCGACCTGCTTAGTCGCGGATCTGACCTCTGTCGAAGGATCAGAGGTCGACGACGAGATGTCGGACAACCGCACAAAGGCATCTGCTGATCATTTTTGAGTGATTCCATGCGTGCCGCTCTGTCAGTCGCGCCTCGATAAGCCGTCCCCCGTTCGATGACTGCATTGGATCAAGCGACGATGTTGCCTTGCGGATGACGGGCGGTGCTGAGAACTGAGCGGGTGGTCCTGCGGGCTCGCGCAGGGATTGTGCCTTGATTTTCCTGCAATTGCGGACCAATCTCCCTGCCGGCATTCTGGTCGGGGGGCCTCGTGTCCAATCCTGTTGCAAAGAACATCGTGCTGTTGTCGGACGGGACCGGCAACAGCGCCAAGGCCGTGTTCAAGACCAATGTCTGGCGCCTGTTCCAGCTGCTGGACCTGCGCGATCCGCGCCGGCAAGTCGCCTTTTATGACGATGGCGTCGGAACGTCCTCCTTCAAGCTGTTCGCAGCCCTCGGCGGCATCTTCGGCTTCGGCCTGAAGCGGAATGTGATTGCGATCTACAGCTTCTGCTGTCGCAACTACAAGCCGGGCGACCGCATCTACTGCTTCGGGTTCAGCCGCGGTGCCTTCACCATCCGTATCGTGGCGGCAATGATCGCGGGGCAGGGGCTCGTCGCCTACGACGACAATGAAGCCGATCTCGCCCGGTTCGCCGCAGACGCCTATCGCCGCTATCGGCGTCGCTACAATAGCGGAATTCTCAGATATCTCGGCAAGATCGGCCTGGACCTGCGCGGAGTGCGCGACTGGGGAATCAGAACGCTGCGCAGAGTGCAGGGCGTGGCGCTGCAGGCTCCGCCAGCAGTCGAGGTCGAGAGCGTGCATTTCGTCGGCATTTGGGACACCGTTGACGCCTACGGCGGGCCGATCGAGGAGATGACGCGCGCCATTGACTATTGGATCTGGCCGCTGTCGATGCCGGACCAGTTCATGAATTCCAAGATCCATCGCGCTTGCCACGCCCTCGCGATCGAAGAGGAGCGTGACGCCTTCCGCCCGGTGATCTGGGATGAGCGCTATGTGTGGGGACGGGACGAGGCTGTTTCAGGCCGCAGTGACAAGAAGGACTGGCTGTTCGGCATCGACCACGATCCGCGCAGCGCGGCTGCGAAACTGGCCGAGCCGCCGCCGCATCTGCGCACCGATCTGCCGCCACGTGACCGCGAGCGCATCAGCCAGGTGTGGTTTACCGGCGTGCATTCCGACATCGGCGGCGGCTATCCGCAGGATGGCCTTTCCTATGTGACGCTCGATTGGATGCTCGACCGCGCCCAGGCCTATGGTCTCGTCTATCTCGACGGGCGGCGCAGGCTGCTCTACGATCCCGAGATCGATCCGCTCGACACGCTGAACGACTCGCGCAAGGGGCTTGCGGCCTACTACCGCTACAAGCCGCGCAATCTGCGCGAGATCTATGACGCGCCGCCCTACAAGCTATCGCTCCGGTACGATGTCAGTCGCATCAAGTGGCTGCTTCATTCGCCGTTCAAGGCCCAGACCGGGCTTCTTGCTGACGATCTGCATCCGAGCCTGCCGCAGCCACCTCTGCCGCCGGTGAAGCCGACGATCCACCGCACCGTGTTCGAACGCATTGGGTCGGGTCCCGATCACTATGCACCGGTGGTCGTACCCGCCGCTTACCGCGTCACGGATGAGACCGATACGCCGGTCGATGCGCTGCATCCGCTCGATCACGGGCACGCGCGGACGCGGGTGCAGGACGATGTCTGGAATTGGGTCTGGCTGCGCCGCGTGGTCTATTTCGCCACCATGTTCGCGCTGCTGTTCGTCGCGGCGATCCCATATTTCGTCATCTATTGGCCGCGCGTGCTTTATGAGCCCTTGCATGGGCTGGTAAATCCGCTGGTCAACGGAGCGGCAGCCTTCTTGCCCAAATTTCTCGACCCATGGTTCGTCGCGTTTCGGGATTCGCCGGGTTTGCTGGTGGTCGGTGTGGCCGCTGCGCTCGGCTTGACGGCGTGGGGCACCTCACTGCAGCGAACGATCCGCGACGCCGCACGCATCGCCTGGAACGATCCATCCCGGCACAAGCCGGTGACCGGCTGGCGCGCGACGGTTTATTCGCTGCGACGCCAGGGCTGGTATGTTGCCGGTTTCTATCTGCTGAAAACGTGGATCTTCCCGTTCGCCATCATGTTCTGGCTGTTCTGGTGGCTGGGGTTCGGCGCGGCCAATACGGCCGGGCTGTTCTGCAAGGAGACGCTGAGGCCGATCGAGGTCGAGGAGACAGAGATCGGCGCATACCCTGGTGGAAGCATCCGGCCAGTATTCGAGACGCGTCACCATTGCTATCCGACAGCGCTGACCGTGGCGCAGGGCGAGACCTATCAGATCGTGCTCGTCGTCGGGGAGGCATGGAGCGACGGCGGCATCCCTGCGACTCCGGCCGGCTTCGGTTACGGCACCTGGACCCAATTGCCTGGGATACCCTTCAAGCGGCTGATCTGGTCGAACTGGTTCGCACCGATCGTGCGGGTGGGCAGCACCGGGCTGGAGGAGCATCTCCCGGCTTTCCAGCAGGAAACGCCCGGCAGCAGCCGCTGGACAGCCAGGTTCACGGCCCGCAGCGATGGGGAGGTGTTCGTCTACGTCAACGACACGTCCATCATGCTTCCTTGGCTGCTGTTGTATCGATTCTACTTCAACAACAAGGGCAACGCGGTCGTCTCGTTGAAGAAGCTGTAGCTGCAAGCGCTGCCAGGTCTGGCACTTGTCGAGCGTGACGTCGTCACGCTTCAGATGCTGCGCGGCACGGGCTGGTGTTGGCGTCGGGGCTGGGTAGGATACAGGCATTGATCGACTGCGAAGAGTACCATGACCCGACGAAGCTGGACAGGATGGACCGCACGCTTGGCGCTCGCCGCCGTCACGCTCGCCGGTGCCAGCGCCCATGCCGCCGAGCGGACGATGTCCTGGGACAGCGGCTGCCGTTTCACGGTCCGGTGCGATCCCGCCAAGCACGACGAGACGCGGCTGCGCAACACCGTCCGTCTGCTGTTTGGCCCGTCCGATTTCGACTCGCCGGGCACGTTGCCGGCATTCGACCCGAAGGCGGTCGCGGCGCTCGACGCCGACAAGATCGACCGCGCCTGCAAGGCCACGCTCGACGCTGCCGCGCGGCTGGAGTTCATCGCGCTGCCCGGCATCGATGACTATCGGCGCGCCAGGGTGGCGGAGCTGAAGGACAGTTGCGATTTCGACCTGGTGCAGACCCGCGGATTCAAGACGCCCTCTACGCTGCGCGACTACCAGCCTGCCGCCGCCTGCGCGCGCTTCGTCGACGCGATCGAGGGCAAGACCGACCTGCAGCAGATGTTTCGCCAGACCGTCGACAAGGGCTGCGCCGACAACGCCAGCCCGAAGGCCTGCGTCGCCCGCTACGTCGCCGAGGCGCAGAAGCCGGACGGCCAGGAGCGCATGCGGATCTATCTGGTCAATTTCGGCTGGAGCAATTGCGCTATCAACTACAACCTCCGCAACACCGGCGAGAAGAAGATGGAGGCGATGCGGAGCGCGCTCGAGACCCAGTTCCGGAAGATGTTCAAGGTCAAGCAGGACAAGTGCGAGGAGGCGGACTGAGGCGTCCGCCCGCTCGACGCGCGCTCAGCTCTCCCCGAACACGCGCTTGAAGATCGTGTCGACGTGCTTGAGGTGATAGCCGAGGTCGAACTGCTCGTCGATCTCGGCGTCGGTCAGGTACTTCTTCACGTCAGCATCGGCCTTGAGCAGGGTGCGGAAGTCGCCTTCGCCGCGCCAGACCGGCATCGCGTTGCGCTGGACCAGTCTGTAGGAGTCCTCGCGGCTCGCGCCCTTCTGGGTCAACGCGATGAGCACGCGCTGCGAGTGGACGAGGCCGCCGAGCTTGTCGAGGTTCTTCTCCATGTTGGCCGGGTAGACCAGGAGCTTCTCGATCAGGCCGGCGAGGCGGATCAGCGCGAAGTCGAGCGTGACGGTGGCATCGGGGCCGATCATGCGCTCGACCGAGGAGTGCGAGATGTCGCGCTCGTGCCAGAGCACGACGTTCTCCATCGCGGGCGTCACATAGGCGCGCACCATGCGGGCGAGACCGGTGAGGTTCTCCGACAGCACCGGATTGCGCTTGTGCGGCATCGCCGACGAGCCCTTCTGGCCCTCCGAGAAGAACTCCTCGGCTTCGAGCACCTCGGTGCGCTGCAGATGGCGCACTTCGGTCGCCAGGCGCTCCACGGACGATGCGATGACGCCAAGGGTCGCAAAGAACATCGCGTGGCGGTCGCGCGGAATCACCTGGGTCGAGATCGGCTCGGGGCTGAGGCCCATCGCCTTGGCGACGTGCTCCTCCACCCGCGGATCGATCTGCGCGAAGGTGCCGACGGCGCCGGAAATCGCGCAGGTCGCGACTTCCTTCCGCGCGGCGACCAGGCGCTCGCGCGCGCGAGAGAATTCGGCATAGGCATAAGCGAGCTTGAGACCGAACGTCACCGGCTCGGCGTGGATGCCGTGCGAGCGGCCGATGGTCGGCGTCATCTTGTGCTCGAAGGCGCGCGTCTTCAGCGCCGCCAGCACGCGGTCGAGATCGGCGAGCAGCAGGTCGGCCGCACGGGTGAGCTGGACGTTGAGGCAGGTGTCGAGCACGTCCGATGACGTCATGCCCTGGTGCACGAAGCGCGCCTCGGGACCGACGATCTCGGCGAGATGGGTCAGGAAGGCGATGACGTCGTGCTTGGTCTCGCGCTCGATCTCATCGATGCGGGCGACGTCGAAGGTGGCGTCCTTGGCCTTGGCCCAGATCGTCTTGGCGGCCTCCTTCGGGATCACGCCGAGCTCCGCCAGCGCGTCCGCCGCATGCGCCTCGATCTCGAACCAGATCTTGAACCGGGTCTGCGGCTCCCAGATCGAGGCCATTTCGGGACGGGAATAGCGGGGGATCATCGACGGCGCTCCGAGGCGGGAGGGAAGGTGGGCGGGACCAAGCGTCCGCGCCGGCATTTTACGCCGCGCTTTACCAGAGCGGCCGGATCGACACAAACGGCGGTCTTTCCGGCCGCTCGGCATGCCGTTACCGGATCATAATACCATTTTCAAAAAATCGCGCTGACAGATATTGAAATCTGTCAGCGCGATGGTGTATGTCGATCCTGCCATCTTGCTTAAGACCAACTTCCACTGTCTGACCTTGGGTTCAGCGGTTTCAACTGCGAAGGACCGCTTCGATGAAGATTGAAAAGCGATTGTTGCACTCACAATTTCAGGACTGGCTGAATCTCCAGGTCGCGCGTCACCTGGAGGCCCAGGCCACCAGGTTTCGCGCGCCATCGTCCACCGACCAGGCTGAGACGATCCAGATCAAGGCGAATTCGTCCGACGCCGATATGGTGCACGCATGAATGAGGCCGTGGTTCTGACATCCGAGCGCATCCTCGAAGTCACCGAGGACGTGTTGCGCCGTTATGGGCTCGCCAAAGCGACGGTCGTCGACGTCGCGAGAGCGCTCGATGTCAGCCACGGCTCCGTCTACCGTCACTTTCCGAGCAAGGCGTCGCTGCGTGAGGCGGTTGCCAAGCGCTGGCTCGAGCGGGTCAGCGCGCCGCTGGCGCAGATCGCGGCCGAGCCGGGACCGGCGCCGGCGAAGCTGGAGCGCTGGCTGCGCGAGCTGTTCGGCGCCAAGCAGAAACGGGTCTGTGAAGATCCGGAGATGTTCGCGACCTATCTCACCCTGGCGCGCGAGGCGTGCTCGGTAGTCAAGGCGCACAAGCAGAACCTGATCGCCCAGGTCGAGGGCATGATCGCTGAGGGGGTCGCGCAGGGGACGTTCGATGTCGCTGATCCCAAGACCGCGGCCGCGGCGATCTTCGACGCGACCCGAAGCTTCCATCATCCCGCCCACGCTGACGAATGGGGCGAATGCACCTGCTCGGCCCGCGTCGATGCCGTGCTGACCCTGCTGCTCCGTGGACTTCAGGCGCGCTAGGCGCGCGCTCATCCGGGCTACAAATCCGTCAGCCCGCTGGTCACCGCCAGCCGCACCAGCTGCGCATCCGTCTGCAGTCCCGTCTTGGCCTTCACCAGATAATGATAGTTCTGCACCGTCTTGACGCTGAGGTGCAGGTTCGTGGCGATCTGCTCGGTGGTCAGGCCCGACGCGAACTGGCGCAGGATTTCGATCTCACGCTCGCCGAGCCGGTCGAGCACGGTCTGCTGCGGATCGAGACTGTCGGCGGCCAGCACATGGGCGACGTCGTCGCTGAGCGCGCGCTCCCCGCTGATCACCATGCGGATGGCACGGACCAGCGCCGACGGCTCGCTGCTCTTGGTGACGAAGCCGCTCGCGCCGGCGGCGAACGCCGCCTTCACCAACGGCGCCTCGCCATGCATCGAGAACACGAGGATGCAGGCGCGATTGTCGCGAGCGCGGATATTGCGGATCGCCTCCAGCCCGCTGGCGCCCTTCATCGAGATGTCGAGCACGACCACGTCGGGCGCATGCGCCTTGAACGCGGCATAGGCCGCCGCGGCGCTGTCGGCCTCGGCGATGACTCGAAACCCGTCCTGGCTCTCCAGCACGCGGCGATAGCCTTGCCGGACCACCGGGTGGTCGTCGACCAGCAGGATCGAAATGCCTGTGCGCTCGGGCATCCCCGTAATCTCAGGCGGCCAGTGGAATTGTCGCGGAGACGCTGAGCCCGCGCGCGGCCGGTCCGATCGACAGCGAGCCGCCGACGGCGGCGATGCGCTCGCGGATTCCGGTCAGGCCGAAGCCGCTCGATTGCGCCAGCAGGGTCGCATCGCCGCCGCCGTCGTCCTCGACTGAAATCAGCAGCGCACCGTCGGGCCCGGAGCGCCGCTCGACCCGCAACGACACCTCGCTCGCACTGGTGTGGCGCAGGGCGTTGGTCAGGCACTCCTGCGCCATCCGGTAGGCGGTGACCGCGACCGGGCCCTGGATGTCGGCGAGATCACCGTGGAGGTCGAGCCGGATCGCCGGTCGCGCGGCGTGCTGATAGTTCTCGGTCAGCGCGATCAGGCCTGCGGCGAGGCCGAGCTCCTCGGTGAGCGGACGGCGCAGTCGGCTCAAGGTGCCGCGCAGGCACGCCATCAGATGGCTGACGGATCGCGTGATCATGCGTGCGTCCTGGGCGATCTGATCGTTGCGGCCGTTGCCGGCGCTCTCGATCGTCGAGGCAAAAGCGAGGATCGCCGTGAGGTTCTGCCCGAACTCGTCGTGCAGCTCGCGGGCGAGCGCCCGCCGCTCCTCGTCGCGGATGTCGAGCAGGCGCTCGGTCAGCGCGGCGCGCTGCTCATTGGCCTGCGCCAGCCGGTCGCCGAGCTCGCCGACGGCGCGGCCGATCATCGCGAGCTCCATCGAGCGGAAGCGCGGCAGCGAGGGGCGGTGGTCGCCCTCGGCCATCCGCTGCAGCGCCGAGACGATGCTGCGCGCCGGCGCCAGCGCATGGGCGATCGCCAGCGAGGCCAGTACGCCGATCGCGACCGCCATCGCCAGCGCCACGCCAAAGCTGTCCTGGATGCGCAGCCAGGCGAGCTGGATCGCCGCATCGGGATCGGCGATCGCCGAGACGGTTCCCGCCGTGGTGGCGCGCGCGCTGATCGGCTGCGCGACCGCCGCGTGATCGCCGAGGATGGCTTCCACGGCGCTTGAGAACCAGCGCGGCGGCGCGGCGCCGAGGCCCTTGCTCTGGCCGCACAGCGGCTTCTCGAATGCGGCCTCGGGCTTGAACTGTACGCAGATGCCGGGCGCGATCAGCTTCATGGTCTCGGTCGTGCGCCAGTCGGGCAGCGGCAGCAGCCGCTCGCGCGATCGGTTGCCGCGCAGCAGCAGCTCGCGCCAGTACAGCGCCTCCAGCGCCTGCGAGACCCGGTCTGCCGATGCCGCGGTGGCGCGGTCGACGCTGCGATAGGCGTCGACGGTGACCCATATGGCCGCGGCGGCCAGACACAGCAGCACGATCAGCGCGAGGCGCGCAATGAGCTGGAGCACGAGACGCATGCGATCCTCTCCACGGCTTTTGCCGCAGCGTAACAATGGGCTGGTGCTCCGCCAAGCAAATGCACTGCAGCAAGTGGCAGGTTGGGAAATTTTCCCGAGAGCCTCGAGGCAGATGTCTTTGGACGCTGTTCCGCCGCTCTGCTTAACTCGCCTGCGAAGCGCCGAACGAAACGGCGCGCATCGGGAGTTCATGCATGAGCGTGGTCAGCAGTGCCGAACGAGTGGAACCTGCGCGCGACGCAGCCGAGCGCGGGCCGCTGCTGCTCTGGATGATCTTCACCGGCCTCACGATATTCGCCGCCGTGGTGCTCGCCCGCTACGGCTATTTCCACCTGATGGTCGCCTCCGACCGCACCTACATCTCCAGCGTCATCGCCGTGCTCTACGTCGCCACGTGCTGCCATTGCTTCTGGCGCACCAGAGCGATCGCGCGCGAGGCGGATGCGGCGCGGCGCTGCCGCGCCGTGCTGATCGGGCCCGATGCGGCGCGCGCGCTCGAACCTGATGCGCAGTTGCTTCCCAAAGGGCTGGTCACCAACCACATCCGCAGCCTCGTCACCAAGGCGCAAACGCAAGGGGCAGGGCGGCTCGACCAGACGCTGCTGCTGCGGACGCTCGCCGACCGCCTGCGCGGCTCCAACGGCTTCGGCGGCTTCGCCTCGGACACGCTGATGAAGCTCGGCCTGCTCGGCACCATCATCGGCTTCATCATCATGCTGGCGCCGATTGCCGGCCTCGACGTCAACGACAAGCTGGCGATGAAATCCTCGATGGGGCTGATGAGCGACGGCATGGCGGTGGCGATGTACACGACGCTCGCCGGCCTCGTCGGCTCGATCCTGGTGCGCATCCAGTACTACATGCTGGACGCGGCGACCGGGCGCGTGTTTTCGGACGCGGTCATGCTCACCGAGACGCGGGTGACGCCGCGGCTCGAGCGCGCGATGGATCGCGCGCCGGAGCAGGGCGCATGATGGACGATTTCGGGCTCTATCCGCGCGAGGAGCAGTTCGACCCGTTCAGCGTCATGCTGTTCAAGGCGCTGCAGATCGTCGCGTTCTTCTTCTTCATCGCGGTGCTCGCGATCTCGCCGGACGCCAAGGACGGCAAGGTCGACTCGAAGGCCGAGTTCCTGATCACGATGGACTGGCCGGATAACCATCCCGACGATCTCGACCTGTTCGTGCAGGACCCCGTCGGCAACATCGCCTGGTACCGGCATCGCGAGGCCGGCTTCCTCACCCTCGATCGCGACGACCGCGGCGGCGCCAACGATTTCATCCTGGTCAACGGTCTGAAGATCCCGTCGCCGATCCGCGAGGAGATCGTGACCATCAGAGGCATCGTCGCCGGCGAATACACCGTCAACATCTCGCATTTCCAGAACGTCAGCGGCGCGCCGGTCGAGGCCACCGTGAAGGTGCAGAAGCTCAACCCGACCGCGCAGGTGATCTTCGACGACAAGGTCGTGCTCGACCATTCCGGCGACGAGAAGACGGCGCTGCGCTTCAAGCTCAATGCCGAGGGCAAGGTGATCGACGTGCAGCGCCGACCGAAATCGCTTTTGGAGACGTTCCGCAGCAATTGGCGCAACGGCGCCGATCTCGATCCCAAGACCGGCGTCAGGGTGATCAGGCGATGATGAGCAGTCTGCAGACCGTCATCGTCACGCTGTCCGTGTGCTACGCGCTGATCGGCGCGCTGCTCTTGCTGGTGCTGGTCTATGCAAGGCTGCCTTGGCAGGCCAAGGCGGTCGCCGTGGTCATCACCAGTGCGTTCTATGTCGGCAGCTTCGCCGGCGCCCGCGGCCTGCTCGGCTGGGCCAGCGTCGACCGGCTGCCGAGGAGCTTCAAGGTGCTGCAGGTGCGGATCGTCGATCCGCACTCCGTCGAGGGCGATCCCGGCGCGGTCTATCTGTGGGTCGAGGCGCTGGACGACGACAACCGTCCGAGCGGCGTGCCGCGCGCCTATCGTATTCCCTACAGCGACACACTTGCCGACAAGGCGCAGCACGCCGCCGACCAGATCGCGGCGGGCCATCCGCAGGGCGGCCGCGCCGCCGATTTCGGCACCGGCGACGGCGGGGTCATCGACGCCGCGCGCGAATACATTCTGCCGAAGACGATCATCGAGACCGCCGGCGGTGATCCCTCCACCGGCGAGTTCAAGGCGGCCAACGCCGGCGACGGCGTCTCGTTCACGCCACTGCTGCCGCCGCGCATGCCGCCGAAGGACGAGCAGTAGGCGGCTGCAGCCGTATCCTCCCGCGCGAAGCTCGCGCGCGGGTGATGGCGAGCATCGGGACGTTCCTGGCACGGCGCCTCGAGCTCAAGGTCAACAAGGTCAAGAGTGCGGTCGCCAGACCGAACCACCGCAAGTTCCTGGGCTTCGGCTTTACCCAGGGAAGAAAGCCGCACCGGCGCATCGCAGGGGACCTGCAACGCTGACATTCCGCATCTCTCCGCCTATCTTGTTTGATGTTCCTCAAGTCTCGTGTGGCCACGGCCGCTAGCCTTGAGAACCGGAGGACACGGGTTGCTGCTGGCGATTTTCACCGATATCCATGCCAATCGGCAGGCCTTCGCGGCCTGCCTGGAGGCGGCGCGTGCGCGTGGCGCGGATCGTCTCATCTGTCTCGGCGACATCGTCGGCTATGGCGCCGATCCGGAATGGTCGGTCGACACCGTCATGGAGATCGTCGCCGGTGGCGGGCTGGCGGTGCGCGGCAACCACGACAATGCCGTCTCGACGGCAAGCGAGAGCATGAATGCCGAGGCGCAGGCGGCGATGGAGTGGACGCGCGGGCGGCTCAGCGCCGAGCAACGCCGCTTTCTCGCCGAGCTGCCGATGAGCATCGGTGACGACGACCGGTTGTTCGTGCATGCGGAGGCCTCGAGCCCGCCGCGCTGGCGCTATGTGCAGTCGTCGGCCGACGCGGCCCGCAGCATGATCGCGACCGAGGCGCAGGTGACGTTCTGCGGCCACATCCACCGTCCGGCGCTGTACTCGATGTCCGCCACCGCGAAGATGACGAGCTTCACCCCGACCGCCAACATGCCCATTCAGCTGTTGCGCGGCCGGCAATGGCTGGCCGTGGTCGGCTCGGTCGGCCAGCCGCGCGACGGTGATCCGGCCGCGTCGTTCGTGACCTTCGACACCAGGACCCGCGAGCTGACCTATTGCCGCGTGCCCTATGACGTCGAGGCGGCGGCGCAGCGCATTCGCGACAACGGCCTGCCGCCCTGGCTGGCGCAGCGGCTCTCGATGGGGCGCTAGAGCATGACGAAATCAAGGCTCAAGCCGGGCGTCGTGATCGACGGCTTCACGGTGGGTGAATGCGTGCATTCCGGCGGCATGGCGACGTTGTGGAGTGTCACCCACCCGGACATCGACCGGCCCATCCTGATGAAGGTGCCGCGCGTCTCCGAGGGCGAGGATCCTGCGGCGATCGTCAGCTTCGAGATGGAGCAGATGATTCTGCCAAAACTGTCGGGACCGCACGTGCCGGCCTGTTTCGGCACCGGCGATTTCGCCACCCAGGCCTATGTGGTGATCGAGCAGATTCCAGGCGATACGCTGTACAAGCGGCTGCCCGAGCTGCCGCTGGCTTACGAGGAGGCGCGGGTGCTGGTCGCGAAGATCGCGACCGCGCTCGCCGATATTCACCGGCAGCACGTCATCCATCACGACATCAAGCCCTCCAGCATCATGTTCCGGCCGACGGGGGAGGCGGTGCTGATCGACTACGGCCTGTCCTGCCACAAGCACTTGCCGGATCTCTTGCAGGAGGAGTTCCGCCTGCCTTACGGCACCGCGCCCTACATGGCGCCGGAGCGCATGATGGGCACGCGTAGCGATCCGCGCAGCGACATCTTTTCGCTCGGCGTGCTGCTCTACTTCTTCACCACCGGCGTGCGGCCGTTCGGCGAGACCGAGACCCTGCGCGGCATGCGCCGGCGGCTGTGGCGCGATCCCTATCCACCGCGACAGCTGAAGCCGGACTATCCGCCGTGGCTGCAGGAGATCGTGCTGCGCTGCCTGGAGATCGAGCCGGTGTGGCGCTATCCGACCGCGGCGCAGCTCGCCTTCGATCTCGGCCATCCCGACCAGGTCAAGCTGACGGCGCGTGCGGAGAAGGTCAAGCGCGACCCGATCACGGCCGTGTGGCGCCGCCGCTTCAACCGCGGCCTGGTGCAGCCGGAACAGAAAACATCCGACGTCGCGGTGCAGATCGCCTCCAGCCCGATCGTGGCGGTCGCGATCGACACCGTGGAAGGCGGCGAGGAGCTCAACGGCGCGCTGCGGCTGACCGCGCAGCGCATCCTCGCCACTTTGCCCGCGGCTCGGCTCGCCTGCGTCAACGTGCTGAAGCTCGGGCGTCTCACCATCGACCGCACCCTGGACGAGGAGGGCAACAACAAGCACATCGACCGCATGGTCGCGCTGAAGCACTGGGCGACGCCGCTCAAGCTCGACACGAGCCGGCTGACGGTGCACGTGCTGGAGGCGGTCGATCCGGCGGCCTCCATCATCGAATTCGCCGAGGCCAACCAGGTCGACCACATCATCATCGGCGCCCGCCGCGATTCCGTGCTGCGCTCGCTGCTCGGCAGCGTCTCGGCGAAGGTCGCCGCGGAGGCGGGGTGTACGGTGACCGTGGTGCGGACACGGCTCGCGGCACGGGAAGCCGAGGGCGACGATGATGATGCGCCGGCAAGGGTCGTGTCGGGGGAATGATGGACATGCGATGAAGATCCACGGCGCCTCCAAGCACGACAGTCAGAACGGCATGCACAGGCTGAAAAGTGAGGCGCGGCTGCGGTTGCGTTTCGAAAGTTCCCCCTCCAAAGTGATCCGGCGCGTGCGGAACGTGTCGGTTTTTTTCTGAGGGGGGACGATCAATGGCGGCAACGGATGTGAGCATGGCGGGGACAGCCGCGCCGAAGCGAGGCCTGTTCGGCTCGCTCTTCTTTCAGGTCGTGGCTGCGCTCGTGCTCGGCATCCTGATCGGCGTCTTCGCGCCCGAGACCGCCCAGGGGCTCAAATTCTTCAGCGACGCTTTCCTGCGTCTGATCGCCATGGTGGTCGCGCCGATCGTGTTCTGCGTCGTCGTGCACGGCATTGCGAGCGCCGGCGATCTCAGGAAGGTCGGCCGCGTCGGCGTCAAGTCGCTGGTCTATTTCGAGGGCATGACCACGATCGCGCTGGCCTTCGGCCTCGTGCTGGCGCTGGTCTTCAGCCCCGGCCACGGCATGAACATCGACGTCTCCAAGCTCGACGCCAAGCAGCTCGCGAGCTTCGCCGACAACGCCCACAAGCTGCAGGGCGGCGGCTTCGGCGGCTTCATCCTCAACATCATTCCGCCGACGGCGTTCGACGCCTTTGCCCGCAACGACGTGCTGCAGGTGCTGTTCTTCGCGGTGATCTTCGGCGTCAGCCTGGCGCTGGTCGGCGAGCCCGGCAAGCCCGTGGTCGACCTGATCGAGTCCGTCGCCAAGGTGCTGTTCAAGGCGATGGGGCTGATCGTGCGCGTCGCGCCGCTCGGCGTGCTCGGCGCCATCGGCTTCACCGTCGGCAAATATGGCGTCGGCTCGCTCAAGCAGCTCTTGGCGCTGGTCGTGCTGTTCTACGTCTCGGTGGCGCTGTTCGTCGTGACCGCGCTTGGCCTCGTGATGCGCATGGCCGGCCTCAGCCTGTTCAAGTTCCTGCGCTATTTGAAGGAGGAGCTGCTGATCGTGCTGGCGACGGCGTCGTCCGACTCCGTGCTGCCGCAGATCATGCGCAAGCTCGAGGCGATGGGCGTCAAGCAGGAGGTCGTCGGCCTGGTCATCCCGACCGGCTATTCCTTCAACCTCGATGCGTTCTCGATCTACCTGACGCTCGCCGTCGTCTTCATCGCCCAGGCCACCAACACGCCGCTGTCGGTCAGCGACCTGCTGCTGGTGCTCGGCGTGTCGCTGGTCACGTCCAAGGGCGCCCATGGCGTGCCCGGCTCGGCCATCGTCATCCTGGCCGCAACGCTCGGCGCCGTGCCGGCTATCCCCGCCATCGGTCTGGTGCTGGTGCTGTCCGTCGACTGGTTCGTCGGCATCGCGCGCGCCGTCGGCAACCTGATCGGCAACTGCGTCGCCACCGTCGTCGTCGCCGCCTGGGAGGACGACCTCGACCATGCCAAGGCGAAGGCCGTGCTCGACCGCGGCACGGCGGAAGAGGTGGAGTATCAGGGGGCGTGAGGGAGGATCACTAGGGGGAGAATGAGGGAGCGAGTACGGCGTGGATTGGTCGATCGCGCGATCGAGCCGGTGTTCGAGGCCGATGAGGAGAAGCTCTTCGTCGGCGGTTGCGGCCGAAGATTCGACGAGCGCATCAGGTGGCAGTCTTGCGATAGCCGATGTCGTGGCCGCATTCATAGCGGCCGCTCGGATCATGATTGCGCAATTCGTAGACCCGCTGCCATGTGCTCTCCCACGCGCCTTCGGCGGTCAGACAGGTCCGGGTTCCGTCAGCATCGATGTTGATCACCTTCCAGATTAGAAGCGCCACGCAGGCGAAAGAATCGAAAAATGCATCCAGAAACGAGGTGAACCAGCCGGAGTCCATGCCCATATGGCGGAACTCCGGTTCGTGCGCAGAACTCACCAGGCCCCAGGGGCAGCCCGGTCCGAAGCCGTGCTCACAATAGGCGATCTCGGCACCGGATTGTGCATCGCGAAGCACGAACCAGCAGGGATATTGCTCCCCCGGTTGGCCATAGTCCCAATCGCGCAGCACCATGTGAGGTGCGACGAGCATGCCGCGGATATGCGAGAGCACACGCTTGTCGGACAGCTCAGCCAATTCCCCTTCGATCAAGCTCTCCAGGCGTTCGGGAACGGTCGACATCAGCCGTGTATCCAGGACTCATTCAGCGGATGCTGCTGGCCTTCACCTGAACGGCCGCAGCTTCATGTGCCGGTTGGCGTCCTTGTAGAGCAGGTAGCGGAAGCGGCCGGGGCCACCGGCGTAGCAGGCCTGCGGGCAGAAGGCGCGCAGCCACATGAAGTCGCCGGCCTCGACCTCGACCCAGTCGCGGTTGAGCTTGTAGACCGCCTTTCCCTCGAGCACATAGAGCCCGTGCTCCATCACATGCGTCTCCAGGAACGGGATCACGGCGCCGGGCTCGAAGGTGACGATGTTGACGTGCATGTCGTGGCGAACGTCGAGCGGATCGACGAAGCGCGTGGTGGCCCAGCGGCCCTGCGTCTCCGGCATCGCGGCAGGGGCGATCGTCGCCTCGTTGGTGACGAAGGCCTCGGGCACGGCGATGCCGGGAACGGCCTCATAGGCCTTGCGGATCCAGTGGAAGGTCGCGGGCGCCTGGCTGTCGTTGCGCATCGTCCACTTGCAGGACGGCGGCAGGAAGGCGTAGCCGCCATGGCCCAGGCGATGCTCTTTGCCGGCGATGGTGAGCATGATCTCGCCTGACACCACGAACAGCACGCCCTCGGCCTCCGGATCCGGCTCGGGCTGGGCGCTGCCGCCGCCGGGCGAGACCTCGACGATGTATTGCGAGAACGTTTCCGAGAAGCCGGAGAGGGGACGCGCGATCACCCAGGTTCGCGTCTTGTCCCAGAACGGCAGCGCCGAGGTGACGATGTCGCGCATCACGCCCTTCGGGATGACGGCATACGCCTCGGTGAACACGGCGCGGCCGGTCAGCAGGTCGGTCTGCGGCGGGTGGCCGCCATGCGGCACGAAGTAGTTCGGCTTGTCCATCATCGTCTCTCCACGGCGCGGATGATCAACCGGCGCGCCATCGGTCATCAGGGAATGGCAAGGTAGAGCGGCTCGTCGAGCCACAGCTCCTCGAGATTGTCGGGGCTGATGCGGTCGACCACCATGAAGCGCGAGGCCTCGTCGAACACCAAGAGCGGATGATGCCAGACGTTGCGCGCGTAGTTGACGCCCTGGCGGCCGGTTGCCGTGAAGGCGTGGTAGCTCGCGGGATCGCGCGGATCGGCGCAGACCAGCACCAGCCACGGCCGGTCCTGCAACGGCATGAACAGCTGGCTGCCGAGCGGGTGCCGCTCCATCAGCTTGATCTCGATCGGCAACGGCCGCGGCTTGGCCTCGAACAGGCTGATGTTCACGGCCGCGCCGCCCGATGTCACGTCGACAGCAGCGAGGCCGTTGCAGCGGCGGGCGAAGCCCTGGTTGATGTCGATGGGCTGGGCGCCATCGGTCTCGACGACGTCGCCGAAAGCAGCGAAGGCCGCTTTCGTCAGCGGCTGCGGCGTGAGCGTGTGCATCCCGTCTCGCGTGCCTCAGATCGCTTCGCCGCGCGCCAACGCGGCGGCGCTGCGGATCGCGGCGATGTTGCTGCGATAGGCTTCCATCGTGCCGCCCTTGAAGACGGCGGAGCCTGCGACGAAGGCGTTGGCGCCAGCGGCGGCGAGTGCGCCGGCATTGTCGCGGCCGACGCCGCCATCGACCTCGATATCGATCGGCCGGCCCGCGGTCATCGCGCGCAGATCCTGGATCTTGCCAATCGCCGAGGGGATGAAGGCCTGGCCGCCGAAGCCGGGATTGACCGACATGATCAGCACGAGGTCGACGAGGTCGAGCACATATTCGATGACGTTGAGCGGGGTCGACGGGTTGAGCGAGACGCCGGCCTTCTTGCCGAGCGCGCGGATTGCCTGCAGCGAGCGATGCAGATGCGGGCCGGCCTCGGCGTGGACCGTGATGTGGTCGCAGCCGGCCTTGGCGAAGGCCTCGAGATAGGGATCGCACGGCGTGATCATCAGATGCGCGTCGAAGATCTTGGTGGTGTGTGGGCGCAGCGCCTTGATGACATCCGGGCCATAGGAAATGTTCGGGACGAAATGCCCGTCCATGACGTCGAGATGGATCCAGTCGGCCCCGGCGGCATCGACGGCGCGCACCTCTTCGCCGAGCTTGGAGAAATCCGACGCCAGGATCGATGGCGCGATGACGAGCGGACGCGGCGTGAAGGACTGGGTCATGGGCGGCTGTTCCAGGACGATCGGGGATGTCGCCGTATCATGCAGGGCCGGCTGCGGCAACGCGAGCGGGAAAAATCTGCCGGGCGCGGCACGATCTGCCGGGTTCAGGCCACCGTAACATCGCGAAATATCCGGACATATCAGCGGTTTGGCGCTGGCATGGGGATTGCGACGGCGGTGGGAAGATGTTCTGCCGCCGCGTGGGCGGCCTTGCGGGAGTTTCGCCATGTGGTTTGCACTGGGGGCCGCCTCGTCGGTCCTGGACAGCCTGCAGTCGCTCGGCTCGACCAAGTCGGGCTCCGGCAAGTCGGGCGGCGGTCCGTTCAGCCTCGACACCAAGGGGGCGAGCGGCTCCGGCAATTTCAGCCCGTGGTCGAGCGCGGGCGGCAGCAGCAGCTCGGGGCAGATCGCGCCGGAGACCATGAGCGCGCTGCTCGCAGCGCAGAGCCAGTCGGGCGCGTCGTCGAGCGCAAGCTCATCGACCAATCCGCTACAGGACCTGTTCTCGCAGATCGACGGCGATGGCGATGGTCAGATCAGCAAATCGGAGTTCGAGAGCGCGCTCGGCGCCGGCGGCACCAACGTCGCCAATGCCGACAAGGTGTTCGGCAAGCTGGATACGAACGGCGACGGCAGTGTCAGCCTCGACGAGCTGTCCTCGGCGCTGCAGGGCGCCAAGGGGCGACGTGGCCACCATCATCACCAGGAGGCGGGCGGGAGCGGCGGCTCGGGCACCTCATCCAGCGCGGGCGCAGATGCGCTGATGCAGGCGCTGTCGGGCGCCTCGAGTTCCTCGTCCACCAACAGCGACGGCTCGACCACGACCACCATCACCTATGCCGACGGCTCCAAGGTGACGCTGACGACGCCGGCAGCCACAACCGCGTCCAACGCTGCGACCTCGTCCTACAACATGATCGAGAAGCTGATCCAGCGGCAGTCCAACATGCTGTCGGCCTCCACGTCTTCAACGACCGCGGTCAGCGCGTAAGCTCAACTGCCGAAGCGGCCTTGCCAGGACGGCAGCGCGCCGGCGAACGGCAGCGGCCTCGCGTGATAGACGCCGCGGGCGATCGCGCGCGCCAGGACGTTGGCCGCGACCATGCCGAGCTCACTCAGCTCGACCAGCGGCTCGATCGGCCTGGTGCAGGTCGCGGCCGCGAACACGATGTCGCCGTCGAGCGGCAGATGCACTGGATAGATCGCGCGCGCCATGCCGGTCTGCGCCATCATCGCGAGCCGCTTGGCCTGCGCCTTAGTCAGGATGGCATCGGTCACGACGAGGCTGATCGTCGTGTTCTCGGAGGCCGATGCTGCCGGGCCGCCCTTGATGCGCATCGCCAGCATGTCCGGCGTGAAGGCGGCCGGCAGGCCGCGGCCGCCGAACTCGCCGTCGATCTCGTACGGTGCCGCCCAGAACCAGGGACCGTCGCCGACAGTGACGCTGCCGACCGCATTCACCACAACAATGGCCGCAACCTTGATGCCGCCTGTCGTCGTCGCCGACGCCGAGCCGAGCCCGCCCTGCAGGTTGGCCGTGGTGGCGCCGAGCCCGGCACCGACGCTGCCGAGCGCGAAGGTCGTGCTGGCCGCCGCCGCCGCCGCGTAGCCGAGCTCGCGATACGGCGCGTAGCGGCCCCAGGCCTTGTTGCCGCCGTTCAAGAGGTCGAACACGATCGCGCCGGGGACGATCGGGATCAGCGCGTCGCGCACGGCAAAGCCGCGCCCCTGTTCCGCCAGCCAGGCCTGAATGCCGCTCGCGGCCTCGAGCCCGAACGCCGAGCCTCCCGACAGGGCAATGCCGTCGACCCGTTCCACCGTATTCGCAGGATCGAGCAGCGCATCCTCGCGCACCCCGGGTCCGCCGCCACGGATGTCGATCGCGGCGACCGCCGGCTGATCGAACAGGATCGCGGTCACGCCGGAAGCGAGCGCGGCGTCATGGGCATGGCCTACGCGTACGCCGGGGATGTCGGTGAGGAGGTTCTGCACGATCGTCCCTCGCTGCAGATGATGATGCCGGATGGATAGCGCGGCCGGCGCGAGGCCTCAATGCAGGAGGGCACGCGCCTCGGCGCTGGTATGAGCGCCCCGCTTGCGTCCAGCGGGCGCGAAGGGGCAGGCGACATCCGGGTCTCAAGTGCCGCGCCGGTGGGCCCGGATGTCGCTTACGCCGATCCGGGCGCGTGCTTCAGCGCTCCAGCGCGATACGGATCATGCGGGCCAGCTCTGGCTTCCGGTAAGGCTTGGGCAGCAGCAGCACGCCGGCGTCGAGGCGGCCGTGGTGCACGATCGCGTTCTCGGTATAGCCCGAGGTGAACAGCGTCCGCAGCGCCGGCCGCCGCACCCGCGCGGCGTCGGCGAGCTGGCGGCCGTTCATGGCGCCGGGCATGATGACGTCGGTGAACAGCAGGTCGATCTCCGGATGGCGATCGAGCACGTCGAGCGCCTCGGCGGCATTGGCTGCAGCCAGGGTGGTGTAGCCGAGGCTGCCGACCTGGGCGATCACGTGCTGGCGTACCAGCGGATCGTCCTCCACGATCAGGATCGTCTCATTGCCGCCGCGCGCGTCTGGCGCCTGCAAGCCCGCGCTGGCCGCCGGAGCGGACGCCGAGCGCGGCAGATACAGCTTGATCGAGGTGCCGTGGCCGACCTCGCTGTAGATCTTGATGTGGCCGCCGGACTGCTTGACGAAACCGAACACCATGCTGAGGCCGAGCCCCGTGCCCTTGCCGGAGCCCTTGGTCGAGAAGAACGGATCGAACACCTTCTCGAGATAGGCCGGCGGAATGCCACAGCCGGTGTCGCTCACGGCGATCATCACGTAGTCACCGACGATGACCTCGCTATGGACGTCGGCATAGTCCCGGTCGAGCGTGACGTTCGCTGTCTCCAGCGTGAGCTTGCCGCCCTGCGGCATCGCATCACGCGCATTGAGCGCGAGATTGATGACCGCGGTGGCGAGCTGGTTCGGATCGGCGAGCGCAGTGCAGGGATCGGCGTCAAGGATACGCTCGATCTCGATCTGCGCGCCGAGCGTCGGCTGCAGCAAGGCTGCGGTCTCGTTCAACAGGGCGTTGACGTCGAGATCCGTCGGCTGCAGCGGCTGCTTGCGGGCGAAGGCCAGCAACTGCCGCGTGAGCTGCGCGCCGCGGTCGGCGGAGTCGTCGATCAGCTTGGCGACGGAGGCGAGCTCCGGCCGGTCGGACACGGCGTCGGCAAGAATGCCGATGCTGCCGGTGATGACGGTGAGGATGTTGTTGAAGTCGTGGGCGACGCCGCCGGTGAGCTGACCGACCGCCTCCATCTTCTGCGCCTGGCGGAACTGCGCCTCGGCCGCGCGCTTCTCGGTGAGGTCGCGGCCGACGAAGAAGTGGCGCTGCACCGGCTCCGACCAGCTCGCCATCCAGTTCAGGACGACGCCGCGGCCTTCCTTGTGCATGAGCTGCGCTTCGAAATTACGGACGTCGCGGCCGCGGCGGCAGGCGCGGATCTGGCTACGGACCGCCTCGAGCTCGGGCGGATAGACGAAGTCGCTGGCATTGCGGCCGACCATCTCCTCCGGCCGGTAGCCGAGCACGTCCACCGCGCTCGGGCTGACCTGCATCAATTGTCCGTAGGAGTTGGCAACCAGGATCAGGTCCTGCGAGGTCTCGAAGATGCGGCGGCGCTCCTCGGTCTCACGGGTCAGGGCGGTTCGGGTGCGCTTGCTTTCGGTGATGTCGTGCGCCACCTTCGAGGCGCCGATGATCACACCATGCGCGTCGAGGATCGGCGACACGCCGAGCGATACTTCGATCTCGCGGCCGTCCTTGTGGCGGCGGATCGTCTCGTGATGCTCGATCTTCTCGCCGCCGCCGATCCGGCTCAGGATGCGATCGACTTCGCTGCGCCGTTCGGCGGGCACGATCAGGCCGATGTCGTTGCCAAGCGCCTCGTCTGCGCCGTATCCGAACAGGTGTTCGGCGGCGCGATTCCAGGACGTGATCTTGCCCTGCAGCGTCAGCGTGATGATGGCGTCGTTGGAGGATTCCACCACAGCGCTGAACAGCCGCTCCCGCGCGATGAAGCGGGCCCGCTCGCTTTCGCTCTGCCGGCGCTGCTGCTGCAGCAGCCGCGTGAGCCTCGTCTGCAGCCTGACATTGTCGGCGAGCAGGACGCCGAGGACGAAGCTCGCTGCCAGCAAGCCATAGATGCGGCCCGCATAGTAGCCGAGGTCGAACCGGGCGGCGTTGAGCAGCGAGGAGAGCGAGAGATCGAACAGCCAAGCGCACAGCGCCACCATGACCCAGAGGTCGAGAATGCTGTGCGGCCTGCGCAACGCCAGGACGAGCAGGGCAGCCGATGTTACGCACCAGATGGCGCCGATCACGATCTTCAAAGCCGGAGTGGCAGCGTCATCGCGGACGAGCGCAGGCAGCGCCGTATCATGGGCGATCACCGCCCAGGTGAGTGCCGCAAGTGCAATCGCCACGCCGAGCACGGCGACCGAGAGAGACAGCGCAACCGACCCAACGGGCGCCGGACGGAGACGGTCGTGCAGCGCATAGACCAGAACGAACAAGGGGAACGCGCCGTGCCAGATCATGTAGATCCAGGCTGCGGTCTGCGGCCCTGCATCGAGCAGGCCGGTCTGAGAATACAGGCCTGGGAACACCAGCGTGTGCAGCAGCGAGGCTGGCGCGGTAAACAGGTAACCGGAGGCCAACCACAGCAACGGTCGCGAGCGAAGCAGCACGAACTGGGAGAACAGCAGGAACGCGGTGATGAGATCGTTCAGCGCCAGCGCCGACTGGTAGCTCGCGACGAACGCAGGCACCGGCGGCAACTGCACCTTGGCAAAGGGAGCGGCGGCGGCAAACAGCAAGGTCGAGATCGCAACCGCGGCGAGTGCTGCGATTTGGTCTCGGCGCGTCGCGGTGGACGTCGACAGGAGGACTTCGCGATGATCCTTGATGCTCTGCATCTCCAAGGGTCCTGCGCAACAGAGCCGACGTGCAAGCAGGGAGGTTTACAGCTCGCGCGCGAAGAAAATCACTATTCTAATGAAGGTTGTATGGTACCAGATCGGATCGTTCTGTAGAATGAGTCAATAGTTGGAGTAACCGCACCTTTACCGCAAATGAGATAAATATACTCATAGTTGTGTCCGATTTCTTTCTACGTTGTAGGCTGTCCAACGGAAAAATTCTGGAGAAGTTGATGCCACGGATTCTGGTGGTCGACGATCAGAAGGATGTGCGCGCCATGATCTGTATGGTGCTGCGCGTCAATCAGTTCGACGTGGTCGAAGCGGGAACCGCTGCGTCCGGACTGCAGTTGTTCCGCGACCAGGCATTCGATGCCGTCATCGTCGACATCTATCTCGATGATTCCAACGGGCTCGATCTGGTCAGCAGTATGCGCGCGCTGGTTCCCGACGTTCCGGTGGTCGCCGTCTCCGGCATGACTGCCTTCGATGGCGCGTCGATGTCGGACGAGCTGACCCGTGTCGTTTACCTGCAGAAACCGTTCCGCCCGGCCGAGCTGATGCGTGCCGTTGAAACGGCCCGTGCAGCAGTGGCGGCGAAGGGGACCCCATCGCTTTCGGCCTGTGCCGGCTGAGCCGGTCTGTTGCTCCGTACGACGTGGTTCCCCACGGTCGGGGGGCTCAGCGACGAAACAAGCGCTCAGCAGAACGCCCCGGTCCTGGACCGGGGCGTTTGCATTTTGCTGATGATGATCGAGACGGTCAAAGTTCCTATCAGGATCCCTTGCCGCCGAGCTCGGCGTAGCCGCCCTTGGCGTCCCACTTGTAGACGACGTAGTCGATCTGCTTGATGTCGCCCTTGGCGTCGAAGCCGAGCTTGCCCAGCACCGTGTCCCACTCGCCGGCCTTGATGGTGTCCATCACCTTCTTGGCGTCGGTGGTGTTGGCCTTCTTGACGGCCTGCGACCAGACCTGGATCGCGGCGTAGGTGTAGAGCGTATAGCCCTCGGGATCGATGTTCTTGGCCTTGAACTTGTCCACGATCGCCTTCGCGGTCGGCTTGTTGCGCGGCTCGGGGCCGAAGGTGAACAGCGTGCCTTCCGCGGCCGGACCGGTGATCGAAGCGAACTCCTTGTCGTTCATCGCGTCGCCCGCCATCAGGATGGTCTTGAGGCCCTGGTCGCGCATCTGGCGCAGGATGAGGCCGGCTTCCTGATGATAGCCGCCGACATAGACGAGATCGATGTTGTCACGCTTCAAGCGGGAGACGATGGCGTTGAAGTCCTTGTCGCCCTTGTTGTAGGACTCGAACATCTTCTCGGTGACGCCGGCCTTGTTCAGCGCCTTCTTGGTCTCGTCGGCGAGACCCTTGCCGTAGGTGGTCTTGTCGTTGAGGATCGCGATGTTCTTGCCCTTGAAGTTCTTCGCGATGTAGTTGGCGGCAACGAGACCCTGCTGGTCGTCACGGCCGCAGACGCGCGCCACGTTCCACAGCTTGCGCTCGGTGAACAGCGGGTTGGTCGAGGCCGGCGTGATCTGCAGCACGTTGCTGTCGGCATAGGCCTCGGAGGCCGGGATCGACGACGACGAGCAGAAATGGCCGGCGACGAACGGAATGCCGGAGCCGGCGAGCTTTTCGGCAACCGAACGCGCCTGCTTCGGATCGCAGGCATCGTCACCGACCTGCAGTGCGAGCTTCTTGCCGAGCACGCCACCGGCGGCATTGAGGTCGGCGACCGCCATCTCGGCGCCGTTCTGCATCTGGCGGCCGAAGGCCGATTCACTGCCGGTCATCGGGCCGGCCACGGCGATGTTGATGTCTTCGGCGAAGGCAGCAGTCGAGAGCGCCAGCGATGCGCCCAGAGCCAAGCCGATGAGTTTGAGTGGTTTCATGAGAAATCCTCGCGGGGGTAGGTCGACACGGAACGGCCCGAACGGCGGGCCGCAGACCGCGCGCATTGTGGCTGATTTTCCGGCGAAGTCACCGGCAATTTTTGACCACACCTACGAAGGACTAAGGCCATTCTGACCGCGTTTTGAGGGCCCGCCTCAGTGGCGGCCGCCCTCCAGATAGGCAGCGCGGATCTCCGGTCGCTGCAGCAGCTCGGTGCCGGTGCCCGACAGCGTAATCAGGCCGTTGACCAGCACGTAGCCGCGATGGGCGAGCTTCAGCGCGTGATTGGCGTTCTGCTCGACGATCAGCACGGTCAGACCGTCCTGGCGGTTGAGTGTCCGAATGGCGTCGAAAATCTGGCGGGCGATCAGCGGCGCCAGGCCAAGCGAGGGCTCATCCAGAAGCAGCAGGCGCGGCCGGCTCATCAGCGCGCGTCCGATCGCCAGCATCTGCTGCTCGCCACCGGATAGCGTGCCGCCGCGCTGGTCGACGCGCTCCTTCAGGCGCGGAAACAGGGCGAAGACGCGCTCCAGCGTGCTGGCCCGCTCCGCGTCGGTCGTCTCGCCGGCGTCGGCGCCCATCTGCAGGTTTTCCGCCACGCTCATGCGCGGAAAGATGCGGCGTCCCTCCGGCGACTGCGCGATGCGCAGCCGCGCGATCTGATGCGTCGGCACCTGTGTGATGTCGTTGCCGTCGTAGACGATGTTGCCGGAGCTTGCGCGCGGGCGGCCGAAGATCGACATCATCAGCGTCGACTTGCCGGCGCCGTTGGCGCCGATCAGCGCGACGATCTCGCCCGGCCTGATGTCGAGATCGACGCCCTTCAGCGCTTCGATCTTGCCGTAGGACGCGCGCAGATTGCGAATCGCGAGCAGGGACGCACTCACGCCTCGGCCTCCATCACGGCTGCGGCCTCTTCCTCATCGGTGCCGAGATAGGCGGCGATGACCTTCGGATCGTCGCGGATCTCGCGCGGCGTGCCCTCGGCGATCTTGACGCCGTAGTCCATCACGACGACGCGGTCGGAGATTTCCATCACGACGCTCATGTCGTGCTCGATCAGCAGGATCGACGTGGCGTGATCGGCCCGGATCGACAGCAGCAACTCGCTGAGGGCCGCACTCTCGCGCGCGTTGAGGCCGGCGGCCGGTTCGTCGAGGCAGAGCAGGGCCGGCGAGGTGCACATCGCGCGCGCGATCTCCAGCCGACGCTGGTCGCCATAGGCGAGATTGCCGGCCGCGTCGTCGGCGCGGTCGATCAGCCCGACGCGCTTCAGCCAGAACACGGCCGCATCGATCGCGTTCCGCTCGGCCGCGCGCCACGAGGGCACGCCGAGCAGCCCGAGCACCGTCATGCCGGACGCGCGCATCAGCGCGTTGTGCTGCGCGACCATCAGGTTTTCGAGCGCCGTCATGCCCGGAAACAGCCGGATGTTCTGGAACGTCCGCGCCACCTTGGCCTGCTTGGAGATGTTGAAGTCCTTCAGCTTCTGCATCTCGAACTGCGCGCCGTCATCATGGGTCAGGCGGATGACGCCGGAGGTCGGCTTGTAGAAGCCGGTAATGCAGTTGAACACGGTGGTCTTGCCGGCGCCGTTGGGGCCGATCAGGGCCGTGATCTGCGTGCGTTGCGCGGTGAACGACAGCGCATTGACGGCGACGATGCCGCCGAAGCGCATGGTGAGGTTTTCGAGTGCGAGAATGGGAGCGGAGCTCATCCGTGGCCTTCCTTGACGAGGTCCGAAGAGATGCTCTTGGATTTTTCCAGGAATACGGTCGGCGCGCGATGGCCGACAATGCCGCGCGGCCGCCAGATCATCACCAGCACCATGGCGAGACCGAACACCAGCATGCGGTAGCCCTCGAGGCTTCTGAACAGCTCGAAGCCGCCGATCATGGCGAGCGCCGCCAGCGCCACGCCGAGCTGCGACCCCATGCCGCCGAGCACGACGATGGCGAGCACCAGCGCCGATTCCTGGAAGGTGAAGGATTCCGGGCTGATGAAGCCCTGGCGCGTGGCGAAGAAGGCACCGGCGAAACCGCCGAACATCGCGCCGGTCGCAAATGCGGTCAGCTTGGTGGTGGTGATGTTGATGCCGAGCGCGCGGCAGGCGACCTCGTCCTCGCGCAGCGCTTCCCAGGCCCGGCCGATCGGCAGCCGGCGCAGCCGGATGGTGACCCAGTTGGTCAAGAGCGCCAGCGCCAGGATCAGATAGAACAGAAAAACGATGCGATGCGTCGGCGAGAACGGGATGCCGAGCATCGATGCAAGGCCGCCTTCGCCCGGCGCGAGCGGAATGCCGAACAACGTCGGTCGCGGAATCCCGGAGACGCCGTTGGGACCGCCGGTCACGTCCTGCCAGTTGATGAGGACGAGGCGGATGATCTCGCCAAAGGCCAGGGTGACGATGGCGAGGTAGTCGCCGCGCAGCCGCAGCACCGGAAAGCCGAGCAGCACGCCCCAGAAGGCGGCGAGAATGCCGGCGAGCGGCAGGCAGACCCAGAACGACAGGCCGAAGGTGGTCGAGAGCAGGCCGTAGGAATAGGCGCCGACGGCGTAGAACGCGACGTAGCCGAGGTCGAGCAGGCCGGCGAGACCGACCACGACGTTGAGGCCCCAACCCAGCATGACGTAGGTGAGGACCAAAATGCCGAGGTCGAGAATGTAACGCTGATTGTAGAAGATCACCGGCACCAGCAAGGTGAAGATCAGCAGCGCCGGCGCGAGATAGCGACCGGCTACGGACATGCCGCTCCGCACGGACGGCGGCACGAAGCTGCCGAGGCCGCCGCGCGGTCCGAGCCACAGCCGCAGCAGCTCGACCGCGATCGAGCCGACGAACACCGCCACAACCAGGCTGGCGAGGTCGCCGAAGCGGGTCCAGTATACGAGCTGGCCGCTCTGACCCGCTTCGGTGCGGATGCCGACCATCAGGGAGAACAGACCGAGAGCGACCAGTGCGCTGAGAAAGGCCTTCTTGAGGATGAAGGCGGCTCCGACCGGTTCGGAGCCTTTCGACGAGGCGGGAAGGGACGCGCTCACGCGGACTCCATCTTCAGACTTTTTCGACTTCGGGCCGGCCGAGCAGGCCGGTTGGCAGGAAAATCAGCACCACGATCAGGATCGAGAATGCCGCGACGTCCTTGTACTCCACCGAAAAATAAGCCGACCAGAACGTCTCGATCAGTCCGATCGCGAGGCCTCCGAGCATCGCGCCCGGCAGCGAGCCAATGCCGCCGAGCACCGCCGCCGTGAACGCCTTGATGCCGGCGACGAAGCCCATGAAGAAATCGACCAGGCCGTAATACAGCAGGTACATCATGCCGGCGACGGCCGCGAGCGCCGCGCCGATCACGAAGGTCATCGAGATGGTGCGGTCGACGTCGACGCCCAGCAGTGCCGCCATGGTCTGATCCTGCTCGCAGGCGCGCATGTCGCGGCCGAGCCGCGTGCGGGATACCAGCCAGGTGAACAGCGCGAGCAGAACGATGGTGGTGATGACCACCACGATCTGGATGTTGGAGAGCTGGACGACGAAGCCGCCCGCGCCCTCGTGCAGCGTGTAGCCGCCGGTGATGATCGGCGGCACCGGCTTGACGCGCGCGCCCTGCGACACCTGCGAATAGTTGGTGAGGACGAACGACATGCCGATGGCGGACAGCATCGGCGCCAGGCGGAACGAGTGCCGCAGCGGGCGATAGGCGATGCGTTCGATGGTCCACCCATAGAGCGCCGTGATGGCCATCGACACCAGCAGCACGATCAGCAGGATCACCGGAACCGCGGTCAGGCCCAGCGACACCAGGACCAGGAAGCAGATCAGCGCGATGAAGCCGCCGATCATGAAGATGTCGCCATGGGCGAAATTGATCATGCCGACGATGCCGTAGACCATGGTGTAGCCGATGGCGATCAGGCCGTAGATCGAGCCAAGGACGAGGCCGTTGATGAGCTGTTGCGCGAAATAATCCATGAACTGCCGTGAGTGAGACTGCCGATACCGGTTCGCAACGCGGCGGGGGCCTTGTAGAGCGGGTGCCGGTATGCCTGGAGACGCACCCGCGCCCAAGGCGACGCGTGCGGCAGTACTAACAGTTCGGAACCGGGTGCCGCAACAGCGTGCAGTGCCACAATTGCGGGCTTATCCCGCCTCCTTTGATGGCGCGGTTCCCCTGCCTTCCTCGGGGCCGGCCGTCGCCATCAAATGACCGCTTGGGAACCCAGCACGTAGCGCCGAAAAGGAGGGTTCTCGCACCGGTTGCTGGCGCCGCTATATGCCGCTACCGCTGTCTTCCGTCGAACCAGGCACTTTTGCCATCAGCTTCGACTGGAGCCTGACCAAGGCGTCGCGCAGCCGCGTCGCCTCATCGTACCGGGTTTCCCGCGCCACCATGCCAGAAAACGGATCTTTCACCATGGTCTCGGCGGCCTGGGCAAGACGGCGCATCGGCGTCACCACCCATTTCGCGGCGAAATTGAGCAGCACCAGGATCGAGAACACGCCACCGGCAACGTTGAACCAAAACGAGCGCACAAGCTGGCGGGTCGGCACCATCGCGGCAACGGCGTCCTGCCGGATCAGAAGGGACCAGCCGAAGCTCGGCAGATCGGCGTACTTCACGGTGGGGAACGTGAGGGTGAAATAATCCTTGCCGTCGGGCCATCGCTCGATGAGCGCGACCGAGGCCCCGCGGCTTGCGGCCTGCGCCGAGCCGATCGTCAGTTGCTTGCCGACGAGATCCGGCGGGCCGAACAGCACGATGCTCTCGCGCGACAGCAACACCAGATCGATGTCGCGCGACGCCAGCGCCGCGACGGATTCGATCACCCATTTCCAATCGATCTGGGCCCCGATGACGCCGGCGGGGGCGCCGTCGTGCACGAGCGGAGCCGACATTGCGATCAAGCGGTCCGGTCCCGAAGCGGCCTGCAACATCCGGCCCAGGGCCTCTGATTCGCGATCATCGACCGCCGTCGGCACCCCGAGTCCATGCCGGAACCAGCGCAGGTCGGCGACGTTTTGTCCTTCCAGCATCCGGTCCTTGCTCGCGATGACCTTGCCGCCGGAGTCGGCGATGCCGAGCCAGGCATAGCGCGGCTGGAACTGGCTCACGAACTGGATCTGCCGGCGCGCCTCGGCGACGTCGGCGGGGTCGATGATCGCGGCGAGCCGCGACACGTCGCTCCACGTGCCGTACAACTGTCGCGCCAGCAGGTTTGCGCTGAGCTCACCGCGCGTCCTCAGCTGCTCGATCGCGAGCTCCTCGCCGCGCCGCTGCAGCGACGCCGAATAGAGGATGGCAACGGCCAGCGCCGTCACGACGATCAGTGTCGTGCCGCCGAGGAACACCGCTGTCTGTAAGCTCCACCGTCGCCTCGTCATTGTCTTCTCCTCAATCGGCCACGGCTCGCGCGATTTCTTTCAGCATGCGGCCGAGATCGCCGCTGTCGGCGCCGGGCACTCCGCTCGCGGTGTGCAGCCGCTCGATGATCTGGGCGCGCTGCTGCGGCGTCACCGCAAATATGAGCCGGTAGCCGTCGTTCGTCGGAGCCGCGACCTTGGTCTGGATATCGCCGATCAGGGGCAGGGTGAGCGTGCCGATGGCGCCGGTCGCAAGGCCGACCGGACCGCTGACGCGTGCGCCGCCGGGGCCGAGATTGACGATCCAGCCGCGTTGCGGCTCGCCGTCGACCGTCAGGGTTATCGGCTCGACGATCTGGCGTTGCGGCCGGTTGTAGCGTGGACGGTCGATGCACACGGCGATCGCCACCGACAGCACCAGAATGTTGTAGATCGTCCAGAACATCACGACGATGACGCCGTCTCCCGCGGTCCCCGTGGTATTGAAGACGAAATCGGACGTCAGCGACACGATCATGCCACCGATCGTCAGCGCCATCAGGATCAGGAAGGGCCGCATCAGCGGCCATTGGACGATGATCTTGGCGCGGTCGCCGCCCTTGGCGGTCACCGAGAATTTGTGCGGACCGGGGGAGAGCAGGCCGAGAGCGGCGGCGCGGAGCACGGGCCAGGCGGCGACGATCTGCGAGACATCGTTGACGATCGGAATGAACAGTCCCTTGGACAGCCAGTTCAGCGTGTACATGATCGAGAGATAATAGGGGCCGTAATACCGGATGATATCGGCGATCGAGGCGTTCACCACCGTCACCCCGCCCCACCAGTAGAGCAGTGGACAGATCAGCGCGGCGAGGCGGAACGGATAGGTCGACGTCCAATAGAGCAGCGAGTCGAGCACGCTGAGCCGGTGGAAGAAATCGAGACCATGGGAGCCGAATGGATTGTAGACGTTGCGCACGATCTGCATGAGGCCGAGGCACCAGCGGCCGCGCTGCGTGACGTATTCCGCAAGGCCTTCCGGCGCCAATCCCTCCGACAACGCCTCGTTCAGGTACACGGTCTGGTAGCCGTGCGCGGACAGGCGCAGTGTGAGCAGGAAATCCTCGGTGACGCTCTCGGTGGGCACGCCGCCGATCATCTCCACGGCGGAGACGCGGAATATCGAGGAGGTGCCGCAGCACATTGCGATGCCCCAGGCGTCGCGCGCCGGCTCGACGTTGTCGAAGAAGTGGCGCTGCTCGTCGGGATAGGCCGCGCCGATGCCGAGATTGTGCTGGATCGGGTCCGGGTTGAAGAAGTGCTGGGGCGTCTGTACGAGGCCGACAGCCGGATCGTGGAACAACGCCAGCGTCCGCTCGACGAAGTCGAGATGAGGCACGAAATCGGCGTCGAGAACGGCGACGAAATCCGGCCGGTCCGCATCCGCCGCGCGCAGCCGCAAGGCATTGTTGATGTTGCCGGCCTTGGCGTGCGACTTGTCGGTACGGGCGACATAGCCGATGCCGTGCTCGGTGCAGTAATCCCGGAGCCAGGCCCGGCTGCCGTCGTCGAGGACGAAGACGCGCAACGCCGCATAGGTGATCGCCTTGGCGCCGACGATGGTTCGCTCCAGCACCTCGAGCTGCTCGTTGTAGGTCGTGATGAAGATGTCGACCCGAGGCGGCGGCCTCGGAAGCCACCAGCCGGCATGGCGATCAGCCTCCGTCGTCCGCTCCTTGGTCCTGGTCAGGATCAGGAAGGCGAAGGACGACGAAACAACGGTGAGCGCTTCGAGAATGGCGAAGCCCCAGCTGAGGATCCCATCCGGCGTGAGGCCGGGCGGAGCAAGGGTCTCGGTGAAGCGCCAGACGACATAGCGCCAGGCCAGCAGGATCGAGCCGCTGAGGAGCAGGGTCCGCCAGTACCATATCTTCGGGTCCAGGAGGGGCAACGCCAGGACGCGCAGCCCTACGATGATCGCAACGACTGCGAATGCGGACAGGAATGGTGACAGCGTCGGCATCAGTAGCCGTACCGGGCGACGAAGCCGCGCAATGCCGCGATCGGTCCGCTGGTGAAGATCACCCGGCCGGTGCGCCCGATGGCGCAGGACAGATCCGGCTGCTTGGCGAGATCTGGCACCGCAACGGTGACGTCGAAGCGCTGCAAGTGCTGCGGCGTCGGGCCGACAGCGAGATTGGCGTAGAGTTGCGAGGCGCCCGAGCCGCCGAGACGTGTCACCGTCCCATCGAATATCCGGTCGTCTCCGAACAGACGGAACTGCACCGGGGCGCCGATCGACAGGCGGGCGTAGAGACTTTCGGGAACGCTCGCGGTCACCACGAGACTGTTGCAGTCCACCAGCTTGACGAGATCCTGACCGCGACGGGCATATTCGCCATCGTCGACGAGGAAATCCCAGGCCATGCCCAGGACGCGGGCCCTCAGCGTCGCCGAGGTCAGCCGGTTGATCCGGACGCGTTCGGCGTTGATCTGCTGCTCGTATTGGACCAGGCGGGATTGGATCTGCTGCTCGTCCACGGCAAGTTCGGCGAGGCGCAGGTCGAGCTCGTGAATGCGCTGCATCGAGAACGGCACGTCGTTGTAGGAGTCGCCGATGAAGACCCCTGATTGCGCGGAGCCGAGCTCGGTCTCAACATAGTTGGTGCGCTGTTTCGCGCTTTCCAAATCCTGCTTGGCGATATCGAGCGAGGCGCTGGCCTGGTCGAGGCCGGCGACCGTCTGGACCCCGCGTTCCTTCAGCTCGTTGGCCCGCGTGAAGGTGAGATCCGCGAGCTTCAGCCGGGCGGCCGCGGCATCCTCCGCCGCCTTGGCCTCGGCGATGCGCGCCGCGATCTGGCGGACGCGGCCGGTCTTGTAGTTGGCCGACTGGGCCGCGAAGGCGGCCCGCGCCTGCTCGAGCGCCGAACGCTGCGCCGGAACCCGCTTGAGCGCGATCTTCTGCTCGTCACGGTCGCGCTCGAGATTGAGCAGGCGCGTGGTGTCGAACCGGTCGTCGACGATCTCGGCCATGAGTTCCCCGGCATTGACCCTGGCGCCGATATTGCTCACCCCCAGCGTCACGCGGCCTTCGATCGGCGCGCGCACGACGTAAAGCCGGGCATTGACGGTCGCGTCTCCCGAAGTTCCGGCGAAATGTTCGCCGACCAGGATGTAGAGGCCGCCGGCCAGCAGGAGGATGCCGATGAAGATCCGAGCTACTCTCATGCGGTACTCCCGCTCGGCAGCTGCCTGCCGCATCACGATCCCGCTGTGCGAAACGCAGCGGCGTTCGCCTCTAAGGTAGTATATCTGTTTCAGACTACTTTGACGCTAGTCAAGAACACCGATGGCGTGGCGCACAGAGTTGCGAGGCGCATGGACGTGAATCAGCGGCCGCCGACGGACGCAATGTCGGATGCGATGCAGATGTTCGAGGAGGCGTCGATGAGGCCCGGAAAGGCCGCTATCACGCGGGAATTCGGGGCCTGATCGGCGAGGTCATCAGCACGGTCTCTGCGGCGATTGGACGGTGGGCTCTCGCGCCCGTCGCCCCCCTGTTAAGGTAAACGAATGGTTTAAATTGCCGGGCGCGTTTGCCGGGCGTTAGCTCGTCTGGAAATCGGCCGGACGGGCGGTTTGTGGGATGCAAAGGTGGGCGTGACATGATCAAGGATTGCGTGATCAGGAATTGGCGGCTCAGCTGCGTCAACGGTGTGCTGCTGGCGCTCTATTTCGTGCCCGCCTGGACCATCATCGCGTTTCAGATCATGGTGTCGCCGATCCAGGGGTTGTTCGCGCGGCCGAATATCGCGGTGGCCTTGTTCATCAGCGACCACCTGCAGCTGTCGGGCATCGAGACGGTTCGCGCCGCCTGGCTGCTTGCGCTGGCGCGACTGACGGTCGCAGGCTTCTTCGCGATGTTCCTGGTGCTGATCCTGGTTCCGCGGGTGCGAAAGGTGGCCGGCTATGTCGAGGCACTGTCGATCGGGCTCGGCTTCGGCAGCATGCTCGCCTTCTTCAGCATGATCATGGCTGCCAAAGTCGGGGAGCCCCAGGCGTTGCGTCTGCATGCCACGGAACTCCTGATGCTGCTCGGCACGGCCATCGTCATGCTGGTGGAGAAGCCGACGACGCAAGCCTCGCCGTCTTCCGCATCCGCTTCGCCGAAGATGGAGCCCGCGGCGACGCCGTCGCCGCAGCAGGCATGACGCCCCGATCCATCGCGGTGCATCAGTGCTGGGTCAGAAAGCCCAGCACCGCATCGTTGAACTGGCCCGCCGCTTCGACATTCGAGATGTGCGCGGCATCGACGATGGTCATGCTGGCGCCGGGGATGCGGCTGCGGATTGCTTCCGCCATCGCGATCGGCGTCGATTTGTCGTAGCGGCCGGCCACGACGAGGGTCGGGCTCTTGATGGCCGGCAGATCCTCACGCAGGTCCAGGGCACGCAGCGCCGCGCAGCAGGCAAGATAGCCGCCGACAGGGGTGGCCACGAGCATTGCCTTCATCCGGTCGGCGACATCAGGATTGTGATCACGAAACTCCTGCGTCAGCCAGCCAGCGATGACCGTGTCGGCGATTCCAGCGAGTCCGCTGTCCTCGACCGCCTTGATGCGGGCGTCCCAGATTGCCGGATCGGGGTAGTAGCAGGTGGTGTTGGCGAGCACGAGCTTGCCGATGCGTTCAGGAGCATGGGCGGCGAGCCACTGTCCGACCATGCCGCCCATCGACACGCCGCACCAGTGCACCTTCTCGATGTTGAGGTCATCGAGAATCGCCAGCGCATCGCGGCCAAATCGCTCGATCGAGTAGGGCCCGGGCGGCACTTGCGATTTGCCATGACCGCGCCGGTCATAGCGGATCACGCGGAACACCTGCGTGAAGGCGCGCATCTGCGGCTCCCACATCTGCAGGGTCGAGCCGAGCGAGTTCGAGAGCATCAGGGTCGGCCCGCCGTCGCGGCCCTCGACGGTGACATTCAACAGACAGCCGTCGGCATCGATCATCGGCATGGGCGGAATCCTTGTCGCAGGCGGCCGCGCCGCCGGAGGAATCGTGCAGATTTGATGGCGAACTAACCACCGCCGCCGCCGTCTGCCAATCAAAACCCGACGGCGGCGAGGTCCGGAATGCTGCGGTGCCCGGCTTTTCTGCAACGCTTCCGGGCGCTGCTCGCCCTTCCTTTTGGGCGTTCGGTGCTTTACTTGAATGCCTCTAACCGCGCCAATCGGGGGGAGATGCACATGGCTATGACGATGACGGGCGAAGTCCAGCTGGCCGCTCCGCGAGAGCAGGTCTGGGACAAGCTGAATGATCCGGAGGTGCTCAAGGCCTGCATTCCCGGCTGCGAGGAGCTGGAGAGGACCGAGGATGGCGGCCTCCGCGCCGTTGCCAAGATGAAGGTCGGACCGGTCTCTGCGCGCTTCAAAGGCAAGGTGACCTTGAGCGATCTCGATCCGCCGAACGGCTACAAGATCTCCGGCGAAGGCGAGGGCGGTGTCGCCGGATTCGCCAAGGGTGGCGCGGTCGTCGCGCTGGCGGACAAGGACGGCGGCACGCTGCTGACCTACAATGTCGAAGCGCAGATCGGCGGCAAGCTGGCGCAGCTCGGCCAGCGGCTGATCAACGGCACCGCAAAGAAGCTCGCCGACGAATTCTTCGCCAACTTCGCCAAAGCCGTTCAAGGCTGACCGCAACCGACCCATGCGCGGCCGGGGGCGAGGTTGCCCGCCGCCGGGAGCGCCCATATGATGGTTTTCGACTGATTTTGCTGGGCTGCGCTGCAGTGCAACGCTGTCGCGCGGATAATAGAGAGTCCTGAATGGCCAAGATTTCCATGATTGTGAACGGTAATCCCGTCACGGCGAACGTCGACCCGCGGACGCTGCTGGTGCAGTTCCTGCGCGAGAATCTGCGCCTCACCGGCACCCATGTCGGCTGCGACACGTCGCAATGCGGAGCCTGCGTCGTCCATCTCGACGGCAAGGCAGTGAAGTCCTGCACGACCTTGGCCGTGATGGCCGATGGTCATGAGGTCAGGACGATCGAGGGACTCGCTGCCGACGGCGCGCCGCTGCATCCGATGCAGGAGGCGTTTCGCGAGCATCATGGCCTGCAATGCGGTTTCTGCACGCCGGGCATGATCATGACCGCGGTCGACCTCGTCCACCGTAAGGGACATGAGCTCAGCGACGAGACCATTCGCGAGGAGCTCGAGGGCAATCTCTGCCGCTGCACCGGCTATCAGAACATCGTGCAATCGATCGCCGCCGGCGCCAAGGCGATGGCCAAATCGGACCTCGCCTAAACGTCTGACCTTGCCTTAGTCGGCCCGCTGCGCACAGGACATTCCCCTATGTACGAATTCAAATATCATCGGCCGGCGACCGTGCGCCAGGCCGCCAATCTCCTCACCAAGAACGAAGACGCCAAGCTGGTCGCCGGCGGCCACACGCTGGTGCCGGTCATGAAGCAGCGACTCGCGAGCCCGCCGCATCTGGTCGATCTCTCCCATGTCGAGGGGCTCGATACGATCGAGGTGAAGGGCCGAAACCTCGTCATCGGCGCGATGGCGCGTCACGCCGACGTCGCCAACTCCGCAACCGTCGGCGAGGCCATTCCGGCGCTCGCCCATCTGGCGAGCCTGATCGGCGATCCCGCGGTGCGCCATCGCGGCACCATCGGCGGCTCGATCGCCAACAACGATCCGACCGCGGACTATCCGGCCGCATGCCTCGCGCTCGGCGCCACCATCGTCACCAACAAGCGCAAGCTGAAGGCCGAGGAGTTCTTCCTCGGGCTGTTCACGACCGCGCTGGAGCCGGACGAGATCATCACCAAGGTGAGCTTCCCGCTGGCCAAGAAGGCGGCCTACGTCAAGTTCCGCAACCAGGCCTCCCGCTACGCGCTGGTCGGTGTGTTCGTCGCCCGCCGTCCGTCCGACGTGCGCGTTGCGGTGACCGGGGCCGGCGGCAATGGCGTGTTCCGCGTCACCGCCTTCGAGGAGGCGCTGCAGAAGCGCTTCTCGCCGAAGGTGCTGGAGGGCATTACGGTCTCGGCTGAAGGCCTCAACAGCGATATTCACGGCAGCGCCGAATATCGTGCCCATCTGATCGGCGTGCTGGCGCGCCGTGCGGTCGATGCGGCCAATACCGGCGCCAAGGCCTCAACCGCGTCGGAGGGAGCCGCCGAACCCGAGGCTCCGGCTTCGTGACGGACGCGTGAAGAAGGAAGCGGTCTCGCCCATGAGTGCTCCGGCCCTGCCAGCATCGGTCGACGCGATGCTCGAATTGTTGTCCTCGCGCGGCTATCTGGCCGAGCGATCGCTGGCGACGGTGACCTATCTGTCGTTGCGCATGGGCCGGCCGCTGTTCCTCGAAGGCGAGGCCGGCGTCGGCAAGACCGAGATCGCCAAGGTCCTGTCGGCGGCGCTCGGCCGCAAGCTGATCCGGCTGCAGTGCTACGAGGGTCTCGACGTCGCCTCCGCCGTCTACGAATGGAATTCAGCGGCGCAGATGATCGCGATCCGGCTGGCGGAAGCGGGCGGCGAGGTCGACCGCGATCAATTGACGTCGGACATCTTCGCCGACCGCTACCTGATCAAGCGCCCGCTGCTGCAGGCGCTGGAGCCGGATGTCGCCGGCGCGCCGGTTCTGCTCATTGACGAGCTCGACCGCGCGGACGAGGCGTTCGAGGCCTATCTGCTCGAGATCCTCTCCGACTTCCAGGTCACGATCCCGGAGTTCGGCACCGTCAAGGCGCCGCATCCGCCGATCGTCATCATCACCTCGAACCGGACCCGCGAGATCCATGACGCGCTGAAGCGGCGCTGCCTGTATCACTGGGTCGATTATCCCTCCGCCGAGCGCGAGCTTGCCATCGTCAAAACCCGGCTGCCCGGCATCTCGCAGCGGCTGTCGCAGCAGATCGTGCGCTTCGTCCAGGCGCTGCGCGACCAGGACTTCTACAAGTCGCCGGGGGTCGCCGAGACGCTCGACTGGGCCACGGCGCTGACGGAGCTCGATGCGCGCTCGCTGAACGCCGAGGTCGTCGGCGACACGCTGGGCGCGCTGTTGAAATATCAGGACGACATCGCCCGCATGCAGGGCGATGCGTTGCAGAAGGCGATCAAGGACGCGACCAACGAGACGTAGTTCACGCCGGTGCCCACAATAAAGGTCGTCATTCCGGGATGCGTGCGCAGCACGCAGGCCCGGAATCCATAACCACGATCGTGAGTATGGATTCCGGGCTCACCCTCCGGGCGCCCCGGAATGACGAGCTCAATTTGAGGCGTGTGCGAAGCGGACGAGGGATCAGAACGTGCCCACAAGCATCAATCACCTCGCGCCGCCAACCGGCGGCATCGCCGACAACATCGCGGGCTTTGCGCGGGCGCTGCGTGCCGCCGGCCTGCCGGTCGGTCCGGGTGCCGTGATCGACGCGATGACCGCGCTCGAGGTCATCGACATCGGCAAGCGTGCGGACGTCTTCACCACGCTCGAATCGATCTTCGTCAAGCGCCACGAGCATGCGCTGATCTTCTCTCAGGCCTTCGACCTGTTCTTCCGCCCGGCCGAGGAGTGGAAGTCGATGCTCGATTCGGTGCCGCTGCCGGATCACGCCAAGAAGAAGCCGCCGCCGGCCTCGCGCCGGGTCCAGGAGGCGATGTCGCAGCCGCAGACCCATGAGGAGCCGAAGGCGCAGGAGCAGGACCTGCGGCTCGCGGTGTCCGACCGCGAGGTGCTGCAGAAGAAGGACTTTGCGCAGATGAGCGCGGCGGAGATCGCCGAGGTTGCGCGCGCCATCGCCAAGATGCGGCTCCCGCAGGCCGAGCTGAAGACCCGCCGCCACACCGCCGATCCGCGCGGCCGTCGCATCGACATGCGCAAGACGCTGCGTCAGGCGCTGCGCACCGAAGGCGAGATCATCAACTTTCATCGCTTGGGGAGAATCGAGAAGCCGGCGCCGATCGTGGCCTTGCTCGACATCTCCGGCTCGATGAGCGAGTACACCCGCCTGTTCCTGCATTTCCTCCACGCCATCACCGACGCGCGCAAGCGCGTCTCGGTGTTCCTGTTCGGCACGAGGCTGACCAACGTGACCCGGGCGCTGCGCCAGCGCGATCCCGACGAGGCGCTGGCGAGCTGCTCGGCCAATGTCGAGGACTGGGCCGGCGGGACCCGGATCGCCACCTCGCTGCAGACCTTCAACAAGCAGTGGGCGCGCCGCGTGCTCGGGCAGGGCGCGATCGTGCTGTTGATCTCCGACGGGCTGGAGCGCGAGGCCGACAGCAAGCTTGCCTTCGAGATGGACCGGCTGCACCGCTCCTGCCGGCGGCTGATCTGGCTCAATCCGCTGCTGCGCTATTCCGGCTTCGAGGCGAAGGCGCAGGGCATCAAAACCATGCTGCCCCACGTTGACGAATTCCGCCCGGTACATAACTTGACTTCGATCGAGACGCTGATCTCGGCGCTGTCGTCGCCGCTGCCGCCCCACCAGCGCAGCGCGATCCGGCCCGCCGCCTGAGAGGGAGATGACCATGCTCAACCGCGACGAAGACATCCTCAGGGCCGCCGAGGACTGGCACAAATCCGGTCACGGCGTGGCGCTCGCCACCGTGGTCGAGACCTGGGGCTCGGCGCCGCGCCCGGTCGGGTCCAACCTCGTGATCAACGACGAGGGCACGTTCTTAGGGTCCGTGTCCGGCGGCTGCGTGGAGGGCGCTGTCGTTACCGAGGCGCTCGACGTGATCACCAGCGGCCAGCCCAAGATGCTGGAGTTCGGCGTCGCCGACGAGACGGCCTGGAATGTCGGGCTGTCCTGCGGCGGCACCATCCGCGTGTTCGTCGAGAAGGTGGGTTGATCCATGCAGCCTGCAACGCTGGCCGAACTGAACGCCGAGCGTGCCGCGCGTCGCCCGGCGATTCTCGTCACCGACGTCGGCTCCGGGGCGCAGCGCCTGGTCAGGGCCGCCGCCATCGCCACCGATCCGCTGCGCAACGAGCTGTCGACCCATCTGCGTATGGGCAAGAGCGGCATGGTCGAGGTGGACGGCAAGCGGCTGTTCCTGAACGTCTACGCGCCGACGGCCAAGCTCGTGATCGTCGGCGCCGTCCATATCAGCCAGGCGTTGGCGCCGATCGCCAAGTCGCTGGGCTATGACGTCACCGTCGTCGATCCGCGCACGGCTTTCGCCAGCCCCGAGCGCTTCCCTGACGTGCCGCTGATCGCCGAATGGCCCGACGTGGCGCTGCCCCCGCTCAACGTCGATCACTACACCGCCTTTGTCGCGCTGACGCATGATCCGAAGATCGACGATCCGGCGCTGCTGCACGCCTTCTCGCGCGACTGCTTCTATATCGGCGCGCTCGGCTCGCGGAAGACGCACGCCAAGCGCGGTGATCGGCTGCGCGCGCAGGGCGCCAGCGATGCCGACATTGCCCGCATCCATGCGCCGATCGGGCTCGCCATCGGCGCGGTGTCGCCGTCGGAGATCGCGGTCTCGATCATGGCCGAGATCACCGCCACGTTGCGGCTGCCGGCCAAGGAGAAAGAGCAGGCGGCATGAAGTTCGGTCCTGCCAGTCCAGCCGAGGCGATCGGCGGGGTGACGGTGCACACCCTGCGCAAAGGATCATTGGTGCTGAAGAAGGGCACGCTGATCGGTCCCGCGGAGGTCGAGGCGCTGGTCCGGGAAGGCGTCAAGGAGATCGTCGTCGTCCGGCTCGAGGCCGGCGACGTCTCCGAGGACGAGGCGGCCGCCGACGTCGCCAAGGTCGTCGCCGGCGCGGGCATTCACGTCGATCGCGCCTTCACCGGGCGCGCCAATCTGTTCGCGGCGCAGGCCGGCGTGCTGATGATCGACCGCGCCGCGGTCGAGCGCATCAACGGCGTCGACGAGGCCATCACCTTTGCGACCCTGCCGGCGTTCAAGCCGGTGGTCGAAGGCGAGATGGTCGGCACCGTCAAGCTGATCCCGTTCGGCGTCGAAGGCCGCCTGCGCGATGTCGCCGTCGCGGCGGCGGGCAGGGGCGCGCTCAGCATCGCCTCCTATGTGATCAAGCGCGTCGGCGTGGTCTCGACGCTTCTTCCGGGGCTCGCACCCAAGGTCATCGACAAGACGCTGCGCGTCACCGCAGAGCGGCTCGCACCGGCCGGCGCCACCATCATCGCCGAGCGCCGCGCGCCGCATGAGCAGGCCGCGCTGGCTGCTGCGATCAGGGAGCTGCTGGCGCTGGGCGCCGAGCTCGTCATCGTGTTCGGCGCGTCCGCCATCGCCGACCGCCGCGACGTCATTCCAGCCGCAATCACCGGCATTGGCGGTGCCATCGAGCATTTCGGCATGCCGGTCGATCCCGGCAATCTGCTCTTGATCGGCAATGCCGGCGGTGTGCCGGTGCTCGGCGCGCCCGGCTGCGCCCGTTCGCCGGCGGAGAACGGTTTTGACTGGGTGCTGATGCGGCTGCTCGCCGGCATCAAGGTCAGCCGCGCCGAGCTCACGGCCATGGGTGTGGGTGGCCTCCTCATGGAGATCGTGACGCGGCCGCAGCCGCGCGCCACGCCGGAGGCCGAGGGCGAACGCAAGGTCGCCGCCGTCGTGCTTGCCGCCGGACGCTCGACCCGCATGGGGGGGCCGAACAAGCTGCTGGCCGAGCTCGACGGCAAGAAGCTGGTGCGCATCGTGACCGAGCAGGCGCTGGCCTCCAAGGCCGGTGAGGTCATCGTCGTCACCGGTCATCAGGCCGAGCTGGTCGAACAGGCGCTGTCCGACCTCAACGTCCGCTTCGTCCGCAACCCGGATTTCGCCGGCGGCCTCGCCAGCTCGGTGAAATCGGGCATTGCCGCGGTGCCTGAGGGCGTCGATGGCGCGGTGGTGTGCCTGGGTGACATGCCGATGGTGTCCTCGGATCTGCTCGACCGCCTGATCGGCGCGTTCGCGCCGGATCGCGGCAATTTGATCGTGGTGCCTGTGTCCGAGGGACGCCGCGGCAACCCCGTGCTGTGGTCGCGCCGCTTCTTCGCCGAGCTGATGACGCTGGACGGCGACGTCGGCGCGCGGCACCTGATCGCCAAGCACACCGAGGCCGTCGCCGAGGTGCCGGTCGATGGTGACAGTGCGTTTCTCGACATCGACACGCCGCAGGCGCTGGAAGCCGCGCGGCGCGGTTGAAGCCCGTAGCCCGCGTGAGCGTAAGCGACATGCGGGTTCACCGACGCCGTTCGCGAGAGCCCGCATGTCGACTACGCTCATGCGGGCTACGACTTCCCTCCGACTCAACCTCTCATTCACCAAGTTTCAACGACCCCCGGCTAGATTTGCCGACATTGGGCCTCGGGGGAGGAGAGAGTGATCATTTCGACCGCCGCGCGACGTTTCGCGCTGTTTGCATTTGGCTTGACCGTGATCGTTGGTGCCGCGCGCATCGCGAGCACCAGCGCTATCAGCCCGGCGCATGCGGCCGGCGCGTTCGCCATTGGCCAGTGCGCCGCCTATGGCCAGGCGTTCGACTATCCGGCGGAGCATCTCGCCAAGGCCGCGGCGCTCAAGCAGTGCAAGGGCGACTGCACCGCGGTGACGATGAAGAAGGCCTGCGCCGCGTTCGCGGTCGATCTCACCAATCCCTGCGGCGCCCACGGCTATGCTGTTCGGCCGACGATCTCGACCTCGCTCAACGAAGCGACCCGGGAATGCTACAAATATGGCGGCAAGGAATGCGTCATCCGCGCCTGGGTATGCGACGCCAAGGGTTGATTCAAGTCTGATGATCTCAGCGGCTCCGCTGCCGGGGTTCCGCTTCCGCTTTCATTTCGATGCTTCACCCTGAGAACGGCTCGGCTATTCTCGGGGTTCGATGACATCGAACCCTGGAAGTGGCATGCAATTCGACACCAAGATCGCGCTGATCATCCGCAACGATCTCGAGGCCTGGCAGAAGCTCAACGTCGCGGCGTTTCTTTCCAGCGGCATCGCCGCGGCATTTCCCGAATGCATCGGCGCACCTTATGAGGACGGCTCGGCAACCCTGTATCACGCGTTGATCGGACAGCCGATCCTGATCTACGGCGCGCCGGATCGTGCCGCGCTGGCGCGTGCTCTGGATCGGGCGCTGTCGCGCAGCGTGAAGCCGGCGCTCTACACCGAGGACATGTTCAAGACCGCGCATGACGAGGCCAACCGTGATGCCGTGAAGGCGGTGGCGCGCACCGATCTCAATCTGGTGGGATTGGCGTTTCGTGCGGAGCGCAGGGTGGTCGACAAGGTCGTCGACGGACTCAAATTTCACGCCTGACAGCCATGGGCACATTGCGCTGTCATCAAACTGTTACTTCATGCAGCGGCGCGGCTTGATGCCGATCAAGCCCGGAATACGCCGACGTCGTTAGTTTGCGCCGCGACATGAGGAGCAGACAGATGCAGACCATGAAAGCCGCCGTCGTCAAAGCCTTCGGCAAGCCGCTCGACATCGAGGACGTTCCGATTCCTGTGCCGGGACCCGGCGAGCTTCTGGTCAGGGTGAAGGCGTGCGGCGTCTGCCACACCGACCTTCACGCCGCCTCCGGCGATTGGCCGGTGAAGCCGGTGCCGCCATTCATCCCAGGACACGAGGCGGCCGGGATCGTCGCGGCGCTCGGGCCCGGGGTCACCGACTTCAAGGTCGGCGACGCCGTGGGCGTGGCGTGGCTGCACGATGCCTGCCTGCGCTGCGAGTATTGCGAGACCGGCTGGGAGACCTTGTGCGAGCACCAGCACAACACCGGCTACAGCGTGAATGGCGGCTTTGCCGAATACGTGATCGCATCCGCGGCGTTCGCTGCGCGTCTGCCGGCCAATGTGGACTTCGCCAGGATCGCGCCGATCCTCTGCGCCGGCGTCACCACCTACAAGGGTTTGAAGGAGACCGACGCGCGGCCGGGCGAGTGGGTGGTGGTCTCCGGCGTCGGCGGCCTCGGTCATGTTGCAATCCAGTATGCGAAGGCGATGGGGCTGAAGGCGATCGGTCTCGACATCGCCGAGGACAAGCTGAAACTCGCGCTGGAGGCCGGCGCCGAACATGCCGTCAACGCGCTCGACAAGGATGCCGTGGCGCAGGTGATCGCAATCACCGGCGGCGGCGCGCATGGCGTGCTGGTCACTGCGGTGTCGACGCCGGCTTTTGCCCAGGCGCTGCACATGGTCCGCCGCAAGGGGACGGTCAGCCTCGTCGGCTTGCCGCCGGGCGAATTCCCGACACCGATCTTCGATGTCGTGCTGAAGCGCATCACCGTGCGCGGCTCGATCGTCGGCACCAGGCGTGATCTCGACGAAGCCATCGCGTTCGCCGCGGACGGCAAGGTGACGGCCGAGGTGACCACGGCGCCATTGTCGGAGATCAACACCGTCTTCGACCGCATGAAGGCCGGCAAGATCGACGGTCGCGTAGTGCTCGACTTCGGCTGATCGCAAGACCGATCGACGCGCCGCCGTGCCGAACATTGGGGCGGCGGTTTGATCTGGATCAGGAATGGGGACGCGCGGCGCTGGCACAAATTGCTCATGGCAGCCGTCACCAAGATCGTCTTCCTCGGCGCGAGCAGCGCGTCCTTTGGACTCAGCGTGTTCCGGGACCTGTTCTCGACGCATGATCTCGCTGGTTCGACGCTCGTGCTGGTCGGCCGCGACCCGACCCGGCTTGCCCGGTCGGAAGCGCTGGCCCGGCTGCTCAACGACCTCTCCGGCGCCGGCCTTAAGATCGAGGCGACCACGGATTGGCGCGCGGCGCTCGACGGCGCCGGCTTCGTGATCCATGCCACCGCGATCGACCGCAACCGCCTGTGGAAGCTCGATTTCGAGGTGCCGCGCAAATACGGCATCCGTCACACGCTGGGCGAGAATGGCGGGCCGGGCGCATTGTTCTTCACGCTCCGCACCTTGCCGGTCGTATTCGACTTCGTGCGCGAGATGGAGCGGCGCTGTCCGGACGCGCTGTTCATCAACTTCTCCAATCCCGAGAGCCGCATCATCCTCGCGCTGGGGCTTCACAGCCGCCTCGCGCATATCGGCCTGTGCCACGGCATCTTCATCGCGCGCAGCCAGGTGGCTTCCATTCTGGGACTGGCCGAGGAGCGCGTGGACGTGTGGGGCGCCGGGCTCAACCATTTCCAATGTCTCGTGCAGATCCGGGATCGCGACACCGGGGCCGATCTCTATCCACTACTCCGCGAAAAGGCTGGGAGCCACGACCCCAAGGACGCGCCGTTGACGCGGGCGCTGTTGCGCGACTTCGGCTTCTGGCTGGGCTGCGGCGACAGCCATGTCGGCGAGTATCTCGCCTATGGCTGGGAAGCGGGCGAGAGCGGGTACGACTTCGCCTGGGACGAGGCGGAGCGGGCCAAGCTGATCCGGCAGATCGACGAGGTCCTGGCAGGCAAAGCCGGCATGCCGGACTGGTGGCGAATGCCGTCCGGAGAGCGCGCGGTCACCGTGATCGGCTCGGTGCTGCACGATCGGAAGCAGGTCATCGAGTCCGGCGTCGTTCTGAACCGTCACGTCATTCCCAACCTGGCTGCCGAGGCCGCGGTCGAAGTGCCCGTTGTCGCCGATCGCGTCGGTATCCATCCGGTGTCGCTGGGCCCGCTTCCAGATGCAGTCGCCAAGCTGATGTCGGTCCAGGTTCAGGTTCAGCAACTGGCGGTGCAGGCGGCCATGACCGCCTCCAAGGATCTCGCGCTGCAGGCGCTGCTCATCGATCCCGTCGTCAACTCGGCGGCCGCCGCGCGCCAGATCGTGGACGAACTCTGGGAGGTCAATCGGCCTTACATCAGGTCCTGCGCGTGATCGCGCCGACTTCGTCTGACGAGGGGGCCGCGCGCGGTCGGGTAGGGCTCCTGACCCGCGCCGATAGATCTGCGAGGCCTCTTTACAATGACTGACTAGTCAGTCATAATTGTTCAATGTCGAAGCCGTCGAAATTGTCCGAGCGCAGAGTTCAGGCCGCCAAGCCAGCGGGAGCTGGCGCGTCGCGCCGGGCGGATCGCTCCGCCGAGCGCCGCGCGGCGATCGTGCAGGCGGCGATGGACGAGTTCATCGCCCGAGGCTTCGCGGCGACCCGGCTGGACGACGTCGCCAAGCGGGCCGGGGTCGCCAAGGGGACGATCTATCTGCACTTCAAGGACAAGGAATCGATGTTCGAGGAATTGATCCGGACCGCGATCGTGCCCTACGTCGGCCGTCTTGCGGCGCCGCCGCCGGCCGGCGGCTCGGTGCGCGACATGGTCGAGGCGTTGGCGCGCATGTTCCTGCAGGAGGTCGCCGGCACCCGGCGGGCCGATCTCGTCCGGCTCATCATCGCGGAAGGGCCGCGCTTTCCGGCCATTGCCGATTTCTATTATCGCGAGGTCGTCTCCCGCGGTCTCGCGGCCATGCGCGCGCTGATCCAGTTGGCGATCACGCGCGGCGAGATCCGCGAGCCCAAGCTGGTGCAACACCCGCAATTGATGATCGCGCCAATGATGGTCGCGGTGCTGTGGAAGAGCCTGTTCGAGCGACATGCGCCGCTCGACGCCGAAGCGATGCTGCAGACCCATCTCGATCTGATCTTTGGCACGAGGAGGCCGACATGAGCCTGCTGCATTGCCTCGCCGTGCTGGTCACGGCCTTCACGTTCAACGCCTGCAAGGAGACGCGCGATCCCGGCTATCAAGGCTGGGTCGAGGCCGACATGATCTTCGTCAGCCCGGACGAAGCGGGTCGGATCACGAAGCTGAACGTGCATGAGGGCGACGTGGTCAAGGTCGGCGATCCGCTCTATTCGGTCGACGACGATCTGCAGCAGGCCGATCTCAACCAGACCAAGGCGACGCTGGCCAACGCGCAGCAGACCTATGACCGCGCCGCGGCCCTGAGCAAGACGGGCGCGGGGACACAGGCGACGCTCGACTCCGCCGTTTCGGCGCTGCGCGTCGCCGAGGCCCATCTCGTGACCTCGCAGACGCGGCTGGCACGGCGCAAGGGCGTGGCGCCGGTCGCGGGCACCATCCAGCAGATCTACTTCCGCGAGGGCGAGATGGTCGCGGCGCAACGGCCGGTGCTGTCGATCATGCCGCCGGGCAACATGAAGCTGCGCTTCTACGTGCCCGAGCCTGATCTGCCGAAGCTCGCGATCGGTGACGAGGTCCGCGTCACCTGCGACAACTGTGCTGATGATCTGACGGCCAGAATCTATTTCCTCGCGACCTCGGCGGAATACACGCCGCCGGTGATCTACAGCCTCGATGAGCGCAACAAGCTCGTCTATCTGATCCAGGCGCGGCCGTCGCGGCCGGATGCGCTGCGCGTCGGCCAGCCGGTCAGCATCTATCCGCATTCCAGGACGCCTGATCCGAAGACCCCGGTGGCGGACAAGCAATGAACGGAACGGGTCCCGCCGAGATCGCGATCGACGTCCAGGGATTGACCAAGTCCTTCGACGGCCGCGAGGTCGTGCATGATCTGTCGATGCAAGTGAAGCGCGGCTCGATCTACGGCTTTCTCGGCCCGAACGGCTCGGGCAAGACCACGACCATCCGGATGCTGTGCGGCCTGCTGACACCCGACGGCGGCGAGGGCACCTGCCTCGGCTTCGACATCCGTCGCGACGCCGACAAGATCAAGCGCCGGGTGGGCTACATGACGCAGCGCTTCAGCCTCTATCAGGACCTCTCGGTGCGGGAGAACCTCGAATTCGTGGCGCGCCTCTATGGCATGTCCGATCCGCGCCGGGCCGCGCGCGACATGGTGCAGCGGCTCGGGCTTGCCGGCCGCGAGCGGCAGCTCGCCGGCGAGTTGTCGGGCGGCTGGAAGCAGCGGCTGGCGCTCGGGGCCTGCACCCTGCCGAACCCGCAACTGCTGCTGCTCGACGAGCCCACCGCCGGGGTCGATCCCAAGGCGCGGCGCGACTTCTGGAACGAGATCCATGCGCTCGCCGGCGAAGGGCTGACCGTGCTGGTCTCGACCCACTACATGGACGAGGCCGAGCGCTGTCACGAGATCGCCTATATCGCCTATGGTCATCTGCTGGTGCACGGCACCGTCTCGGAGGTGATCGCGCAATCGGCGCTCACCACGTATACGGTGAGCGGCGACGATCTGCGCGAGCTCGCGGCGGACCTCACCGGCAAGCCGGGGGTCGACATGGTGGCGCCGTTCGGCACCAGCCTGCACGTGTCCGGCCGCGACCGCGACGCGCTGGACGCTGCGATCGCGCCCTGGCGCGACAAGGCTGATCTGCACTGGCAGCCCGCCGCGCCCTCGCTCGAGGACGTCTTCATCGACCTGATGAACCGTTCACGGGACAATTTCCAATGAGCGACGCAGCCGTCCATCACGCGTCTTCCGAGCCGCGCTTCGGCTTCTGGCGGCGCACCTATGCGATGCTGGTCAAGGAGTTCATCCAGCTCAAGCGCGACCGGGTCTCGTTTGCGATGATCGTGATGATCCCGGTGATGCAACTGATGTTGTTCGGCTACGCGATCAACACCACGCCGCATCATCTGCCGGCGGCGGTGCTGCTGCAGGAGGACAGCGATCTCGGCCGCTCGATCCTGAAGGCGATGGAGAACACCGCCTATTTCCGCTTCACCCGGGAGGTCAGCAGCGTCGCCGAGTTCGACGATCTCCTGCTGTCCGGCAAGGTCCTGTTCGGCGTCGAGATCCCGCGTGGCTTCGAGCGCGCGGTCCGCCGCGGCGACCGGCCGGCCCTGCTCGTCGCGGCCGACGCGACCGATCCGGTCGCGGCGTCATCGGCGCTGTCCTCGCTCGGCATGATCGTGCAGACCGCGCTCGCGCACGATCTCTACACCGGCAATCCCGTCACGACGCCGTTCGAGATCAGGGCCCACGCGCGCTACAACCCGGCGGCGTCGTCGCGGCTCAACATCGTGCCGGGCCTCGTCGGCACCATCCTGACCATGACCATGCTGATCTTCACCGCGCTCTCGGTGACGCGCGAGATCGAGCGCGGCACGATGGAGAGCCTGCTGTCGATGCCGATCAAGCCGGTCGAGGTCATGCTCGGCAAGATCATCCCCTATGTGATGGTCGGCTTCCTGCAGGCGACGATCATCATCGGCATCGGCGTCCTGCTGTTCGGCGTTCCGATCATGGGCAACCTGCTGCTTTTGGCGCTGCTGTCGACGCTGTTCATCGCGACCAACCTCTCGATCGGCTACACCTTCTCGACCCTGGCGCAGAACCAGCTGCAGGCAATGCAGCTTTCGATGATGTTCTTCCTGCCGAGCATCCTGTTGTCCGGATTCATGTTTCCCTTTCTCGGCATGCCGCAATGGGCGCAAGTGCTCGGTGAATGCCTGCCGCTGACGCACTATCTGCGGATCGTCCGCGCCATCATGCTGAAGGGCTCGACGCTCCAGAACCTGCAGCATGATACGATCGCCCTGTTCGGCCTCATGCTGTTCGCCATGACGGTCGCCGTCCTGCGCTTCCGCCGCACCCTCGATTGAGGCACAATGGCGGCCGGGAGCAGGAACGGCTGAGGCAAGATGCAGATCGTGGGAGGAGCAGGACAGGCGAACGAAGCGCCGGCCGAGTTCGACCAGGCGCTGATGCGTCAGACGTTGAACACCGAGCTGCTGCGGGTGAGGGCGCTGATCGCCACTGCGGCTCTGTTTCTCGTGATATCGGTGCTGGTCGAAATCTTCGAGCCGAAGATCTCGGAGTGGATCTGGCCGACCCGAACCGGGGTCCTCTACGTCTACGCGATCATCGTCGCATTCATCAGCTTCCAGACTCTCATCCTGTTCAGGATCAAGGCGGACATCCGCCACGGCCGGGACGTGCCGGTGATCTGGCGCTATGTCAGCGCCCCGGTCGAGACCTCGCTGCCAACGTTCGTCCTCATCCTGCAGATCGAGGGCATCGGCCACGACAAGGCGCTGGGCTTCGGCGCGCCGCTGGTCTATTTCATCTTCATCGTTCTCTCGACGCTTCGTCTCGATTTCTGGCTGTCGAGCTTCACCGGTCTGGTTGCTGCGGTGGAGCTGCTGGTGGTGGCGCTGTTCGACCGGCCTTCGATCGATCTCAGCCAGAATCCGGAGATCTATTATCACGGTGAGCGCAGCTTCATCATCCTGTTGTGCGGGATGCTCGCCGGTGCCGTCAGCGTGCAGCTGCGACGCCAGTTCGCGGCGAGCATCGAGGCCGCGTCGGCGCGCGACCGCGTCACGGATTTGTTTGGCCAGCACGTCTCGCCCCAGGTCGTCGAGCGCCTGATGAAGGAGGGGACGGCGGAGGCGCGCGACATCCACGAGGTCGCGGTGATGTTCGTCGACTTCCGCGGCTTCACCGCGGCGGCGCGGTCGAAGACGCCGCAGCAGGTTGTCGATCGTCTCGACGGAGCGTTCGCGGTGCTGGTGGAGATCCTCGAGCGTCATGGCGGCATCGTCAACAAATTCCTCGGCGATGGCTTCCTGGCGCTGTTCGGCGCGCCGTTCGAGTCGCGCGATGCCGCCGTGCAGGCGGTCGTGGCTGCGCGCGAGATGGTGGCTGCGATGGAGCGCGTCAACGCATCGTCGTCCTGGCAGCTCAGGATCGGGATCGGCATACATCTGGGCGAGGTGGTCGCCGGCAGCATCGGCTCACCGCGGCGCAAAGAGTATACCGTCATCGGTGACACCGTGAACTTCGCCTCGCGGCTCGAGGCGCTGAACAAGGAGTTCGATTCGCAACTCCTGATCTCGAGCGAGGTGCGGCAGGCGGCCGGCGACGGGGCGCGCGACGCCGTCTTCCACGGCGCGGTGTCGGTGCGCGGCTACGACCGGCCGTTCGAGATCTGGCAATTGCACTGACACAGGCGATACGGCGCGATGTCGGAGATTTACATTGGCTGGCCTCCGCGTTTAACTGCCCCCAACGAGAAGCATCATCAGGGGGAATGCATGATCCGAACCGGGGCGTCGTTTTTGGCCGCAGCAGGGATCTTGTGCGTAACCGGGATGGAGGCGGTGCGGGCTGAGGATGTTGCCTGCAGCAAGGTGACGGCCGAGGCGTTGAAGGTCCCCGGGCTGACCTTGACGGGATCGAAGCTGCAGGAGGCCGCCGACGGGCTGCCGCGGCATTGCATTCTCTCCGGCAAGGTCAACGAGCGCACCGGCGTCGATGGCCATGCCTATGCGATCCAGTTCGAGATCAGGCTGCCGGAGACCTGGAACGGCCGCTTCCTGCATCAGGTCAATGGCGGCAATGACGGCGTGGTGGTGCCGGCGCTCGGCGACAAGGCCGACGGTCTCGTCAGCGGCGGTGTGACGCCGCTCGCCCGCGGCTTTGCCGTGCTGTCGTCGGACAGCGGCCACTCCGGCAGCGATCCCGCCAACAAGCCGCGCGGGCTTGCGTCCGGCTCAGCCTTCGGGCTCGATCCGCAGGCGCGCCGCGACTACGGCTATTCGGCCGACATCACGCTGGCGCCGATCGCCAAGGCGATCATCTCGGCGCATTACAGCAGGAAGCCGGACTACTCCTACATCGCCGGCTGTTCCAATGGCGGCCGCCACACCATGGTGGCTGCCGAGCGCATGCCCGAGCAGTATGACGGCTTCCTGGTCGGCAATCCCGGCTTCAACCTGCCGCGCGCTGCCGTGCAGCACGCCTGGGACGTGCAGGCGCTGACCAAGGCCGATGTCGACATCCGCAAGTCGATCACGCGGGAGGATGCCAAGCTGATCGCTTCCAAGATCACGGAGGTCTGCGACGAGCTCGACGGCGCCAAGGACGGCCTCACGGCCAACCTGAAAGCCTGCCAGAAGGCGTTCAATTTCGACAGCCTGCGCTGCGCCGCTGGGGCAACCGAAGCCTGTCTGCCGGCCGCCAAGGTCGATGCCTTGAAGAAAGTCTTCGCGGGCCCCCACAATTCCAAGGGCGAGCCGCTGTATTCCGACTGGCCGGTGGATGGTGGCGTCGGCACCGGCAACTGGCGCGCCTGGAAGGTCGAAAGCCCGGTGGCGCCGTGGAACAACCTTCCGATCATTGCCACCATGGGCGGCGCCTCGCTCAACTACATCTTCTCGACGCCGCCGGTCGAGATCGAAGGCTCGCCCGACAAGCTCGTCGAGAAGCTGCAGACCTACGACTTCGACAAGGACGCACCGAAGATCTACGCCAAGGAAGGCCCCTTCACGGAGTCGGCGATGGACTTCATGGCTCCGCCCGCGGTCGATCACCCGACTTTGCCGGCGTTCCAGAACGGTGCCCGCAAGATGCTGATCTACCACGGCCAGGCTGATCCGGTGTTCTCAATCAACGACACGATCCGCTGGTATGAGAAGCTCAACGCCAACGTCCAGGGCAAGGCCGACGGTTTCGCGCGGCTGTTTGCGCTGCCCGGCGAGACCCATTGCGGCGGCGGCGTCACGCTGGAGAAGTTCGATGCGCTGGGCGCGCTGATGGACTGGGTCGAGAAGGGCAAGGCGCCGGAGGCGATCACGGCCTCGGTCAATGCGGCCAACAAGGAGCTCCCATCGACATGGAGCCCGCAGCGGACTCGGCCGCTGTGCCCGTGGCCGAAATTCGCCAAGTATGTCGGCGGCGACGTCGAGCAGGCGTCATCCTTCACCTGCGCGGCGGAGTGAAACGTCAGACCTGCGGCGCGATCAGATTCTCGACTCGGACCTGGTCGCGCTCCTCGATGATCTCCGCGATCCATTGCCGGTGGCAATGAGCGTGGTCGCGCTCGTAGCAGAGCAGGCAGACGGGACCGGCGCTCTTCACCAGCGAGGCCAGCTCGTCCATCTGCTCCTTCGCCTGCGGCGTCTTCAGATGGGCGCTGTAGATCTTGTGCAGCGTGTCGTAATGACCGCTGCGGGCGGCCTCGCGGCCCTCCTTCGGCGTGCCGAGCCCGCGCAGGTGCACATAGCCGATGCCTCGCTCGTCGAGCCCGGCCGCAAGCTGGCTCTTGGAGAAGCCCGGTCGGCGCGAGGCCGCCACCGCGCGCACATCGACCAGCAGCTTGACGCCGGCGGCCTGCAACTCATCGAGCACGGCCTTGGCCGGCGTGTGCTCATAGCCGATGGTGAACAGGGTCTTGCTCTTGGCCATCATGCGTCCCCTCGCGTCAGCTCACGCGCTCGATGAGCTCCATCGCGCCAGCCGGCGCGCGCACCTTGCCCTCGTGGATGACATAGGCGAACACGTCGCGCGGCATCTTCTTCGCCGGCTTGTCGTCAACCCGTGGCAGGTCGTCCGGTTCGCCGCCGCCGGCCCACAGTTGCAATCGCTTCGCCCAGGCGTCGAGCTGCTTCGGCGGATAGCAGGTCGCAAGCTCGTCATTGCCCTTCTGCAGTCGGGCGTAGACGAAGTCACCCACGACATCGGCGATCGCCGGATATTTGCCGTGCTCGGCGAACACGACCGGCGTTGCAAACTCGCGCAGCAGCGCGACGAAGCCGGGCACGCAGAAACTGTCGTGGCGGACCTCGACGACGTGGCGCAGCTTGCGGCCGTCGAGCTCGCGCGGCAACAGCTCAAGGAACTTGCCGAAATCGGCCTCGTCGAACTTCTTGGTTGGCGCGAACTGCCACAGCACCGGGCCGAGCCGGTCGCCGAGCTCGAGCACGCCGGTGTCGTAGAAGCGCTTCACGGAATCGCTGGCCTCGGCGAGCACGCGGCGGTTGGTGGCGAAGCGCGGCCCCTTCAGCGAGAAGATGAAGCCGTCCGGCACCTCGCGCGCCCATTTGCGGAAGCTCTCCGGCTTCTGCGAGCCATAATAGGTGCCGTTGATCTCGATCGAGGTCAGCTTCGAGGCGGCGTATTCGAGCTCCTTCGATTGCGGCAGCTTGTCCGGATAGAACACACCGCGCCACGGCGCGAAGGTCCAGCCGCCGATGCCGATGTAGATGTGGCTCTTGGATTGCGAGGCGCGTGCGGGGGCTTTGCTCACGGACCAATTCCGATGCTGATTGCCGAGGGTGTTGCGGTAGGGGAGACGATAGTCAACCGGGCCGGTTCTGACCAGTTCGGTGCGGTCGCGCCGTCGCTCTTCCCGTGCTCCGGAGCCTCGTGTATCCAGGGCGGGGGCCGGGAAGGGGAGATAGGACAATGAGAGCGGAATCGGTCGGCGGCCTGCTGGGGGCAATCGTCGCCGCTGTCGTGCTTGCGGCAGCCTTCTACTATGTTCCCGTCGGGCCGATGGCCCGTCAGATGCAGCCGGCCAAGGTCGAGGTGCCGCCCACGCCGGTGCAGACGGTTCCGGTGGCTCCGGCCGTACGCGGACCCGTGGTCCGGGAGGTTCCGAACTAGGCCGGCCAGGGACCCCTTGCAATCCCGCCGAGGTACCCCATTTTCGTCGGGACGGTGACGTCGAGCTGTAACGGCTCCGGCACCGAGACGACCACGGCAGAGCGGTTGCGCCGGATGTACGCGCGCCCTTTGTTTGTGGTCGTTGGCATTTTGGGCCGCCCGTTCGGCAGCGGTGCACGCCGGCACCACAGTCGGGGCTTTTTGCGCCTTCCTTCAGCCGTTGCGCTTGGCAGTGTGGAACGCGGCAGATATACGCATCCGCACCATGAACGATGTCCTCCGACCGGCCATGCCCGCGCCGCCGCAAACCGCTGATATTCCGATCGTTTCGGTGGTCGTTCCGACCTTCAACGAGCGCGACAATGTCACCACGCTGTACCGGCGGCTGGAGGCGGCGTTCAAGGATGTGCCGTGGGAGGTGGTGTTCGTCGACGACAACTCCCCGGACGGCACCTGGCAGGTGGTGCGCGAATTGTCGCGCAGCGACAAACGCGTCCGCTGCGTCCGCCGGGTCGGCCGGCGCGGCCTGTCCGGCGCCTGCATCGAGGGCATCCTGGCCGCCAGCGCGCCCTTTGCCGCCGTGATCGACGCCGATCTGCAGCATGACGAGACCCAGCTGCCGAAGATGCTGTCGCTGCTGCAGAGCGGCGCGGCCGAGCTCGTCGTCGGCAGCCGCTACATCGAGGGCGGCAGCGCCGCGAGCTTCGACAGCAAGCGGGCCGGTGCCAGCGCCTTCGCCACCGAGATCGCGCGCCGCGCGCTCAAGGTCGAGGTCAACGATCCCATGAGCGGCTTCTTCATGATCCGCCGCGACCGCTTCGAGGCGATCGCGCCGAAGCTCTCCACGCAGGGCTTCAAGATCCTGCTCGACATCATCGCCAGCGCCGAGGGTGGTCTGAAGACGGTCGAGGTGCCCTATACGTTCGGCTCGCGCCTGCACGGCGAGAGCAAGCTCGACTCGATGGTCGCGCTCGACTTCCTCGGCCTCGTGCTGGCCAAGATGACCAACGACGTGGTGTCGCTGCGCTTCCTGTTGTTCGCGATGGTCGGCGGCACCGGCCTGGTGGTCCATCTCGCCACGCTGTTCCTCGGTCTCAATTTGTTCGACCTTCCGTTCGCGGAGTCGCAGGCGCTCGGCGCCTTCGTCGCGATGACCTCGAACTTCATCCTCAACAACTTCCTCACCTATCGCGACCAGCGGCTGAAGGGCTTTGCCATCCTGCGTGGCCTGCTCGTCTTCTATCTGGTCTGCTCGGTCGGCCTGCTGGCCAATGTCGGCGTCGCCTTCTCGGTCTATGACCAGGAGCCGATCTGGTGGCTGGCGGGCGCCGCCGGCGCGCTGATGGGCGTGGTGTGGAATTACGCGATCTCCGGATTGTTCGTCTGGCGCAAGCGATGACCCCTGCGGCAGGTGCCGAGGACGCCCGGCTGGTCCGCAATGTCTGGCTGACCATCGCGGGCCTCGTCGTTGTCCGGCTGATCGCGGCCGCGGTCACGCCGATCACCTTCGACGAAGCCTATTACTGGATGTGGTCGAAGCATCTCGCGGGCGGCTATTACGACCACCCGCCGATGGTTGCGGTCGTGATCCGGCTGGGCACCTTGATCGCCGGCGACAGCGAGCTCGGCGTGCGCCTGGTCTCGATCCTGCTCGGCCTGCCGATGAGCTATGCGGTGTATCGCACGGCCGAGATCCTGTTCGGCGGCGTGCGCGTGGCGGCGACCGCGGCGCTGCTGCTCAACGTCACCCTGATGGCGGCGGTCGGCACCTTGATCGTGACCCCCGACGCGCCGCTCTTGGTCGCCTCCAGCTTCGTGCTGTTCTTCTGCGCCAAGGTGCTGGAGACGGGGAGAGGCGCGTGGTGGCTCGCGGTCGGCGCAGCCGTCGGTGCGGCGCTGCTGTCGAAATACACCGCGATGTTCTTCGGCGCGGCGATCCTGATCTGGCTCGTCGCCGTGCCGAAACTGCGCCATTGGCTGGCCTCGCCCTGGCCCTATCTCGGCGGCCTCGTGGCATTCGCGCTGTTCGCGCCGGTGATCCTGTGGAATGCCGATCACCAATGGGTGTCGTTCATCAAGCAGCTCGGCCGTGCCAGGGTCGAGGCGGTCAGGCCTGTCTACATCGCCGAGATCATCCCGACGCAGTTCGCCTTCGCGACGCCGCTGGTCTTCATCCTCGGCCTGATGGGCCTCTACGGCCTGGCCCGGCGCAGGGCAGGGGATGCGGCGGCGCGCGTCCTGATCGAGGCGATGGTCTGGGTCATCGTCGCCTATTTCGTCTGGCATTCGCTGCATGCCCGGGTCGAGGCCAACTGGTTCGCGCCGGTCTATCCGGCGTTCGTGGTAGCTGCCGCGGCGGCGGCCCATCTCGTCGCCTGGTCGGCGCGCGAGCAGCGCACCGCGACCTTCTGTCTGCGCTGGGCCGTGCCCGTCGGCGTCGTGATGTTCGTCGCGCTGATCGTGCAGGCCGACACGGGCCTGCTGTCCGGCTACCGGCGCGATGCCACGGTGCGCAGCGTCGGCGTCGGCTGGCGGCCGCTGGCTGCCGAGATCGAGGCGGCGCGGGTGCGCGCCGACGCCTCCTGCGTGCTGGCGATGGATTATGGCACCACCGCCTGGCTGTCGTTCTATCTGCCGCCGGGGACCTGCGTGCTGCAGCCGATCCAGCGCATCCGCTGGGTCAATTTCCCGGAGCCGGATCCGGCCAAGCTCGCGGGCACGCAGCTGTTCGTCGACGAGGCCCAGATCGCGACGCGGGTCTATGTCAGCAACACGTTCGGCCGCATCGAGAAGGTCGGCGAGGCCGCGCGCATGCGCGGGTCCTTGACCATCGAGACCTACGCCTTCTACGCGCTCAGCGAGCCGAAGGGCGATCTCCTCGACCGCACGCCGCCGCCGGAGCTGCAGCGCTGACACGCGCCTCAGGCCTGCTGCGGAATGATGTCCGCCAGCGCCTTGTCCCCGCCGTGGATCGCGACCATGTTGATGTCGGCGTCGATGGTCTTGTAGCCGCGGCGATCGAACCATTGCCGCAACTGGTCGGCATCGGTCTTGATCTTCTCGACCAGCATGATCGGCGTGCAGCGTTCGATCGTCGCCGCCGCACCTTCGAGCGCCTCGAGCTCCATGCCCTCGACGTCGAGCTTGATCAGGTCGCAACGCGGCAGGTTGAAATCGTCCAGCGGAAGCTTGCGCACCTCGACCGTGTCGTTGTCATAGTCGATGGCCTGGCCAATGAACTCGGTGTTGGGACGCTGGCGCAGCTCGAGGCTGCCGAAGCTCGACGGGGTCAGATAGTTCGGGCTCGGGATGTTGAGCACGCCGCGCTCGGAGGATACCGCGGCATGGATCGCAATCGCGTTGAAGCAGTTGTTGATCGCGATATTGCCGGCGAGCGCGTAGTAGATCCGCTCCTGCGCCTCGATCGAGAGCACGGATCCCCAGCCGGTCATCGCCTTCGCCCATTCGATCGTGTGGACGCCGATATTGGCGCCGCAGTCGATCGCGACCGCGCCGTCCCCATGGTGCCTGCGGCGCACGCCGAGCAGGCGGACGGCCAGCTGCACCTCTCCCGGATCGAAGGCGCCGGTGTTGAGGATCTGGAAGCCGACGCCGTAGCCGCGGTTGGCGTCGATCATGCGATAGTCGAGCCGGTTGACGATCATCGTACCTTGATTGGTCGAGGCCAGCACGAAGGCCAGCTTCCGGCCGGGGATCTGCATGGAGAGGTCCTCTCGTGTCGTCTCGGCAGGGAGCGGACGCGGTACGATTCGCCGACGGAGTGTCGCAGAGAATCGTCCCGTACCATACTGTCGCCAGCGGCCACAGCGCCTGTAACTCCGGGTTGCTACGGATGCGCTTGTCGCGCACCCGGCCTGCCGGAGCAGGGGCTTTCGACCGGCGAGACCTGCGGCCTTTACCTCGTCAGCGCACGCATACGAGAGATCATCGATCGCTCGCCGCCGCCCCGGCCCAATCGTTAACGCGGCGTGCGCTGTTTTACGGATCGGCGCGACCGACGGATGCTGCCTCTCCCTATTTTTCCGGTACGGCAATATTGCCTCCGGCTGCAGTTTTGCCCTGTTTCTGCCCTGTTTGCCGGCAAAACAGGCCCTGATGGTTAACCCGCCTCTAATCCGCCAAAACTTAATCAGCATTTAACTAAAAGTCGCCTTAATGAAGCTCTGTGCTTCTGCGAGATGCAAAGCGGGTGTCCGTGGCGCATCGAGCGAGAGTTGTCGAGTATTCGTTCGGGCGTGAGTGAATGAGTAACAGTCGAGCTGCGTTGGCCGCACGAAATCGCAGGAAGTCCTCCCTGATCGCGTTCTCTCACAAATTGATCGGTGGCGCGGCAATCGCATGCCTGATCGGGGGCTGCGCCGTAACGGTCTATACCAAGATCATCGCGGCCGACGCCTATCCGACCCTGGGCAGCATCGAGCAGGATGAGCCCGTCGTGCGCCCGGCGCCGCGGCTCGCGACGCGCAGCGCCGCCGATGCGGTGGGTGAGGCCTTCTCGGCATTCCCGGAATCTCCGCCCGTCACCACGGCCGCCGCCATCACGCCGCAGATGTTCAACGACCGCTTCGGCGCGGCCGTGCCGCAGGGCGTCGCCTCCAACGCCGCGAACGGCGCGCCGCCGCTGCCCAAGCTCGCCGAAGCCGCGCCCAAGCAGATCGAGACCAGGCAGATCGAGACCAAGTCGGCCGAGGCCAAGCCGGCCGAGCCTGCGAAGGTCGCCGAGGCGTCGAAGAAGGATGCCCGGCCGCCAATGCAGCTGGCGCTCGCCAACACCAGGCCGGCCGCGCAGCCCGCGACGCCGGCGCAGGCTGCCGAGGCCAATGCGCCGAAGAGCAGCGGCTTCTCGCTGCGCGCGATGACCGAGCGTGCCAAGGCGGCGGTGCTGTCGATCGCGGGTGAGCGCCACTCGATCCAGGAAAAGCTCTGGGGCAAGCCGGAGAACCAGGATGGCGGGCTCCTGGCCTATGCCTCGGCTGATTCCAACATCACTGCCAGCATCGCCAAGGATCCGACCCGCGGCGGCCGGCCGCCGTACGATTTGAGCACGGCCGTGTACGACATCTCGGCCAAGGCGGTGTATCTGCCCGACGGCACCAAGCTCGAGGCGCATTCCGGCCTCGGCGACAACCTCGACAAGCCGAGCTCGGAGAAGATCAAGATGCGCGGCGTCACCCCGCCGCACATCTACGAGCTGAAGCCGCGCGAGGCGCTGTTCCATGGCGTGCCGGCGCTGCGGCTCAACCCGATCGGCGGCGAGGACGCCATCCACGGTCGCAACGGCCTGCTGGCGCACACCTTCATGCTCGGCCCGAACGGCGACTCCAACGGCTGCGTCTCGTTCCGCGACTACTATGCGTTCCTCGATGCCTACAAGAACAAGGGTATCCGCAAGCTCGCCGTGCTCGCCCGCATCGAGTGAGCCGGACGGGAGGCGTTGAGGTGGGATCTGCATGGTCGCCCTCACACACTCAGCAGTAGTTCCGAACTGTAGGGCGTGCAAAGGTGCGCCGTGATTCCCGTCGCACGAGTGCTATATCGCTAACTACTACGCTGCGCGATACAGCGTCCTCTCCCCTTGTGGGAGAGGGCGCATTCACTTGCAGCGCTCGTCCGATCTCCCAATCTCCAAGAGCACGCACTTTTAGAGCTACAAGATCGAGAATCCGCCGGCTGCCGTGCAGTCACGAGCGCACGATTTCTGATGCGGCTTCGGGATCGGCGTCGCTCCGGGCGACCGCTTCATGCGATCGTACGGAAAGAAGGGAAAACGGATACACAGCTCGAACACTCCTGGACACGACATCGCATTCTCGCGGCGAACGACGCCCGAGGCTTGCCAGCGACGTCGCCCTCGAAAATCAGGAGAGGGCGCGGGGAATGCCGGGTGAGGGCCTCACCCATGGCCCGCCTGCAACAAAGAAAGCAGGCGGCAGTCACCACAGGTTCAGCCGCATCATCCGGCATTCCCCGCGCGATGGACCTACGGCTTATACGTGGTCTCCCTGGTGCGCCGGGCTTTCTGGCCACCATCGGTCGGAGCATTCGTCTCCCTCGACCTTGACACCAGCATCGGGGTGTCAGGACATCACGACTTCGCCGTGCGCGCCGGATCGTTCGTCCGCATGATCAGATCACGCTGCAACCCGACGCGCCCACCGCATCCCGCCCTCCACGTTCATGACGATCGCGAAGCGCCCCTCTCATGAGGGCGGGACCGGCATAGAATGCATGATTTCCGATTTTTGGAAACAAGAAAATGCGGGGCACAGGAGGCGAGCGGGGCGATCTGATTGACCCGGCTCAACAAATCAGCCTTCGCGCGCGCGCGTCTTCGATCGTTCGAGCGGGCGACAGTGCTCTTGTCGTGCGCGAAAATGCGCAACTGATTTGCCCGACGAGCAGTCCGGCTGTTGCAGATCCGTCGCATTGCGGAAGCCGGCAACGTCATCGCTTCACGCTTTGGTCTTGACGGTTTCGGAAAATTCTGCGCATAGCTCTGCCCCATCGCAATCGGCCGCCGATCATCACCGGCGCGCTCTTGAGGACTACGACCGTGTTGAGCCTACGCTCACATCTCGCGAACGCCGCCACCAACGAACGACCCTTTAATCGGTCGAGCGATTGGTCGGGTCTGCGCGTCGCCTGTCAGGGTCCAAGCGATCTCGTGAAAATCCTGGCCCGACCGGGGCTCCAGATTTCAGCAAGAGCATAACAGCGGCGGGACTGCACCCTCCGCGCACCAAGCGGAGGGTTGGATGACCCGGACGTCAGGCGAAGATCCCGAGACTTGCGACATTGCGCGCGCACTGGATTCACCGGTGGCAGCAGCTTTCGTGCGCATCGTCATGACGTGCCGAGGCGTGACCGAGGCGCGCGCGCGGCAGCTCTATCTCGACTACCTCAATCGCACCGATCCGGACGCGTTTCATCCGCACGCGGTGGACGGCGGGCGCGATGGCCGGCGAGCGTCGAGCGGTGCGCCGGGTAGACCATGAGGCCCATGTCCCCATCTGGCGAAGGGACCGGACCGTCGATCCGGGAAGGCGGGTTCGATTCCCGCCATGGGCGCCAGAACGACCAGGCGGTTGAAGCGAAGAGAGGAGGTCGACGATGTCAGCAACAAATCCGGCGCTGGTTCTCAACGCCGACTTCCAGCCGCTGAGCTACTTCCCGCTGTCAGTGGTCAGCTGGGAGGATGCGATCAGGGCAGTCGTCAGCGGCTCTCACGTCGTCGTCGCGGAATACGACCGGGTCGTTCGTAGCCCGAGCGTCACCATGCGGCTGCCGGCGGTGATCGCGCTGCGCAACTACGTCAGGCCCGCGATGCGCGTGCCTTTCACGCGGTTCAACGTGTTCCTGCGCGATCGCTTCGAATGTCAGTATTGCGGCGGCCGCTATCTGCACGGCGAGTTGACGTTCGACCACGTGGTACCGCGGGCCGATGGCGGCGAGACGTCGTGGACCAACATCGTCGCCGCTTGCAGTCCATGCAACGCGCGCAAGGACCGGCGCTATCTCAAGCCGCGACGGCCGCCCTTCGAGCCGACGCGGCACGAGCTGATGGCCGCGCAGCGCCTGTTTCCGCCGAGATTCCTGCACGAGACGTGGCAGGATTATCTCTATTGGGACGTGGAGCTGGAGCGGTGAGGAGAGGTGGCCCAGATGAGCGTGCGCCGAGGTCCAACGGGCCTCGGCGTAAGCGACATCCGGGCTACGAAATTGCGTCGCCCGCATTTGCATGCGAGCGACGTCGTTATGAGTAGATCGATATGTAGACGATTAGTTACGGAATGAGATCGTTCGAAAATAATCGATGTCTACGTCTTGCGCGTGCCGTTGATTGTGTGTAGTAGCACGGTCCTTCGTGATGACTTTGGTTCGGGCTCGCTGAAATCCCGACTGGCGCGGCCGGTGTCCGGTCCCGTGTTCCGTCGTCGCAAAGAACAAGGAGTCTGTAGCTCATGGAGAGCGTCGGGTTGAAGGCCCGAAGGCATCGGTTCGATTCCGATCGACACCACCAAAGGATAGCTCAGTTAGGTAGAGCAGATGACTGTGAATCATCGGGTCGCGGGTTCGACTCCCGCTCCAGCGCTTCGGTTTAGCCTGAAAAGCTAATCGCCTCTGACGAGGACCGGACGCGCGCTTCAGTCGCGGTCCGGCCGTTTTGCCCAAGAAGAAAGTTCTAGGGCATTTCGACCAGATCAAGACACTGCAGAACCGGCTCTGTGCCGCGGTGGATACCGCGTCTGAAGATGCCGGGAAGGCTGCGCAAGGACGCTCGGGCTGATAGCTCGTGTGACCGCGCGCGTGCGCCCGGCATCGTCAGATGCTCAAGCCTCGGTCCGCTCGGTTCACGCAGGAAGCGTCGTCCGGTCCTCACGTCCTTTGATCAATGAATCGCGTTTCGGCCGATGGGCCGGACGCAAGCTGTGGGAGTGTGTTGTGACTTGGCATCTGGTGACGAAGACCGTGACGGTGGAGGATGGCGAGCGGGCGCTGGTGTGGCGTGACGGCCAGCTCGTGCGCGTGCTCGGTCCTGGCCGTCATGCGCTGCTCGATCCGCTGCACCGGCTGATGGTGCAAGTGTACGACGTGGTCAGGGCCGAATACCCGGCCGAGCGCTACGCGGTGCTGAAGGCCGCGCGGCCCGATCTCGCCGCCGAACTCTTCGAGGCCGTGGAGACCGGCGCGAACGAGATCGCGATCGTCAGCCTCGACGGCCGGCCGACGCATCTGCTCACGCCGTGGCAGACACGTGTCTACTGGAAGGTGGCGACGCAGGTCGAGGTCGAGCGCATCGACATCGCAAGCGACGTGCGTGTGAGCGCGCGGCATCTGGCGATGATCGAGCGTAACCGGCCGAGCGTTGTGACCGAGGTCGTGGTCGAGAACCACGAGGCCGGTCTGCTCCATGTCGACGGCAAGCTGACGGAGCGGCTGGCGCCGGGCCGGCACGCCTTCTGGGCGGTCGGCCGCAAGATCGAGGTCAAGCGCCTGGATATGCGGCCCACAGTGCTGGAGATCACCGCGCAGGAGATGCTGACCAAGGATCGCATCGCGCTGCGGGTGACGCTCACGGCGTTCCGGCGGATTGCCGACGCGGAGGCGGCTGTCGCGACCACGCCCGATGTGGATGCGTGGCTGTACCGGCTGGTGCAGTTCGCGATCCGCGAGGCGGTGGCGTCACGCACGCTCGACGAGGTGCTGGCCGCCAAGGCCTCGCTCGATGCCGAGCTGCGCGACTACGTGCGCGCGCGGCTCGGCGGCTCGGGCGTGGAGGTGACGGAGCTCGGCGTGAAGGACGTGATCCTGCCCGGCGAGATCCGCGAGCTCGTCAACAAGGTGGTGGAGGCGGAGCGGCTGGCCAAGGCCAACCTGATCCGTCGCCAGGAGGAGACCGCGGCGACGCGCTCGCTCCTGAACACTGCCAGGCTGATGGAGGAGAACCCGCTGCTGCTGCGGCTCAAGGAGCTGGAGTCGCTGGAGCGCCTAGTCGAGAAGGTCGGCCGCATCGACCTGCATGCCGGCGACGGCGCCGGCCTCGATGCGCTGCTGACGCGGCTGGTCCGGCTGAAGGCGCCGGAGACGGCGTGATCGAAGAGAGGCCGCCCAAGGGCGGCCTCTCGCTTGGAAGTGAGAGGGCGTAGGACAGAATTGAAATTGCAGCTCAGTTTCGTGAGTATGGATTCCGAGCTCTCGCTGCGAGCCCCGGAATGACGGGAGGAGAGATCACACCTCTCTCCACGCGTCATTCCGGGGCAGCCGCGTAGCGGCTGAGCCCGGAATCCATAACCACGGCTCTCGGATGGCATACTACGTCTATCTACTGGCGAGCAAAAAACACGGGACGCTCTATCTGGGCATCACGAATGATCTCATTCGACGCGTCTACGAACACCGAACCAAGGCGGCTCCGGGCTTCACCTCGCGCTATGACATCGGCAAGCTCGTCTGGTTCGAGATCTACGACAACGCGATCACGGCCATCGCGCGCGAGAAGGAGCTGAAGAAGTGGCGGCGCGACTGGAAAATCAGGCTGATCGAGGAGAACAACCCGAATTGGGACGATCTGTATCCGGGGATTTGTGGTTGAGACGGTGCCTCACACTGACCGTCGGGAGTATGGATTCCGGGCTCGCGCCGTCTGCGCAAATGGCTTTGCCATTTGCTTGCCGACGCGCCCCGGAATGACGCATCGAGAGATCACGCGCTCTTTCCTCCGCCATTCTCGGCCAGCACAGTGTCGGGGGTATAGATCATCGACGGATGCCATATGCTTGGCCGGCGATGAGCGCAACATCTTGGTGTCACGAACTACGCACGCACAGGCGCCACTGATCGCGCTACGAGCGGCGAATGAACGCAGCTGCCGCTGGATGTTACAAACTGACCTGATTGGAATGTGAGACGAGCCATGATCGACGGAAACACCCTGATCGCCTGGGGCTTCAAGCCCGGTCGCTGGTTCAAGGAGGGACTGGCGACGGCCAATGCGATGCGGGCCGATGGCGCCGATGATGACGCGATCTTCGCCGCGCTGCAGGAACTGCAGCCGGCGGAGACGCTGATGCGCACCAACGGCGTGCCGTTCGCGATGCTGATCGAGGCCGACAACGAGCTGGAGCGCGCCAATGTCGCGGCGGTGACCCAGCACATGGATGCGTTGATGCGGGTGCCGACCATCGTAGCCGGCGCCGTGATGCCGGACGCCTGTCCGTCGGGAACGGCGCTCGGCACCATCCCGGTCGGCGGCGTGGTCGCCTGTGAGGACGCGATCCATCCGGGCTTCCATTCCTCCGACATTTGCTGCTCGGTGGCGGTGACGGTGTTCGCGCGCAAGGACGATCCCAAGCGCATTCTCGATGCGGTTCACGCCGTGACCCATTTCGGTCCCGGCGGACGCGACCGGCTGCATCAGCCGCCCGACGAGGTGATGGCAGGGTTCGAGGCCAATCCCTTCCTGAAGGGGCTCGAGCGCTTCGCGATCGGCCACTTCGCCACGCAGGGCGACGGCAACCACTTCGCCTATGTCGGCCATCTCAGGTCGACCGGGCAGGCGGCGCTGGTGACGCATCACGGCTCGCGCGGCTTCGGCGCACAGCTCTACAAGCGCGGCATGGCGGTGGCGAAGCGGCACACCGCGATCCATGCGCCGAAGGTCCCGGAGCACAGCGCCTGGATCAAGGCGTCGAGCGACGACGGCCGCGCCTATTGGGAGGCGTTGCAGGTCGCGCGGCTGTGGACCAGGGCCAATCACCACGCGATTCACGATCTCGCTGCGGCGAAGCTCGGCAACGCCGTCGCCGACCGGTTCTGGAACGAGCACAACTTCGTCTTCCAGAAGAGCGACGGCCTGTTCTACCACGGCAAGGGGGCGACGCCGAACTGGTCCGGCTTCTCGGCTGACGATGACGGACGCACGATCGTGCCGCTCAACATGGCCGAGCCGGTGCTGATCCTGAAGCATCGCGACAACAAGGATGCGCTCGGCTTCGCGCCGCACGGCGCTGGCCGCAATCTCGGTCGGAAGGCGTTTTTGCGCGCGCATCGCCCGGAGATGCCCGAGGGCATCGATGCGCGGTTCTATTGCGGCAAGCCTGATTTGTCGGAGCTGCCGCAGGCCTACAAGAACGCGGCGTCGGTACGGGCGCAGATCGCACGCTACGGCCTCGGCGAGGTGACCGACGAGGTGATCCCTTACGGCTCGATCATGGCCGGTGACTGGGAAGCCGACGCGCCGTGGCGGAAGGGGCGGTGAAGACTCCAAATCGGTGAGGTCGCCCACGGGCGGCCTCCTGTTGACGGGGCGGCAGGCGCCGGAGGTGATCAGCGGCCGCGTGGCCGCCGGTTCATTTGGCGATTGCGCATGGCCGGGCCTTCCATCATCCTCAGGCTGTGAAGAAGGGGGGAGACGCGATGACGAGCCTGGATGCGGGTGCAATCGGGCCGAAGCGCGAGCCGTGGTGGGCGATCGCGGGGATCTTCATCGCGGGCTTTGCGCTGCTGTGCCTGCTGCTGGCCTCACCGGTACTGATCCGCTCCTTCCTGTATCAGCCGTTCAACATCCCTTCATCCTCGAACATTCCAACGCTTCGCGTCGGCGATGTCTTCTTCGTGTCGAAATATCCCTACGGCTACAGCCGCTTCACTTGGCCGTTGTCATGGCCTTCCTCGTTGCCGCCGTCGGCGCGCATCTGGGGCGCGACACCTGCGCGCGGTGATGTGGTCGCGTTCTTCCTGCCGAAAGACAATGCGACCGTCTACATCAAGCGCGTCGTCGGACTGCCCGGCGATCGCGTCCAGATGAAGGATGGAGTGCTCTACATCAACGATACGGCCGTCGAGCGCGAGCGGGTCGAGGATCTGACCGGAGAGGCTGCCTGCGGCGGCGATGCCAACGAGCGCGTCAAGCGTTGGCGCGAGACGTTGCCGAACGGGGCAAGCTACGAGACGCTGGATTGCCTGGACCACGGCTTCTTCGACAATACCAACGTCTTCGTCGTGCCGCCCGGGCGGCTGTTCATGCTCGGCGACAACCGCGACAACTCGACCGACAGCCGTGTGCTTGGCACCATCGGCTATGTGCCGATCGAGAATGTCATCGGCCGCGCCGCGATGATCTTCTTCTCGGCCACCAGCGCCGAGAAAGGCAAGCCGGGCCGGATCCGTTTCGAGCGGATCGGGACGATGGTGAAGTAGGGCGGCGCGGAGCCCGTAGCCCGCATGAGCGAAGCGACATGCGGGATCACCTGGTCGGTTCGTGACACCCCGGATGTCGCTCCCGCCTGCGCCCTTCGGGATGCGGCGTGCGCTCATCTGAACTACGCATTGAATGCATCGGGGGCATGAGCCCGAAACCGAGGCTGGCGATGTGACAATTCCAGCACAAACGAAAACCCCGGCATCGCTGCCGGGGTTTTGCAATTGTCGTCTGCGACGAAGCGTCGGACTTAGAAGTCCATGCCGCCCATGCCGCCGCCCGGAGGCATCGCGGGGCCGCCGGCGTTCTTCTTCGGCAGCTCGGCGACCATGGCTTCGGTCGTGATCAGCAGCGCGGCCACGGAGGCGGCGTTCTGGATCGCGGCGCGAACCACCTTGGTCGGGTCGATGATGCCCTTGGAGACCAGGTTGCCGTACTCGCCGGTCTGGCTGTCGAAGCCATAGGCGTACTGGTCCTTCTCCAGGATCTTGCCGACGATGACCGAGCCGTCCTCGCCCGCGTTGATCGCGATCTGGCGGGCCGGAGCGGAGAGCGCCTTGCGGACGATCTCGATGCCGGTCTTCTGGTCGTCGTTCTTGGTGCGCAGGCCCTTGAGCTGCTCGGACGCCCGGAGCAGGGCGACGCCGCCGCCCGGCAGGATGCCTTCCTCGACAGCCGCGCGGGTCGCATGCATCGCGTCATCCACGCGATCCTTGCGCTCCTTGACCTCGACCTCGGTCGCGCCGCCGACGCGGATCACCGCGACGCCGCCCGCGAGCTTGGCCAGACGCTCCTGCAGCTTTTCACGGTCGTAGTCCGAGGTGGTCTCCTCGATCTGCGCCTTGATCTGCTGAACGCGCGCCTCGATGTCGGCCTTCTTGCCGGCGCCGTTGACGATCGTGGTGTTCTCCTTGTCGATCATCACCTTCTTGGCGCGGCCGAGCATCGAGAGGTTGACGTTCTCGAGCTTGATGCCGAGATCTTCCGAGATCGCCTGGCCGCCGGTCAGGATCGCGATGTCCTGCAGCATGGCCTTGCGGCGATCGCCGAAGCCCGGAGCCTTGACGGCCGCGACCTTCAGGCCGCCACGCAGGCGGTTGACGACGAGCGTAGCCAGCGCCTCGCCCTCGACGTCCTCGGCGACGATCACCAGCGGCTTGCCGGTCTGCACCACGGCCTCGAGCAGCGGCAGCAGCTCGTTCAGCGACGACAGCTTCTTCTCGTTGATCAGGATGTAGGCGTCATCCATCTCGACGCGCATCTTGTCGGCGTTGGTGACGAAGTAGGGCGAGATGTAGCCGCGGTCGAACTGCATGCCCTCGACGACGTCGAGCTCGGTCTCGAGCGACTTGGCTTCCTCGACGGTGATGACACCCTCGTTGCCGACCTTCTTCATGGCGTCGGCGAGGAACTTGCCGATCTCGGCGTCGCCGTTGGCGGAGATGGTGCCGACCTGGGCGATCTCGTCGTTCGACGTGACCTTCTTGGAGTTCTTGACGAGGTCGGCAACGACCGCCTCGACCGCGAGGTCGATGCCGCGCTTCAGATCCATCGGGTTCATGCCGGCGGCAACCGCCTTGGCGCCTTCACGCACGATGGCCTGGGCCAGCACGGTCGCGGTGGTGGTGCCGTCGCCGGCCGCATCAGCGGACTTCGAGGCGACCTCGCGCACCATCTGCGCGCCCATGTTCTCGAACTTGTCGTCGAGCTCGATCTCCTTGGCGACGGTGACGCCGTCCTTGGTGATGCGCGGCGCGCCGAACGACTTGTCGAGGACGACGTTGCGGCCCTTCGGACCGAGCGTGACCTTGACGGCATTGGCGAGGATGTCCACGCCGCGCAGCATGCGGTCGCGAGCGTCGACGCCGAACTTTACGTCTTTTGCTGACATATTGGGTTTCCCTGAGTTGAATTGGTCGTCTCACCCTGGGCAGGGCGCCCGCAGGCGCTCCTCAGGGTGAGCGTTGAGCGGGTTGGCTTAGGCGGCCTTCTTCTTCGACGCGGTGTCGGTGAGCACGCCCATGATGTCGCTTTCCTTCATGATCAGCAGCTCGTGGCCGTCGATCTTGACCTCGGTGCCCGACCACTTGCCGAACAGCACGCGATCACCGACCTGGACGTCGAGCGGGACCAGCTTGCCGCTCTCGTCGCGGGCGCCCGGGCCCACCGCGATCACTTCGCCCTGCGAGGGCTTTTCCTTGGCCGAGTCGGGGATGATGATGCCGCCAGCGGTCTTCTCTTCGGCGTCGATGCGCTTGACCACGACGCGGTCGTGAAGCGGACGGAAAGCCATACAGTCCTCCTAAGCTATTGAGGCGATTGTCAGTTTCTGGAAATTTGGCAGTCGGCGCCGGCGAGTGCCAGCACGCAGGCTGGATTTAGGGGAGAGCATTCAGCCGGGCAAGGGCTTGTAGCAGAAAAATTAGCAGTCAACTGCGGGCTCTGCCAAAGCGTTCCGATAGCGTTAACGGGAGCGGAACGGACCGTGAAACCCCGTATTAGCACCTGGGCTAAGTGGCTGCTAATGCAGCATTTTTCAACATGTCGTTAAACATTTAAGCTTGAGATGGGTTGAGGACATGCGTCACATTTCTAGGCAGTGAGCGCATCTTTGCCGGGTGGCTCCATCCCGGATGGCCACACGGACATGCGCTCCAGAAACGGAGGTTGGCATGGTGTCGAAGGTTGAGGTTTCCGAGGACTTTCGGAAACAGGTGCTGGGTTACGGGCTGACGACGGCGCAGATCCTGTATCGGATGCCGGACCATCGCTCGCTGCTGCAGACCTATGTCTGGCAGAACTACGACCTGTTTCCGAAATTCCCGGCGCTGCAGGACTTCCTGGCGTTCTGGCAGGAGAAGATCGAGGGTCCGCTGTATTCGGTCACGGTGGCGCATTCCAAGCTGATCAAGCCGGCCGAGCTGCGCGCCGTCGACGGCGTCTTCCGGCTGCATTGAGGCTGACAGCCACCGCTGCCGCCTCATGAGATTCCGGGGCGCGCGAAGCGCGAGCCCGGAATCCATCGGGCGGCAGAACGCGCGGAGGAATGGATTCCGGGCTCGTGCTTCGCACGCCCTGGAATGACGACCTTTGTTGGAGCGGCTGCTGGGACTCTCCATATGTGCTACCCTCGCGACGAGGATACGCAGGGAGAGCACCATGGCCACCAAGAGCCGGACGACCAAGCCCGCATCACGCGCCGCCGCCAAGTCAGCGGCGCTGAAGACCGGCAAGAGCAGTAAGGCGACGGCGAAGGCCGTTACGAGAACTAGCGCCAAGCCGCTGGCGAAGACGCCCGCCAAGCCGGGCCGGGCGGCTGCGCCCTCGGCGCGCAAGGCGCTGGCGAGCAAGGGGCGACCAGCGCCGGCGCCGCGCCGCCGCAAACAGAAGGTCGCGATCAGCCATCACCGCGAGGAGGACTTCAAGGCCGACGGCCTGCGCGCCTATGCCCATTACCGCGACCTCGGCATCGCCGACGCGACGCACGGTTTGGCGCGCGCGCATGTCATCCGCATGCTGCCGCCGTGCAATCCGCAGGAAGTCTCCAAGCTGCACACCCATGCGGTCGACTTCCAGATGGTCTATGTGCTCAAGGGCTGGGTGAAGAGCTACCTCGAAGGCGTCGGCGAGACGCTGATGCAGGAGGGCAGCTGCTGGACCCAGCCGCCGAAGATCCGGCACATGATCCTCGACTATTCCGACGACGTCGAGCTGCTGGAAGTGATCCTGCCGGCCGACTTCAAAACCGTCGAACTGTCGACGTAAAGCCGACAGAAATGGATGGAAACATTTGCGTGCGATGGACGGCGGTCCCATCGCGCGTGTGTGTTGACATCCGGTCTCGCGTCACTGGGACGGATGGGCCGGCGACGAATCCGTAAGAGGTGTTCGCCGCGGGCTTGCGTAAAGGCGTACCCGTCCCGTTGCCGCGCTTCGTCGTCCAGTTCGCTCCCACGATCCCGCGCGCGCCTCGCACGCGCGCATCGATGCAGCCCCGCTTCGCCAGCGCGGGCGCCGGCTCGGCTTCGGGTGTAGGACATCGCGAGGACATCGACTGGCTGCGCGCCATCGCGGTGCTCTCCGTCGTCGCATTCCATTTCGAGGCGCCGGCGATCTTCGGCGGCTTCGTCGGCGTCGACATCTTCTTCGTCATCTCCGGCTACCTGATCACCGGCATCATCGCCGCGGAGATCGCGGCGGGCCGCTTCTCGTTCGTGCAATTCTACGAGCGGAGGGTGCGGCGGCTGCTGCCGGCGCTCTACGCCATGGTGGCGTTCGCGGCGCTCCCGGCGTCGCAGGACATGCTGGGCTCCGAGCGCGCCGAATTCTTCCGTTCCGCGGCCGCCGTCGTCACCTTCACTTCGAACATCTTCTTCTGGCAGCAGTCGGGCTATTTCGACCACGCCGCGGTGGAGAAGCCGCTGCTGCACGCCTGGTCGCTCGCGGTCGAGGAGCAGTTCTATCTGGTGCTGCCGATCGTGGTCTGGGCCGTGTTGCTGCTAGCGCGCGGCCGCAGGCTGGCGCTGACTTTCACGCTGGCGCTGCTGGCTGCCGGCTCGTTCGCGCTCGGTTTGCTGCTGATGCGAGGCGGCGCGTCCGCGAGCGCATTCTTCCTCAGCCCGCCGCGCGCCTGGGAATTCCTGCTCGGCAGCCTGGTCGCGATATCCGGCCTTCCCGCACCGCGGCCTGGTCTCGCCCGGCGCGGCGCCCGCGCGCTGTCGCTGCTGCTGATGGCGGTGCCGATTCTGGCGCTGCGCCCCGGACCGGGTTTCCCCGGCGTCGACGCGCTGGCGCCATGCCTCGGCGCCGCGCTGTTCCTGTGGAGCGGCGCCCGCGTGGCCAACGTGCCGCGTAGCCCGCTATCGCCGCTCGGCGTGGCGGCGTTCTTCGGCCGCATTTCCTATTCGCTGTATCTGTGGCACTGGCCGTTGTTCGCCTTCGCGCGCTTCGCCAAGCCCGGCCTCGCGCTCGACGGCTGGGAGCGGGCGGCCCTGTTCGTCCTGACGGTCGCGGTCGCCACGCTGTCGTGGCGCTTCATCGAGCAACCGTTCCGCAACCGCCGGCTCGCGGCGACTCCGCGCGCCGCGTTCGGTCTCGCGGCGGTGGCGAGCCTGCTGCTGCTGGCCGGCAGCGGCGTCGGCCTGCTGCGCGCCGGCGCCGTGTCGGACGCCGACCGCGCGGCGCAGCGGCTGGACGCCTACAACGCCTACGACATGAAGCCGGTCTATCGCTACGGCACCTGCTTCACGACGCCGGACGGGCGCGTGCCCGAGGATTGTCTCCGTCCAGTGCCAGGCAAGACCAATTTGCTGCTGTGGGGCGACAGCTTTGCGGCGCACTACTACCACGGCCTCAAGGCCGAGCTCGATCCGGACACCGTCAACATCATGCAGGCGAGCCAGCCCACCTGCATGCCGACCTTCAGCGCGGAGACGCAGGGCGTGGCCGCCTGCCGCGCGCTGGCGGCCCAGATGCGCGACTACTTCGCGGCACACCGGCCCGATCTGGTGGTGATGTCAGCAGATTGGCTCGAAGATGCCCGATCGCCGCGCTTTGCCGGAATGGTGCGCGACCTCAGGTCGACCCTGTCTCGGCTCAATGATGCCGGCATTCCGGTGGTGCTGCTCGGCCCCTCCGTGCAATTCCGGGCGCGGCTGCCGTCGATGCTGGCGCGCGCCACCTTGCGCGGCGCGACTCCGGATCCCGTGGCTTTCGTCCGCTCGGACATCTTCGCGCTGGATGCGGCCATGCAGGCGGCGCTGCCGAGTGGCGAAGGCCTGTCCTACATCTCGATCCTGTCGGCGGTCTGCGAGAACAGCCGCTGTCCGCTCACGGTCGGCGACGTCCCGCTGTCGTTCGATCATGCGCATCTCACGGCGGAGGGCTCCCAGCTCGTGATGGCGAGGATCGTGCCGCAACTGCTGCCGATGACGACCGAGCTCAGCTCACGTCAGCAGGCCGACGATCGCACCCATCAGGCAGGTGGTGAGGGTGCCGGAGACGATTGATTTCAGGCCGAGCGCGTTGATCTCGTCGCGCCGGGTCGGCGCCATGGTGCCGAGGCCGCCGATCATGATGCCGAGGCTGGCGAAGTTGGCGAAGCCGCACATCGCGTACAGCATGATCAGCCGCGCGCGCGGATCGAGCGCGCCTGCATCGAGCTTGGCCAGCTCGACATAGGCGATCAGCTCGTTCAGCACCGTCTTGGTGCCCATCAGGCCGCCGGCGGTGACGGCCTCCGACCACGGCAGGCCCATCAGCCAGCACACCGGCGCCATCACGAGGCCGAGCAGCCGCTGCAGCGAGATGTCGGCGCCGCCGATGGCGGGCAAGAGCGACAGGATCGCGTTGGCGAGATGCACCAGCGCGACCAGCACCAGCAGCAGCGCCACGATGTTCATCAAGAGTTCGAGCCCGGCGCTGGTACCCTTGACGATCGCGTCCATGGTCGAGGTGGCCTGAGTCCCAGGATCGCCGAGCGCGCCGCCGGTGAGCTGCTTCGACGTCTCCGGCACCATGATCAGGCTGACCAAGATCGACGCCGGCGCGCCGAGCACCGAGGCGATGACGAAATGCGCGGCGGCATCCGGGATCAGTGGCGCCAGCAGCGTGGCGTAGAGCACCAGCACGGTGCCGGCGATGCCGGCCATGCCGCCGGTCATGACGAGAAACAATTCGCTTCGCGTCATCTGCGCCAGATACGGCCGGATGAACAGCGGCGCTTCGACCATGCCGAGGAAGACATTAGCGGCGGTCGACAGGCCGACCGCGCCGCCGACGCCGAGGGTGCGCTCCAGCAGCCAGGCCATGCCGCGCACCAAGGGCGGCAGCACGCGCCAGTAGAACAACAGCGTCGTGAGCACGCTCATGACCAGCACGATCGGCAGCGCCTGGAAGGCGAGCACGAAATCGGCACCGGGCGCCTTCAGCTCGAAGGGCAGGGCGCCGCCGCCGACATAGCCGAAGACGAAGGAGGTGCCGGCCCGGGAGGCCGACGAGATGGCGCCCACGACGTCGTTGATGGCGCCGAACGCGCGGGCGACGGCGGGCACCTTGAGCAGGACGATGGCCGTCACGAGCGTCACCACCAGCCCGAGCCCGGCCTGCTTCAACGACACCGCGCGCCGGTTTTCACCGAGCGCCCATGCGATCGCGAGCAGTGCGATTATCCCGAACGCCGATTGCAGCTGAAGCATCAGATCCCCCGAACCCCGTTTCATTATGGGCGCAGGGAACTGCCGCGTGCAATGCCGCGCGGCCATGCGGGGCCCGCGATTGACAAGCAGTGAGGGCTGCGTCACGCAGGCGCCATCATGTCGTCCACCGTCCCGATCGGCGCGCGCGATCTCTTGAAGCAAAGCGCGTTCCTGTTCTTCCTGTCGTCCCGCAGCCTGTCGCGCTTTGCGAGCCAGATCGCGGCGGTGGCGATCGGCTGGCAGATCTACGACCTGACCGGGCGCGCCTTCGATCTCGGCATGGTCGGGCTGATCCAGTTCCTGCCAACGGCACTGCTGGTGTTCGTCGCCGGCAGCGCCGCCGACCGATTCCAGCGCAAGCGCGTCGTGCAGCTCTGTCAGCTCGTCGAGGCGCTGACGGCGCTCTATCTGTGCTGGGGCGCTTACGCCGGTCAGCTCGGCGAATTCCAGCTGTTCGCGGCCGTCTTCGTGCTCGGCATTGCCGGCGCCTTCGAAAGCCCGGCCACGGCGGCGCTGCTGCCGCTGATCGCGCCGTCCGGGACCTTGCAGCGGGCCAGCGCGCTGTCCAGCGGTGCAGCGCAGCTCGCGACCATCGCGGGGCCTGCGATCGGCGGCTTCGCCTATGCGGTCGCGCCCGGTGTGCCCTACGGCATCATGATGCTGTTCTGGATCGGAGGCATGGCCCTGACCGGCCTGATGCAGGTGCCTGATGACGTGCCGGCCGAGCGGCTCGAGGGCAGCAAGGACGATCTGTTCGCCGGCGTCCGCTTCATCCGCGCCAATCCGGCGATCCTCGGCACCATCTCGCTCGATCTGTTCGCGGTGTTGCTCGGCGGCGTCACTGCGCTGCTGCCGATCTACGCGCGCGATATTCTCGACACCGGGCCGTTCGGGCTCGGCGTGCTGCGCGCCGCGCCCGCGGTCGGCGCGCTGGCGATGACGGCGGTGCTGGCGCGCTACACCATTCGGCGGCGCGTCGGCCTGCGCATGTTCCAGGCGGTCATCGTGTTCGGTGCGGCGACGGTCGTGTTCGCCGTCTCGCATGTGATGTGGATCTCGGTCGCTGCGCTCGCCGTTCTCGGCGCCGCCGACACCGTCAGCGTCGTGATCCGCTTTTCTCTCGTTCAGCTCGCCACGCCCAACGAGATGCGCGGTCGCGTCGGCGCGGTGAACTTCCTGTTCATCAACGCCTCCAACCAGCTCGGCCAGTTCGAGAGCGGCGTCACCGCCGCGCTGCTAGGGGCCATGCCCGCCGCCATCCTCGGCGGCGTCGGCACCATCGCGATCGCGCTGGCGTGGATGACGCTGTTTCCCGAGCTGCGGAAGGTGGAGCGGTTGGAGTAGGGCGAGCCGGCCGCGCTCTCTCCGTCATTCCGGGGCATCGCGCAGCGATGAGCCCGGAATCCACCACCATGAGACGTCGTGTGACGAAGATAAATGCCACATCCATCTCGCGCCACACCACCGCGTGTGGCTATGGATTCCGGGCTCGCGCTGCGCGATGCCCCGGAATGACGAGTGGAGAGAGCAGGGAGCGGGATCTGAAAGAAGTGATCACCCCCGTCCGACGAACGGCATCTTTGTCGCCATCACCGTGATGAACAGGACGTTGGCGTCGAGCGGCAGGCTGGCCATGTAGGCGACGGCGTCGCCGACCGCCTTCACGTCCATGCGCGGCTCCGGCATCATGCGGCCGTCGGGCTGCAGCACGCCGCCGACCATGCGCTCGGTCATCGGCGTCTCGGCGTTGCCGATGTCGATCTGGCCGACCGCGATGTCATAGGCGCGGCCGTCGAGGTTCGACGCTTTCGTCAGACCCGTGATCGCGTGCTTCGTCGAGGTGTAGGGCGAGGAGAACGGCCGCGGCGCGTGCGCCGAGATCGAGCCGTTGTTGATGATGCGGCCGCCGCGCGGCGATTGATCCTTCATGATGCGGAAGGCGTGCTGCGTGCACAGGAACGGCGCAGTGAGGTTGGTCGCCACCACCGACTGCCATTGCTGCAGGGTGAGGTCCTCGAATGGCACCGGTGGCGCGCCCATGCCGGCATTGTTGAACAGCACGTCGAGCCGGCCGTAGGTCGACTTCACGGTGTCGAACAGCGCCGCGATCGAGGCGGGGTCCATCATATCGGCGGAGACGGGGAGGCTCATGCCGGCTGGGCCGAGCTTGGCGGTCTCCTCCAGCATCTCCTTGCGGCGACCGGCCAGCACCACGGTGAAGCCGGAGTTCATCAACGCGAGCGATGCGGCGCGGCCGACCCCCGTGCCTGCGCCTGTCACCAGCGCGATCTTCTTTGCCGCTTCAGCCATGTTTCCTCACCTTCAGTTCAAGTGTTTTGCAGTTTCAGTGTTTTGACTCGCTCTGAGTCTTATAGGGCGGCCTTGGAATGTTGTTATGCGCAGCGCGCAGGGCCGCCGACCAGCGCGAGCGGAGATCGTGGAAATAGGGCTCGCCGGCCTCGATGCGATGATTGAGGTCGGCCTCGCAGGCCTCCGCGCGCACGACCAGCACGTCGATCGGCAGGCCGACGCCGAGATTGGAGCGCATCGTCGAGTCCATCGAGATCAGGCCCGTCTTCAGCGCCTCGTAGAGCTCGACGTCGTAATGCATGGCGCGGTCGAGCACCGGCTTGCCGTATTTGTGCTCGCCGATCTGCAGATAGGGCGTGTCGGTGGTGCATTCGATGAAGTTGCCGGCGGTGTAGACCATGAACAGCCGCATCCGCGAGCCCTTGATCTGGCCGCCGAACAGGAACGAGACGTCGAACGAGATGTCCTCGGCCTTCAGGGCCGGCCCTTCGGTGGCGTGCACCATGCGGATCGCCTTGCCGATACGCTGCGCCGCCTGGAACATGGTCGGCGCGTTCATCAGCGTCTCCACCTCGCCGGTGTCGGGGTCTTCCATCCCTTCAGTCAAGGTCGATAGGACGGACTGGCTGATGGCGAGATTGCCGGCGCTGGCGACCGCCACGATGCGCTCGCCCGGATTGGAGAAGATGTGCAGCTTGCGGAAGGTCGAGACGTTGTCGAGACCGGCATTGGTTCGGGTGTCCGCGATCATGACGAGGCCGTCACGCACCAGAATTCCGCAGCAATAGGTCATCTCAGTCCCCTCGAGCCATTGCGCGAATTACTAGCGAAAATCGGCCTCCCGTCCACCCCCGCCAATGTCGAAGCCGGAATGAGCGGTCGCTCCACAAAAGGTCGTCATTCCGGGGCGGAGCGAAGCGACGAGCCCGGAATCCATCCCTCCGTGCATTCTGCCGCCCGATGGATTCCGGGCACGCGCTTCGCGCGCCCCGGAACGACACCATGGCTGGAGCGCGCGTTCCAGAATTCAGGACTGCCGCTGCGACTGGGATTGCGACGGACCGCCGCGGCCGACCTGCTCGACCTTCACTTTCACGGTGAGCGTCTCGGTGCCGCCGCCATAGCGTGTGCCGCGCACCGGCGCCGCACCGAGATAATCGAGCCCGATCGCGACCCGGACATGAGCGTCGGTGGTGCAGATGCAGTTGGCGGCATCGAAACCGACCCAGCCGAGATCCGGTACATAGGCTTCCGCCCAGGCATGGCCGGCCTCCTGGTGCACTGCACCATCGGAACGCAGGAAGTGGCCGGATACGAAACGCGCGGGAATGCCGGCGGCGCGCGCGCAGGCGATGAAGATATGCGCATAGTCCTGGCAGACGCCGCGCTTCAGCACGAAGGCTTCCGCTGCCGAGGTGCCGCTGTGGGTCGGATCCTCGTCGAAGGTCATGTGCTCGTAGACCTGCATCATCAGCGTGTGCAGGAGGCCGAGTACGTCGCTCTCCGACTCCGCGCGCAGATCGCGCACGACGGCGGCCATGGCCGCATTTGCGGCCGTGAGCGGCGTCTGCCGGAGGAAGAAGCTGGGCGGGAAGCGTTCGTCCGCTCCCTTCAGCACGCCGCCGGTGTCGTGGGTCTCGACCAGTCCTTCGGCGGTGATCGTGAGGTCCTCGAGCGCGCCATGCGTGATCACGTGGGTGATGTTGCCGAATGCGTCCTCGTGCATGTCGAGGCGGGAATCGGTCGACACGTCGATCTGCCACTCCGCCACATATTGGCCGTCATTGCTGCCGGGCGTCATGCGGATGATCTGGATCGCGCCGGTCGCCGCCGGCTCGTAGCGGTAGGTGGTGGAATGGGAGATACGCAGGCGCATGGCGGTCGACCAGTCTTCGTCAGATGTACTGTCCGCGGTAGCTCGTTTCACCTCTCCCTGAAAGGGGGAAGGAGGATCCCTCGGGCGGAGGGTAGGGGCCGGGTGCCGGACGTGGTCTCGCAGTCACAGTCCGACGGCCGCCCATCGCCGTATTCGCCGCGCTCCAGGCGCTCAGATCAGATACTGCTTGGTGATGATCTCTCCGAGCCGTGAATTGTCGGCGATGAACTCCTGGATGAACTCGTGCACGCCGCGCTGGAAAATGTCGTCCATGTTGGAGTGGTCGAGCCGGTTGCGGACGCCGCGGGCATGGCGCTGCGCGGCCCCCTGGCGGCCATAGGCGACGCCGATCTGGTCGAGATTGCGGACGAGGTTGCCGTAGCAGCTTGCCAGCGAGCGCGGCAGCGTGTCGTTGAGGATCAGCAGGTCCGCGATCAGCCAGGGCTTCAGCGTCTCGCGATAGACCCAGTGATAGGCCGTGAGCGCCGAGACCGAACGCAGGATCGAGGTCCACTGATAATAGTCCAGCGGGCCGCCGACATGCTCCTCCTCGGGCAGTAACACGTGATATTTGACGTCGAGGATGCGGGCGGTGTTGTCGGCGCGCTCCAGATGCAGCCCGAGCCGCGAGAACCAGTAGGCGTCGTTGCGCAGCATGGTCCGGTAGGCCGAGCCGTCGAAGCGCAGCGAGGTTTCCTGCACGAAGCGCAGGAAGCGCGCCAGCTCCTCGCGCGTCTTGGTGCCCTTGCTCCAGACCTCCTGGAGCTCGATCCAGGAGCCGTTGAGGGTGTCCCACATCTCCGACGTCAGCGCCGTCCGCACCGAGCGGGCGTTGAGGCGGGCGGCCTCGATGCAGTTCTTGATCGAGGACGGGTTCGACTGGTTGAACGAGAGATATTCGACGACGTTCTGCTCGTTGGCCTCGGAGTAATGCTCGTAGAAGCTGACGTTGACGCCGGCGGTCATCAGCGCCGATTCCCACTCATTGGTCTTGCCGATATAGGCCGCGGGAAGCGCCGTGACGCGCAGGGTGGCGTCGATGGTGCGGGCGAGGTACTCGGCGCGCTCGACGTAGCGGGCCAGCCAGTACAGATTTTCGGCGGTGCGCGACAGCATGGGCAATCTATGAGGTGCGATGTGAACCCGCCCCGGCGAGGGGGAAGGCATGCACGGGAACGAAGCGCGTGAAGCGAGGGCGGCGAGGCTTACTCATCCAGCACCCATGTGTCCTTGGTGCCGCCGCCCTGGCTGGAATTCACCACCAGCGAGCCTTCCTTCAGCGCCACGCGGGTGAGGCCGCCGGGCACGATGGTGGTGCGGTCGCGGCCGGTCAGCACGAACGGGCGCAAATCGACATGGCGCGGTGCCAGCCCTGACGTGACGCAGGTCGGGCAGGTCGACAGCGCCAGCGTCGGCTGCGCGATGAAGCCCTCCGGCTCGCGCTTCAGCTTGTCGCGGAACGCCTCGATGGTCGCCTTGGTGGCGGCCGGGCCGATCAGCATGCCGTAGCCGCCGGAGCCGTGCACCTCCTTGACGACGAGCTCGCCGAGATGGTCGAGCACGTAGGACAGATCCTGCGGCTCACGGCAGCGCCAGGTCTGCACGTTCTTCAGGATCGGCTCCTCGCCGAGATAGAACTTCACGACATCGGGCATGTAGGAGTAGATCGCCTTGTCGTCGGCGATGCCGGTGCCGACCGCGTTGGCGAGCGTCACGTTGCCGGCAACATAGGCCGACATCAGGCCGGGCACGCCGAGCGCCGAGTCCGGGCGGAAGGTGAGGGGGTCGAGGAAGTCGTCGTCGACGCGGCGGTAGATCACGTCGACCCGCTTCAGCCCCTCGGTAGTGCGCATGAACACCTCGTCGTTCTTGACGATGAGGTCGCGGCCCTCGACCAGCTCGATGCCGAGCTTGTCGGCCAGGAACGAGTGCTCGTAATAGGCGGAGTTGTAGATGCCCGGCGTCATCAGCGCTACCGTCGGCTCGGCCGAGGCGCTGAGCGGCGCCACCGAGCGCAACGCCGACAGCAATTCGTCCGGATAGCGCTCGACCGGCGCGACGCGGTGGCGCGCGAACAGGTCCGGAAACAGCCGCATCATGATCTCGCGGTTTTCCAGCATGTAGGACACGCCCGACGGCGTGCGCGCGTTGTCCTCGAGCACGATGAAGTCGTTGGCGTCGACGCGGACGATGTCGATGCCGGCGATATGGACGTAGACGTCGTGCGGCACGTCCTGGCCGTTCATCTCCGGGCGGAACACCGGGTTCTGGAAGATCAAGTCATCCGGGATGACGTTGGCGCGGAGGATGTCCCGGCCATGATAGATGTCGCGCAGGAACATGTTCAGCGCCTTGACGCGCTGCTTCAGTCCCTTCTCCAGCAGGGTCCATTCCTTGCCCGAGAGGATGCGCGGGATGACGTCGAACGGGATCAGCCGCTCCTGCGCCTCCGCCTCGCCGTAGACCGCGAAGGTGATGCCGATTCGCCGGAACAACAGCTCCGCTTCGTGGCGGCGATACTCTAGCGCCTCCGGCGGCGTTTCCTTCAGCCACCGCGACAGCTCCTGATACGCCTGACGGACCTCGCCGCCCGGCCCGTTCATTTCGTCGAACGCAACTGCCATAGATGCCCGTGTGTCCCAGCCTCGCCATACACTGCATGACTCCTCGGGATGGTAGCAAGGGGCGGGCCAGCGCGATATGCATTCTCCTGCGGCATTTCGTGGGGGGGTGCGAAGGCCGTGCCCGAAAAACCGGCTGCGTGGTGCTCAAATCCGCGGCATAGACTGCGACGTTCCGGATGACATTGGCGCCGTGGCGGGCCAAAAGAGACGACAGATGCGAGGAGAAACCATGAGCGAGATCGTCACCGCGGGGTTGCTGGTCATCGGCGACGAGATCCTGTCCGGCCGCACCAAGGACAAGAACATCGGCTTCATCGCCGAATACCTCACCAATCTCGGCATCGACCTCAAGGAGGTCCGGGTGGTCTCCGACGACGAGCCGGACATCATCGCGGCGCTCGATGCGCTGCGGCATCGCTACACCTATGTGTTCACCACCGGCGGCATCGGTCCGACCCATGACGACATCACCGCGGATGCGATCGCCAAGGCGTTCGGCGTCGGCATCGACCACCATCCCGAGGTGGTGGCGCGCTTCCGCGAGCGCTGGAGCGAGCAGGAGCTCAACGAGGCGCGGCTGCGCATGGCGCGCATCCCCGACGGCGCCGAGCTGATCCAGAGCGCCACCATCCTGGCGCCCGGCTTCAAGCTCGGCAACGTCATCGTCATGGCCGGCGTGCCGTCGATCATGCAGGCGATGATGGACATCGTCGCGCCGAAGCTGAAATCGGGCGTGCGCATGCTGTCGGAGACCGTGCGCGCCAATGCCCGCGAGGGCGATATCGGCGGCCCCCTGCGCGAGATCGCCAAGGCGCACCCCGAGACCATCATCGGCAGCTATCCCTTCATCGACGAGGACCAGAAGCCGAACACGCATCTGGTGGTGCGCTCGCGCGACCAGGACAAGCTGTCGGCCGCGATGGCGGCCGTGAAGGAGATGCTCGCCGGGCTGAATGTGACGCGCTAAAGCAGGTGCAGCTTTCGAGAACTCACGGACGAGATGAGATGCCAGACAAGACTTTGAGTGCAGAGGAGCGCGCAGGCCGGGCCTTCCCGGTGTCCTGGGACCAGTTTCATCGCGATTGCCGGGCGCTGACCTGGCGGCTGAACGAGATCGGGCCGTTTCATGCCGTCGTGGCCATCACCCGCGGCGGACTGGTGCCGGCGGCGATCGTGGCGCGCGAGCTTGGCGTGCGCGTCATCGATACGATCTGCATCGCGAGCTATGACCACACCAAGCAGGGCGAGCTGCAGGTCCTGAAGGGCATCTCGGCCGACACGGCGCAACTCGGCGGCGGCACCGGCAAGGGGCTCCTGATCGTCGATGATCTCGTCGATACCGGCAAGACCGGACGCATGGTCCGCGAGATCCTCCCCGACGCCCATTTCGCCACCGTCTACGCCAAGCCGAAGGGCCGGCCGCTGGTCGACACCTTCATCACCGAGGTGTCGCAGGACACCTGGATCTTCTTCCCCTGGGACACCGCGCTGTCGTTCGCGCCGCCGCTGCGCGACGGGGCGGCGTAAGCCCGGAGAGTGGCGAATAGGGAGTAGCGAATAGGGAATTCGGGTGGGCGAGGCGTTCGCTATTCGCTACTCCCCATTCGCTATTCGCCAGCCGAAGGCTCGCCATGCCGCTGCAGAACCGCGTCACGCCGATGGGCGATATCGTCGCCGCGCCGCATCGCGGCCTCTTCACCGGAAATCGCGGCATCATCCACGACCCCGCGACGAAGACGCTGCTGAACCGGCGCTGGTCGAGTCCCGCCTGGCTGGTCTGCCTGTGCGAGTTTCGCGGCAAGCGCCGCAAGGTCATGGCAACGCAAAGCTGGACCGAGCTGTTCTTCCTTGACGAGGCGACCGCGCTCGCCGCCGGTCATCGCCCCTGCTTCTACTGCCGCCGCGACGACGCCAAGAGGTTTCGTGCGGCGTGGGAGGAGGGCAACGGCGTCGGGGCACTGCGCATCTCCGAGATTGATCGCGTGCTCCATCGCGAGCGCCTCGATCGCGGTCGCAAGCGCCTGCATCCGCTGCCGGCGCCGCTCGCCGCCTTGCCTGACGGGGCCATGGTGCAGTCAGGCGAGGAGAGCTTTCTGATCCGAAAAGGCAGGGCGCTGCCCTGGTCGGCGGCGGGCTATGACGCGCCACGCGCAGGGATCACCGACGCGTTGCTGCTGACCCCGCCCTCGACGCTGCGCGCGATCAAGGCGGGCTACGCGCCGGTGCTGCATCCGAGCGCGATGACCGTCGGGTGATCGGGGCGCCGTGCGGATGTGCCGCGCGGAGCTCCGCGCGTCACCACGTGTAGCGCACGATGCCCTTGCCGGCGTAGCTGCGGGTCACATCCGAGAACTCGCCCTCGAAGCTCGCGGCGGCCGACCAGCCATTCCGCCACTTCATTTCAGCGGAGACCGTGGTCAGCGCTGAATTCTGCGCCTGCCGCGCGCCGTTGACGACGAAGGATGCGCCCGGAAGGGTCTGGAACGTGGCCCCGGCCGACCGGCTGGGGTTGAAGTCATAGGCCCAGGCGAAGCGGCTGCGCAGCGTGAAAACGCCGTCAGCCAGCGCATAGGCCTTGTCGGTGCGCAGGCCCAGCTCCGACCGCGTATCGGTGACGTTCTGCGATCCAAAGCGCAGCGCGAAGGTATTGGCGCCGGAGACCGCATTCTCCGCATAGCCCGGCAGGCTGAACGTCGTGAACTGCGCCGCGGCGTAGGGCGTGATCCCGAACCCCATCCAGGGCGACACGAAGCGATAGCCGCCCTCGACCCGGCCGGCAAAGGTGTTGGCGTCGAAATTGGCCCGCAGCTGGTCGACGCCGGCCACGGTCACGGTGCGGTTGGTGGTGATGTTCTGCCAGCCATAGGCCAATGCCGCGGAGATATAGGCCGGGCCGACCGTGTGCCGGACGAAGGCGCCGGCCTGGAACAGGTCGGACCGGCCGCTGCCGCCATTGGCGACGCTGAACGTGGTGCCGCCGCCGGCCATCGAGAACCCGGCGATCGTGGACGGCGAGAAGCGGTAGTCGGCGCCGACGGCCGTGCCGTAGATGTTGCTGGTGGTATTGTTGGACCCGAGCGCGGTGTTGCCATCAGTGGTCTGCGAGCCGCCGAAGCCGGCTGCCCACACGCTCCAGCCCGGCCTGACCACGGGCGCGGCCGGCGCCTTGGTGTAGATCGCGGCCAGCGCGTCGTTCGGATTGCGCTTGGACGCAAAAGCAAGCGTCTCCTCCGCGTAGCCGATCGCGCCGCTGGGCGCAGAGCCCTGGTCGCCGCGGCCGCCGATGAACGGATCGGTCATGACGCCCATGAATTGCGTCATCGCATTGAACGTCGTCTGCTGCGAGCCGGTCGCGGTCTCGCCCGAGATCTGCGTCAGTCCCGCTGGCGTCAAGCCGGTGAAGACGACGGGAATGCTGCCGTTCGTGTTGAAGTAGTTGCTGAGCGCGTTGCTGACGTTCTGCTGGTTGATGTTCCCCGACGAGCCCATCGTCAGATTGAGGAAGGCGTTGTTGGCGTCGTAGCTCAACGTCGCGCTGAAGCCCGCCGGCAGGTTGGTGTTGGTGACGCCGCCGAAGGTGCCGCTGACGCCGCCGGTGGCGGTGAGAATGGTGTATTGCTTGGAGATGTAGCTGCCGTTTGCGAAGGTCGCGGTGACGGCGGCGCCCCCGAGCGTCGCAGTGCCGGTGACGGTGGCGAACGACGCCGTGCTCGGATTCACCTGCACCAGGTATTGCGCGCCCGACTGGAACGCGAGGTTGCCGACGATAGCCATGGAGGACGCCGGGGTGCCGTTGCCCGGCGCGAACGAACCTGAGATCGTCGCGTTGGCGCCGGTGACGGTGCCATCTCCGCTCAGCGTGCCGAACGTCTTGTTGAAGCCGTTGAGATCCAGCGTGGCGCCGGACAGCACGCTGAACACCGTGCTGGCGCCGAACGCGCCGGCCGAGCCCGCGCGCAGCGTACCGGCGTCGACATTGGTCGCGCCGGTGTAGGTGTTGGTGCCCGAGAGCAGCAGGATGCCGCCGCCCGCCTTCACCAGGGTGCCGGCGGAGGCGCCGTCGCCGACGATGCCTTGCAACGTGGTCGTGGTCGCGCCGGCTACGTCGATCGTCGACAGCCCGGCAATCTTGAAGTCGCGGCCGTTGGCGAACGTCGTCGTGCCGGTGACCGCCAAAGTGCCGCCATTGGAAATGATCACGTCGTTGGCGACGTTGCCGAGATTGGCGGTGGCGCCGACCGAGAGCGTGCCGGCGCTGATGTTGACGTTGCCGGTGAACGTATTGGTCGCCGACAGCACCAACGTGCCGATGCCGGTCTTGTTGATCGCCGTGTTGACGCCGCCGGTCGTCAGTCCGGTGCCGCCGATGGAGTCGCCGTAGGTCACGGTGCCGCCGGACACGCTGATATTGGCCGTCACGCCGCTCAGGAAGATGCCGGCGCCCTGCGCTGCACCGGCCGCTGCCGAAAACCCGTTGATGGCGCTTGGCCCGATGCCGATGCCGGGGGTGCCGGCGGCGCCACCGGTGACGGTGTTGCCCGAAATCGGCGAGTCGAGAATCGTCAGCGTGCCGCCGGTGGCGACATAGATGGCGCCGCCATTGGCTGCGCCGCCATTGCCGCCGGCGCCGCCGTCGGAGCCGGGCCCAGGCCCGCCCGCGCCGCTGGCATTCGTCGCGCCGTCGCCGCCGGTGCCGCCGTTGCCGCCATTGGCGTTGCCGGTGCCGCCCGGATTGTTGTTGGTGTAGGTGTTGCTGTTGGTGGTGCCTGAGCCGCCGCCGCCACCGCCGCCGTCGCCGAGCGCGGCGCCCGCGGTGCCGGCCGTGCCTTGCGTGCCGGTATGTCCGCCGGTGCCGCCCGCGCCGCCGCCGCCGCTGGCACCGCCGTTGTTCGCGGCACCGCCCGCGCCGCCGTTGCCGCCATTCACCGGGTCGGCCGCCGCATTCTGTGCGCTGCCGCCATTGCCGCCGGCGCCACCGGTGGCGCTGTTGCTGGTGAAGGTCACCGCGGCGATCGTGACGTTGGCGCCGCTGCCGACCAGCAGGCCGCCGCCGGCACCGAGACCGCCACCGCCGCCGCCGCCGGAGCCATAGGCCAGACCGCCGCTATAATAGCCGTTCTGGCCGTTCTGGCCGTTGCCGCCGATCGCGGCCGTGTTGGTGATCGCCAGGCTGGAGATGTTCACGGTCGGCGCGTTGGCACCGTTGACGACGATGCCCTGAAACGAGGAGGCGCCGTTGATCGTCTGGCCGTTGCCGGTGATGTTCACCGTGACGTTGCTGTTGGCGGCCTGCAGTTGCGCAAGCGAGCTCGACAGCGTGAAGCCGCTGGTGATGTTGATGGTGACGGTCGAGTTGGCGCCGGCGGCCGCGACCGCTGCCACCGCCGTATTCCAGTCGGTCTGGTTGGCGACATCGATCGCCAGGGCCTGGGTGCTCAACATGGTGCCCGCAAGAAGAACCGAGAGGGTCAGCCAGCGCCGCGACTTCGGCGCAGCAAACATCGTTCTCGCAAGGCAAGCCATTGCATTCCCCAATAATGAAAGCGGAGGTCAGATACGAACTGGATTAAGCAGCAAAAAATTCACGCCACACTTGTGGCCAAGAAATGAAATGTTAGGACACATACTGTCAAGCGCAGCAAAGACACACAGCGTCGGGAATGTTGTGCGTCTGGTATTTTGCTACCAAGGATAGATTTTCCGCATCCGGCGACCGTGATCGATGATCGCTGCGATCTGCCGCAAAACACAGAGCAGTGCATATGAAAGGCTGACGTGGCCATCGCGGCGGTCGTGCAGGGGCAGCAAAGGCGCGGCCGTGCTGTTGCGGCGAATCGCGCGTGGTGAGGCCGTGCTCACCTCGGATGCGCTCTTACTTTGATTCCAGGCCCGTGTGCGTGTCGCCTCCCGGCGCGATCGCGATTGAGCCAGGGCCCCGAGCGCGATGCCTCGGGGGGCGGCGAGCCGTCGACGCCCTTGCCTCGGGTCTGACCTGACATCTGAGTCAGGCAAACCTTTGCCGTGCCAGCTTTGCGCCGGTGCCGAGCGCCATCAGCTTGGCCTCGGCGATCTCGCGCCGCATCGGCGCCATGCCGCAATTGGTGGTGGCGATGATGTTCTCCTTCGGCACCACCTTCATGACGTCCTCGAGGGTCTTGCAGACGTCCTCGGCGGTCTCGATCGCGTCGCTGGCGACGTCGATGACGCCGGCCTGCACGATCTTGTTCTTGAGCAGGCCGAGCAGCTCGATCGGCACCTTCGAATTGCGGCATTCGACGGCGACCTGCTGGATGGTGCTGGCGTCGATGACCGGGAAGGTCTCCTCATACTGCCGCCACTCGCCGCCCAGCGTCTCCTTCCAGTCGGTGTTGGCCTTGATGCCGTAGCCGTAGCAGATGTGCACGGCAGTCGGGCAGGTCAGCCCTTCGGCGGCGCGCTCCAACGCCTTGATGCCCCAGTCGCGCACCTCGTCCATGTAGACGTTGAAGGCGGGCTCGTCGAACTGGATCATGTCGATGCCGTCGTCGTGCAGCGCCTTGGCCTCCTGGTTCAGCAGCTCGGCGAAGGCGAACGCCATCTTCACACGGTCGCCGTAGTAATTGTCGGCGATGGTGTCGATGATGGTCATCGGTCCGGGCAGCGTGAACTTCAGCGCGCGCGTGGTGTGCGTGCGCGCGATCCGCGCCTCGTCGCCATGGACGCGGCCCTTCAGCGACAGCGGCGCCACCACCTGCGGTACCATCGCCTTGTAGCGGTCCTTGCGGATGCCCATCTCGACCTTGTGGGCGAAGTCGATGCCCTCGACACGTTCCAGGAAACCGTGCACGAAATGCTGGCGCGACTGCTCGCCCTCGGTGAGGATGTCGATGCCGGAATCCTCCTGCAGCTTCAGCGCCAGGATCGTCGCATCGCGCTTGGCACGCGCCAGCTCCTCGCCCTTCGACTTCCACGGAGCCCACAGCACGTTGGGCTCGGCCAGCCATTCCGGCTTCGGCAGCGAGCCTGCGATGGTCGATGGAAACAGCATGGTCGAACTCTCCAGCATAAAGGCGGTCAGGCTTGAGCGCCTGTCTGCCATGGCTTACCCTTCAGGTACAGAAGAACGAAGCCGCCTCGCGTGTTCCGCAGCGCGGCATAATGGTCCGGGGAAGGAATCGTGGAAGGATGATCGATCTCCATTATGCGCCGACGCCGAACGGCTGGAAGATCTCGATCATGCTCGAGGAACTCGGGCTGCCCTATACCGTCATTCCCGTCGACATCCGCGCCGGCGACCAGTTCAAGCCAGAGTTCCTGGCGATCAGCCCGAACAACCGGATTCCCGCGATCGTCGATCACGCGCCGGCCGACGGCGGCGCGCCGTTCCCGGTGTTCGAGACCGGTGCCATCCTGATCTATCTCGCCGACAAGACCGGCCGTTTCCTGCCGCAGGAGACGCGGGCGCGCTCGCGTGTCATCCAATGGGTGATGTGGCAGATGGCCGGACTGGGACCGATGATGGGGCAGCACGGCCATTTCGCGCTCTATGCGGCTGAGAAGATCCCTTACGCGATCCAGCGCTACCGCGACGAGGTCGCACGGCTGTTCCACGTGCTCGACGTGCAGCTCGGCAAGACCGGCGCCTATGTCGCCGGCGACGACTATTCGATCGCGGACATCGCCTGCTTTCCCTGGATGATGACGCATAAGGCCCAGGGATTCACGCTCGACGACTATCCCGACATCCAGCGCTGGTACGCGGACCTGCGCGCGCGGCCCAAGCTGCAGGCGGGGCTGGCGATCGGCAAGTTCGTCAAGGAGCCGTTCAACGAGCAGTCGCGTCATGTGATGTTCGGCGCGCGCGCGAAGGAGATGACGGGGCGGTCGTGAGCGAGCTCCGCGGCATCGCGAGGAGCATGGGGATAAGCCATCCAGACCGTATGTTGCAGCCCCTGGATTGCTTCGTCGCTACGCTCCTCGCAATGACGGAAAGAGTGGTTTGCACCAACTCTCTCCGTCATTGCGAGCGAAGTGTTCAGCCCGGAGACATAGCTTACACCTGTTCGGGGACATAGTTGACAGTTTTGGGGT